>NC_020504.1:6436639-6743801 GCF_000349325.1 Streptomyces davaonensis JCM 4913
GCGACCGCGAAGACGCCGATCAGCAGGGTGCCGATGACACCGCCGACGAGGTGGACGCCGACGACGTCCAGGGAGTCGTCGTAGTTGAACCTGAACTTCCAGCTCACCGCGTAGGAGCAGACGACACCGGCGGTCAGGCCGATCACCAGGGCGCCGAGCAGGGAGACCGAGCCGCAGGACGGGGTGATGGCGACCAGGCCGGCGACCGCGCCGGAGGCGGCGCCCAGGGTGGTGGGGTGGCCGTCGCGGCGCTGCTCGACGAAGAGCCAGCCGAGCAGGCCGGTGCAGCCGGCGGCGAGGGTGTTGAGGAAGGCGGCGGCCGCGAGGCCGTTGGCGCCGAGGGCGGAACCGGCGTTGAAGCCGAACCAGCCGAACCAGAGCAGACCGGCGCCGAGCATCACCATGGGCAGGTTGTGCGGGCGCATCGCGTCCTTCTTGAAGCCCAGGCGCGGGCCGATGACGAGGCAGAGCGCGAGGCCGGAGGCGCCGGAGGTGATCTCGACGGGGAGACCGCCGGCGAAGTCCAGGGCGCCGAGGTGGTTCAGGATCCAGCCACCCGGGCCCCAGGTCCAGTGCGCGACGGGAACGTATACGAGCAGCGCCCACAGCGGTACGAAGACCAGCCAGGCCCCGAACTTCGCGCGGTCCGCGATCGCGCCGCTGATCAGGGCGACGGTGATGATCGCGAAGGTGAGCTGGAAGGTGGCGAAGAGAACGGTGGGGACCGTGCCCTGGACGCTGTCCGGGCCGAGGCCCGCCATGCCGAGGTGGTCGAGCCCGCCGATCAGCCCGCCGACCGTGTCCTCGCCGAACGCGAGGGAGTATCCGGCGGCCAGCCACACCACGGTGACCAGGGCGATCGCCACGAAGCTCATCATCAGCATGTTGAGGACGCTCTTCGTGCGGACCATGCCGCCGTAGAACAGGGCCAGGCCCGGGGTCATCAGCAGGACGAGGGCGGTGGCGGCGAGCAGCCAGGCGGTGTCACCGGTGTCTATGCCTTGGGCGGCGAGGGTCACGGGGTCTCCAACGGGTGGGGGTGCGTCAGAGATTCACCGGTGTGCGTTTCCGGTCGTGTACCGGTGTGTTTCGGGGGCGTTTCATTGCGGGCGGGTTTCCGGGGCCTCACCGTGCGGCGCCGCTCCGGGGATCAGGGAGAATGGGCGGCATGAGCGTTCGCACCCAGTCATCCGAGGAGCCGGCCGAGGCCGTCCATCGCGCCGGTTTCGCCTGCTTCGTGGGCCGGCCCAACGCGGGCAAGTCCACCCTTACGAACGCTCTGGTCGGGCAGAAGGTGGCGATCACCGCCAACCAGCCGCAGACGACCCGGCACACGGTACGAGGGATCGTGCACCGCCCGGACGCGCAGCTGATCCTGGTGGACACCCCTGGTCTGCACAAGCCGCGCACGCTGCTGGGCGAGCGGCTGAACGACGTGGTGCGGACCACCTGGGCCGAGGTCGACGTGATCGGTTTCTGCCTGCCCGCGAACGAGAAGATCGGTCCCGGTGACCGCTTCATCGCGAAGGAGCTGGCGGGGATCAAGAAGTCCCCGAAGGTCGCCATCGTCACCAAGACCGACCTCGTCGACTCCAAGACCCTCGCCGAGCAGCTGATCGCGATCGACCAGCTGGGCAAGGAGCTGGGCATCGAGTGGGCGCAGATCGTGCCGGTGTCGGCGACCGCGAACAAGCAGGTCGACCTGCTGGCGGACCTGCTCATCCCGATGCTGCCCGAGGGCCCGGCGCTCTACCCCGAGGGCGACCTGACCGACGAGCCCGAGCAGGTCATGATCGCCGAGCTGATCCGCGAGGCGGCGCTGGAGGGCGTCCGCGACGAGCTGCCGCACTCCATCGCGGTGGTCGTCGAGGAGATGCTCCCCCGGGAGGACCGCCCCGCCGACAAGCCCCTCCTGGACATCCACGCCAACCTGTTCATCGAGCGCCCCAGCCAGAAGGGCATCATCATCGGCCCGAAGGGCAAGCGCCTGAAGGAGGTCGGCATCAAGTCCCGCAAGCAGATCGAGGCGTTGCTGGGGACCCCGGTGTTCCTGGACCTGCACGTGAAGGTCGCCAAGGACTGGCAGCGGGATCCGAAGCAGTTGCGCAGGCTCGGGTTCTAGTCCACCCCCTTGATCCGCCCCACCAGCACCGCCCCCGCCAACGCGATCACCGCCGCTGCCCCGTACAGGACGCGGTAGCCGCCCAGGTGGGTCACGACGGGGGCCGCCAGGGCGGGGGCCGCTACCTGGGGGAGGGCGTTGGCGATGTTGATGACACCCAGGTCCTTGCCCCGGTCGAGGGCCTTCGGGAGGACGTCGGTCATCAGGGCGAAGTCGACCGACATGAAGACGCCGAGGCCCACCCCCAGCAGGGCCGCCACGACGATCGCGCCGGGCCAGGTCTGCCAGGCCGCCAGCAGGGCCGTCGCCGCCGCCATCAGCAGCCCGGACCAGCGGACGAACGGTTTGCGGCGGCCCACGCGGTCGGACCAGACGCCGCCGACCACGACCGTGGCCAGCAGGGTCACGCTGTTCACGGCGGTGAGGATCAGGACGCCCTCGTCCGGGTCGTCGTAGTCCAGCCGGTCCCTGAGGTAGTACAGCAGGTAGAGGATCACCAGCGCGTTGCTGAGGTTGATCAGGAAGCGGGTCAGCCAGGCCCAGCCGAAGTCCGGATAGCGGCGCGGGCTCAGCCAGAAGCTCCGGAGGAACGCGGGCAGGGACCAGGGCGGTCGGTGATCGGCCGCCAGCCGGAAGTCGCCGCCGCGCAGGACGTACGGCAGCACCCCCGCCACCACGAACACCGCGCACGCCGCATACCCCGCCGCGATCCCGCCCACCGCCGTCGCGAGCCCCGTCCCGGCGACCGCCCCCAGGATCTGCGCCGCCCCCAGCCAGCCGCCCACCGAGCCCCGCTGGAGCCGCGGCACCCGGTCCGGCACCGCCGCCGTTACCGCCGCGAAGGCCGCGTTCAGGGTCAGCTGGACCAGGCACCAGCCGACGATCATCGTCCAGAGGCCGTCCGCCCCCGCGAGCAGCAGCAGGGACAGCGCCCCGCCCGCCACCCCCGCCACGATCCACGGCCTGCGTCGCCCCCAGCCGGACGTCGTCCGGTCCGACAGGGCGCCGAAGAGCGGGTTCGCCACCAGCGAGACCGCCGCCCCGACCCCGGTCACCCAGGCCAGCAGCGTCTCCTTCGACATCCCGGTGCCGGGCGCGAACTCCTCGGACTGCTCGGGCAACAGGATCTGGAGCGGGCCGTACCAGCCCACCCAGACCGCCCAGTTGGCGAGCGCCAGCGCCGTCGTCCAGCCCCGGCCGACCCGGTCGACGGGTTCGGCCAGGGCGGGTGTCGTCATCCCTGGGTCCGCAGCACGTCCCGGTACCAGCGGTACGACGCCTTCGGGGTCCGCTCCAGGGTGTCGTAGTCGACGTGGACGAGGCCGAACCGGCGCGCGTAGCCCTCCGCCCACTCGAAGTTGTCCAGCAGCGACCAGACGAAGTACCCCCGGACGTCCACCCCGGCCTCCACCGCCCGGTGCAGGGCGCGGATGTGGCCGTCCAGGTAGGCGATCCGCTCCTGGTCGTCGACCCCTTCGTACGAGCAGCCGTTCTCGGTGATGACGACGGGCGGGAGCCGGTCGCCGTAGCGTTCGTGGAAGCCGGTGAGCAGCTCGGTCAGCGCCTCGGGGACCACCGGCCAGCCGAAGTCGGTGACCGGTACGTCCTCGATCTCCTGGACGGAGAAGGGGAGTTCGGCGGGCATGGAGACGCCGCCGAACTCGATCTCGGCGCCTTGCGGTGCGCCCACCTTCGTCGGGGCGTAGTAGTTGATGCCGTACCAGTCGACCGGCTCGGCGATGACTTTCAGGTCCGCCTCGACGTCGCCCGGCATCAACTCGCCCAGTCCCGCCGGGTATTCGCCGAGCAGGACCGGGTCCGCGAACAGGCGGTTGAGGAGTACGTCGTAGAACTCCGCCGCCTCCACGTCGGCGCTCTCCTTCGACGCGGCCCAGGTCGGCCCGTGCGAGTTGGCGATCCCGACGTCCGTGACCCCGGCAGCGCGCAGGGCCCGTACCGCCATGCCGTGGGCGAGGAGTTGGTGGTGGGCGACCGGCAGTGCGTCGAACAGCAGCCGCTTGCCGGGCGCGTGGACGCCGAGGGCGTGGCCCAGCAGGGTGTGCTCGGCGGGCTCGTTGAGGGTGATCCACTTGGGCACGCGGTCACCGAGCCGCTCGGCGACCTGGGAGACGTACGCGGCGAACCGGGACGCGGTGTCCCGCTCCAGCCAGTCGAGGCCGGCCGGCAGGTCCCAGTGGAAGAGCGTGGGGACGGGGCGGACGCCCGCCGCGCACAGCTCGTCGACCAGCCGGTCGTAGAAGTCCAGGCCGCCGGGGGAGTTCACCCGCGGCCACGAGATCGAGAAGCGGTACGCGCCGACCCCGAGGCCGGACAGCAGGGCCACGTCCTCGCGGTAGCGGTGGTAGTGGTCGCAGGCCACCGCCGCCGTGGAGCCGTCCTTCACCCGCCCCGGCCCGTCCGTGAAGGCGTCCCAGACGGAGGGCTCGCGCTGCTCGGCCGCACCCTCGATCTGATGGGCCGAGGTCGACACGCCCCACAGGAAACCGGCCGGGAACCGAGGTATCGGGTGCTGAGGGTGCTCTTGAGTCGCCATGCGCCGGATCATCCGTACCGCCGGTAAGGGAAGTCAACGGCCCGGCGTGAACAAGCGGTTACGCGCCTTCCTTGAGCACCCTGGTGATCAGCTTGCGCTGTTCCTCGGTCAGCCGGGGATCGGAGCAGTACACGGTCTTCCCGTCCACCGTGATCTGGTAACTGAACCCGTCGGGCACCCCGATCGGCGGCTCGCCCCGGCCGGCGGCGACCGCCCGCTCGGCCAGGGCATGCCACTCGACGGCATCGGTCCGCCCCGAGGTGTCCACCTCGGCGAACCGCTCGATGCCCGCGAAACCTCCGGTGCGCCTCACCTGAATCCGCATGGTTCCTGTCTAGTACGTGTTCACAGCGCGCGCACCCCGACCTGCTCCCAGGCCTTCTGCACCGCCTGGAGCTCCTCGCTGCTGTCGCCGTAGCGGGCCTTCGCGGCCGCTCCCGTCAGCGCGGCGAAGTCGGTGAACAGCGCCTGCGCCTTCAGCTCGCCACCGGTCAGCACGTCGTACCAGATCTGCCCGGCCCGCTCCCAGGCGTTGCCGCCGAGGGCGGTGGCCGCCAGATAGAAGGCATGGTTGGGGATCCCGGAGTTGATGTGGACACCGCCGTTGTCGCGGCCGGTACGGACGTAGTCGTCCATCGTCGCGGGCTGCGGGTCCTTGCCGAGGACGTCGTCGTCGTACGCCGTGCCGGGCTCCTTCATCGAGCGCAGCGCCTTGCCGGTGACCCGCGGGGCGAGCAGTCCGGCGCCGATCAGCCAGTCGGCCTCGGCGGCGCTCTGGCCGAGCGTGTACTGCTTGATGAGCGCGCCGAAGACGTCCGACATCGACTCGTTCAGGGCGCCGGGCTGGCCGAAGTAGGTGAGGTTGGCGGTGTACTGGGTGACGCCGTGGGCGAGTTCATGGCCGATGACGTCGATGGGGATGGTGAAGTCGAGGAAGATCTCGCCGTCCCCGTCGCCGAACACCATCTGCTCGCCGTTCCAGAAGGCGTTGTTGTAGTCCTTCTCGTAGTGCACGGTGGCGTCCAGCGGCAGTCCGTCGCCGTCGATGGAGTTGCGCGCGTAGGCCTTCAGGAACAGGTCGAAGGTGGCGCCGAGGCCCGCGTAGGCGCGGTTGACGGTGGCGTCCTTGCCGGGCTCCTCGCCCTCCGTGCGGACCTTCTTCCCGGGCAGGTCGGTGCCGTGCCGGGCGTCGTAGACCGTGCGCTGCGGCTTGTCGGGCTCGGCGTCGGCGGGCGGGGCGACGGCGGGCGCCCCGAGCACGGTGGTCAGCCGGCGGTGGGTGCGCTCGTAGGCGTCGCGCTGGAGGGTCCGGCGGGCCGGTCCGGACAGGGCGGGGTCCTCGGCCCGGGCCAGCTTGTCGAGGACGTGGGGCGGTACGACGGTGCAGAAGACGGGCTCGTGGCCCCCGTGGTTGGTCATGCCCGGCACCATTGCACTGCGTTATGCCGCTGTCACCACCCGCAACCATGATTGATGAAATGTGCCGACAAGGCGCCCATCCGGCAGTCGGGAAGTGGTATAGCGCACTTTTTGTCCAGTTCGTCCGTGCGGTCCCGCATACTGATACACACCGCCGTATCGCGGGCGGCTCGGCTAGCATGCTGCGCATCATGCTTTTCGGGCTGCTTCTTCTTAGCTGCCGCGGCGAGGGCCTGTAGTCCAGGTCGACTCCCTCCCCGCGGAGCTTCGCGTTGCGTCGTCGGCCGTCCTTCCGGACATCCTGAGGAGCCCCGCAATCATGGCGAACCGCCAGCAGCCCACGTCCATGCCGGTCCACAAGTACGGTCGCTACGACCAGGTGGACATCCCGGACCGCACCTGGCCCGAGCAGCGCGTCACCACCGCCCCCCGCTGGCTCTCCACGGACCTGCGCGACGGCAACCAGGCCCTGATCGACCCGATGTCGCCCGAGCGCAAGCGCCGGATGTTCGACCAGCTGGTCAAGATGGGCTACAAGGAGATCGAGGTCGGGTTCCCGGCGTCGGGCCAGACGGACTTCGACTTCGTACGGTCGATCATCGAGGAGCCGGGGGCCATTCCCGACGACGTCACCATCTCCGTACTGACCCAGGCCCGCGAGGACCTGATCGAGCGCACGGTGGAGTCCCTGAAGGGCGCCAAGCGGGCGAATGTCCACCTGTACAACGCCACCGCGCCCGTCTTCCGCCGGGTGGTCTTCCGCGGCTCCAAGGACGACATCAAGCAGATCGCCGTGGACGGCACCCGCCTGGTGATGGAGTACGCCGAGAAGCTGCTGGGCCCCGAGACGGAGTTCGGCTACCAGTACAGCCCCGAGATCTTCACCGACACCGAGCTGGACTTCGCGCTGGAGGTCTGCGAGGCGGTCATGGACGTCTGGCAGCCCGGTCCGGGCCGCGAGATCATCCTCAACCTGCCCGCCACGGTGGAGCGTTCGACCCCCTCCACGCACGCCGACCGCTTCGAGTGGATGGGCCGCAACCTGTCCCGCCGCGAGCACGTCTGCCTGTCCATCCACCCGCACAACGACCGCGGTACGGCCGTCGCGGCGGCCGAGCTGGCGCTGATGGCCGGCGCCGACCGCGTCGAGGGCTGTCTGTTCGGACAGGGCGAGCGCACCGGCAACGTCGACCTGGTCACCCTGGGCATGAACCTGTTCTCGCAGGGCGTCGACCCGCAGATCGACTTCTCCGACATCGACGAGATCCGTCGTACGTGGGAGTACTGCAACCAGATGGAGGTCCACCCGCGCCACCCGTACGTGGGCGACCTGGTCTACACGTCCTTCTCCGGCTCCCACCAGGACGCCATCAAGAAGGGCTTCGACGCCATGGAGGCCGACGCGGCGGCCCGCGGGGTGACCGTGGACGACATCGAGTGGGCGGTGCCGTACCTGCCGATCGACCCCAAGGACGTCGGCCGCTCCTACGAGGCCGTCATCCGCGTCAACTCGCAGTCCGGCAAGGGCGGCATCGCGTACGTCCTGAAGAACGACCACAAGCTGGACCTGCCGCGCCGGATGCAGATCGAGTTCTCCAAGCTCATCCAGGCCAAGACGGACGCGGAGGGCGGCGAGGTCACCGGGTCCGCCATCTGGTCGGTCTTCCAGGACGAGTACCTGCCGAACCCGGAGAACCCGTGGGGCCGTATCCAGGTCCGCAACGGTCAGTCGACGACGGACACGGATGGTGTGGACACGCTGAAGGTGGAGGCGACGGTCGATGGCGCCGACACGGTGCTGACGGGTACCGGCAACGGTCCTATCTCGGCCTTCTTCGACGCGCTCCAGTCGATCGGCATCGACGTACGCCTGCTGGACTACCAGGAGCACACGATGAGCGAGGGCGCGTCCGCGCAGGCCGCGTCGTACATCGAGTGTGCGATCGACGGCAAGGTGCTGTGGGGGATCGGGATCGACGCGAACACGACGCGTGCCTCGCTGAAGGCCGTCGTCTCCGCCGTGAACCGGGCTGCGCGGTAGGTAGGTGCCGCGAGTGGTTGTCGGGCGGCTGCGGGTCCGTCGTGGTTTCTCGCGCCCACGCGGCGGAGCCGCAAATGTCACAGCCCCGCGCCCCTAGGTACGTTTCCCCGCCCCCTGTTTTGAGGGGCGGGGATCGTCGTATACCGGCCATTCCTCATGCAGGTCACGGAAAGGTCTCGTCCAAGGTGCTGACTCGGCCTGGGGGATGTGGCTAACATCACGCAAGCGCGGCGACGTTGCCGCGGGGTTTCGCGGAGGTGCGACGTGCTGCCAGGACGGGGACGAAACGGCCGTGCCGCGAGGCCTGCCCGCATCCTGGGCACCCGCGTGGCGTGGACGGCCGTCGGTGACGGTGAGTTCTTCTGTCCCGGCTGCGGAGGGGACCGCAACTACCAGCGGCTGACCGGCCGCCGCCGCTTCACCCTGCTCGGCGTGCCGGTGCTGCCGCGCGGCGAGACCGGGCCGGTGGTGGAGTGCGCGGCCTGCCGCCGCCACTTCGGCACCGACGTCCTGGACCACCCCACCACCACCCGCTTCTCCGCGATGCTCCGCGACGCCGTCCACACCGTCGCCCTCGCGGTGCTCGCCGCGGGCGGTACCTGCGCCCGTACGGCCCTGGAGACCGCCGCCTCGGCGGTCCGTGCGGCCGGCTTCGACGACTGCACCGAGGAACAGCTGGACGCCCTCGTGGAGGCGCTGGCGGCGGACACCGGCCGGGTCATGGGCGAACCCTGCGGAGCGGGCCTGGCCATAGAGCTCCACGAGGCCCTCGACCCCCTCGCCCCGCACCTCGCCCCCGCGGGCCGCGAATCGATCCTCCTCCAGGGCGCCCGCATCGCCCTGGCGGACGGCCCGTACACCCCCGCCGAACGCGAGGTCCTCACCACGGTCGGCGCGGCCCTGACGATCTGCGGCGACGACGTGACACGGCTGCTGGCAGCGGCACGCACGCCGTCGTAGCGGCCGCTCTGTGGACGCGGGGGCTCCGGCGCGTGGCCGGGCGGTGCTGGTGGCGGTCGAGTCGTACGCGAGCGGATGGAGCCTGGACGGGCCGGTTCGGGACATCCTGGCTTACCGTGACTGGCTGCTCGGGGCGGGACTCCGCCCGGAGGCGATCACCGTCCTGGCCTCCCCGCTGCCGCGGAACGAGGCACTGCTCAAGGACGCCGGGGTGTGCCGGCGGCCCGCGGAGCGCGAGCACGTGCACCGGACGCTGTTGCGGGAGGTCGGGCCGACGGGGAGCGACTGGCTGTTCGTCGCCTGGGCCGGGCACGGTCTGACCGACCTGGACGGGCACCCGCGGCTGGTGTACGCCGACGCGCGGACGGACGACCTGCGCTGCCTCGACCTGAACGCCTTCCTCGCCGCCTTCCGCTCCGACCTCGCCCCCTCCCACCCCCGGCAGCTGTGGGTGGCGGACGCCTGCCAGACCTTCGTGGACGCGGCCACCGCGGGCAACGCGCTGCGACCGGACTCGGTGCCGCGGGGACGGCTGCGGGCCGAAGTGAGACAGCGGGTGCTGTTCGCGTGCGGGCCTGGGAAGACCGCCGGACAGCGCCGGGCGGGCACGGGCGCGGCCTCCGGCCTGTTCAGCCGCACCGTGCTCGAACTGCTGCGGACGCAGCCGGAGTTGCGGCACGACACGGCACAGCTGGCGGCCGCTCTCCGTAAGCGGTTCCAGGGAGCGGGGGACGGTGTGCCGACGTCGCTGTGGTTCGACAACGCCGGGGAGTCGGGCCGCACCGAGGCGAGGCGGACCGCGCCCCGCAGACGGCCGGATCTCGCCGACGAGCGCCGGTTGTGCGAGGCGCTGTACGCCGTACCCGTCATGCGTGACCCTGGGACGCGGGCCGCCGTCATCGCGCGACTGCCCTCGGTGATCTCCTCCTCCGTGCCGCGCAACTCGGTCGCCCGGATCGAGATCCTGGAGCTGATCGGCACCTGCGTCCTCTTCGAGAACGGGCTCGGCCACCTGTGGGCGGCCATTTCGCTTCTGGACGCGGGGACGACCGCACTCGAGGATCTCGAAGCCGTGCTGCGGGACTACCCGGAGTGGTTCACGGCGGGGTCATAGCGGCATCGGGTCGATGTCGGCGATGGTCCGGCGCCTGGCCTGGGCGTTCAGGTACGCGGGGTGGGTCGTGCCGAGGACCTCCCGGAGCTGGCGCAGGGCCTGTGTGTGCAGCCTTGAGGCCTCGTCCCTGCGGCCGCCCAGGGTGCGCAGATCCATCGCCAGGTTCGCGCGCAGGACGAGCGTCATGGGGTGCGTCTCGCCGAGCACCTCCTGCATCGGACCGATGGCCCATTCGTCCAGGGCCTGCGCGCCGCTCGGATCGTCCTGCTCGAACAGGAGATTGGCCAGGTTCATCGCGGAGTAGAGGGTGTAGGGATGGGAGTCGCCGAGTGTGTCCCTGAACTGCTGGTGCACTGACTCCTCAAGCCGGCGCGCCTCGTCCGTCCGGCCCGACAGCCGCAGAGTCACAGCGAGGCCGGCCTCGGCGGACAGGGCCTGCGGATGCCGCGCCCCCAGCGTCTGCGTGTATCGGTCGCGAGCGCGTCGGGCCAGGGCCTCGGCTTCCGCGAAGTGCCCGTTGTGCCGCAGGTCGATGGAGTGAGTGAGGGTGGCGTGGAGTGTGTCGGGGGCCTGTTCGCCGTACGACTTGGTCAGCGCGTCGAGAGCGAGGCGGGTCCGCTGCAACGCCTCGCCGAACCGGCCGACCCTGCGCAGGGCCACGGCCTGCTGTACGACAAACCGCAGCGTCGTCGGATGTGATTCCCCGTACAGCTCCTGGGCCTGCGCCACGACCTCCTCGTACGTTTGCAGCGCTTCTCGGTACCGGCCCAGTTCCTGGAGTCCCCACGCGACCGCCGCCTGGGAGGACAGGGTGAGGGAGTCCCCGGCGCCGAGGATCTCCACGCGGAGCCGCCAGGTGTCCTCGTCCACGTTCAGTGCCGGCCGCAGGTTCCCGTTGGCGCGCAGACACACCGCGAGGTTCGAGACGCACTCCAACGTGAAGGGATCATCCGGTCCGAACGCACGCTCGGCACGGGCGTGGATGTCCTTGCCGAGTTCCAGAGCGCCGCCGAAGTCGCCGCGGACCCTGAGGTCGTCGCAGGTCTGGGCTTTGACTGTCAGATGCTCCTCGAGTTCCTGCTCGGGATCGTCCACCTCCCATTGGGCCACCAGGCGCTCGCCGAGATCCGCCGCCTCGGCGTAGCTTCCCGTACGCCAAAGCGCCAGGCGCAGGAATCTGCCGAGGGTTCGGGTCTGCGTGTCATGCTCGTCGAACTTCGACAGCCAGACGCTGTGGACCTGCTGGGCAAGGTCCACAGCCACGTTGTGATTCCCGGACCGGATCAGCCACTCGATCAACGACTGCACGAGGTGGCGCACCCAGGGGTCGGCGCACTCCGGCGCTTGTGAGGCGAGGACATGGGGAAACAGCGTGGCGTACGTCGGCCAATGGCGCGGGTTGCGCGGCTCGCCCGCCAAGCTGCGCGCGAGCAGCAGATGAGCACCGTGCCGGAAGCGCTGGTTCTCCTCATCGGTCATACGGGACCGGAGCGCGGCCTGGACCAGCCGGTGCAACTGGATGGTGTTGGCCGAGTAGTTGATCCTGGCCAGAGAGAAGCGGTTGATCTCCCGGACGGCCCTGGCGAACCTGAGAGGGTCTCCGACGATGCGATCGAGTTCCGGCGCGACGGACTCCCCCAGCCGATCGGTGAAGAAGGCCCGGGGGATGGGCTCCGGCGCGAGATGGGAGCAGAGCTGGAGGAGTTGGAGGGCACCCGGGTTCTGCTCCTGGAGGCGGTCCAGTGAGAGGCCCCACGCGCTCGCGATCGAGGTTCCGTACTGCGTCGGTGGGGAGGATGCCATCAGTTCCGCGCCGGTCTCCTCGAGCAGCCGGACGTACTCCTTGGGCGGCATCCCCGTCTCGGCCCGCCACACCGATGCCTGTTCCACGGCGAGAGGAAGGTCCCCGAGGGCCTCGGCGAGCAGCTCGGCCTCGTCGTCGGTGATGTCGGAGGTTCGGCGCCGGAGCAGCGCCACGCTCTCTTGCCGCCCGAACAACCCGACCTCGACGGGACGGGCCAGTACGTTCCAGTGCGGGTTGCGAGAGGTCACGATCACCGCGCCCGCAGGGCCGCCCTCGAACCTGCTCGGAATGAAGTCCTGCACTGCTTCCGGGCCGTCGGCGTTGTCGAAGACCAGGAGCCAGTCGCCGTACGGGTTCCCGGTGCGCAAGGCGTTCAGAACGGCGGGAACCGCAAGGGCCGGGGCGTTCGAGAGCCCCAAGCGGTCGGCGAGTTCCATGAAAGCCTGCCGGATCAGGCTCCGTTGCTCGGCGGGAATCCACCACACCAGGTCGTACTGGGAGGCGTACCGGTAGACATACTCCAGGGCGAGCTGTGACTTGCCGACCCCGCCCATGCCGTGCAGGGCCTGCGGCAATACGGCGGCCGTCCCGGAGGACAGCGACTCCCGGAGTTCCTCCAGCAGTTGCTCTCGACCGGTGAAAGCGGCGTTCCGCGGCGGCACGTTCCCCCAGACCGCGGGCCCGACCCGATTCGGGTCACGCTCGACGGGTCGTTGCTCCGGCCCGGGGGGCGCAGTCACTGACATGTCGTTCTCTCCTGGATCGGTACGCCCGGACACGGCTGAGGCAGCGGCCGTGTGTTCTTCCGGGGCGTCCAGTGGGGCTGGCAATACAGGGACGGGAACCGTCGTCTCCAGTTCGTCGAGTTCCCGCGCCCGGCGGGCGTGCGGGCCGCTCAGGGCGTGCAGGACCGCGCGTTCGATGTTCCTGAACTCCTGGTCCTCGCCCTCGGCGGGTTCGACGGTGGTCGTCCCGTCCCGAAGATAGGACAGCAGACTCTGTGCCGCAGTGCTCGTCGGTGCGAGCATCTCAGCGGCCTGCGCGATCGCCCGCTCGGTGGTGGTTCGTGAGCCGTGGGCAAGCAACTCCCCGCGCACGTCCGGGTCCACGTCGAAGGCCAACCGGTCCACAGGGTGGGACGGTTGGAGGGAGAGCAGGTCGCTGAGGAGGATCTCCGCCAGATGCTGGGTACTTGAGCGGGGCAGTGTGCGGTGCTGGATCTCGGTCATCGTGGCCAGGTCGAGCGGGATCGCAGCCAGATGCGTCGCCAGCTCGAACGCCTCGGGCGAGGCGCTGCCGCGGAACTTCGCGACCCGGTCGATGGGCTCCAAGGTTCGTACGGGCCGCAGGTACGGCGCTTCCGGTCGCCCTTCCGCCGTGGTGAGCACAGCCGCCAGCTCCACCTCCCTGGGTTCGTCGCCACCCACGAACCGGGCCCAGGGTTCCAGCCACTCCGGGCGCGCCTCCAGTACCGGCACGGGAGTGGCCGCACCCAGGCCGGCTCTGGCGCGCAGCACCGCGGAGACGGCCTCGGCGGGCTCCCAGGCGGGCGGTCGGCCCGCCGTCCACGGTCCCGACGAGCGCAGTGCGATCCGCGAGGGATGCAGTCCCGTACGGTGCCACAGGCGCTGCGGCAGCATGTGCAGCACTGTCACCGGCTGGCGCCGGCCCCAGCGGGCGAGCAGCCGCTGGGCGGCGCTCGAACGCCAGGCTGGAGCAGCGCCGTCGGTCAGCACGAAGACGACCGAGCGGCCCGTGGGATCGACGAGCGAGCGGGCCGCCGCGGGGCGGGCCGTGCGGGCGGGGCCGGGAAGCCGTACGGTCGCCTGCCCGGGGTCGGTCGTGTCCAGCGACAGTTCCATGACGTCCCGGAAGCCGCCGTAGGCGCGCACGACCCGGGCGAAGCGGGCCACAGTGTCGTGCCAGAGCGCCATGCGCGGGGCGCTGTCCACCACCAGCACCGCCCGCCAGCGCCGCTCCGCCGCGGGCCGCAGCACCGGCGGCAGGAACGGCGCCGGCGCGATCAGCTCGGCCGTGGCCTCCTCGTCCAGCTCGGCGGCGTGCGCCGACGCCACCGTCGTACGGAAGGCACGCAGCGCCCGGCCCAACGCCCGGTCGGTGGGCCGGGATTCGGGGTCGGGTGCGGTGGCTGCGGGGGAGAGGGCTGCGGTGGGCTCGGCGGGGTGGCTGGAGCGGGGGCGCGGGGTGCTGGTGGGTGTGGTCGGCTTGTCCGGGGCCGGGGGAGGTACGTCGGTCTCGGCGCCCGTGCGTGCTGTGGAGGAGCCCGCCGAGGGGGCGGGGCTCGCGCTGCCAGGGGGCGTGGGGGCGTCGGTACCGGCACCGATGCCGTCCATCGGCCCGACCAGCCAGCCGTGTTCGCTCGCCAGCCACAGCGCGTCGGCGAGCTCCCGGGGACCGGGCCGGTCCCGGCCGGGCGTCACGCCGTGCCCGCCCCTTCACCGCCCAGCGGGTGCCAGACGGCTTCGAGCAGCTCGTCCCACTCGTCGGGCCGGTGCGCGTAGTGGCCGGACGTCACCAGGTGAACGGCGTTGAGGAGTTGGTCGGCGGCGAGTCCGCCCACCTGTCCGCTCCGGTGCAGGAAGTCGTCGATCAGCTGCCGTTGCCGCTTGCCCAGCCGGTCGCCGAAGTGGGCGGCCACCATCTCACCGAGCGCTGCCGCGTCCGGGTCGGGGACGTCGAGGCGCAGACAGCGGCGCATGAACGCCTCGGGGAACTCGCGTTCGCCGTTGGAGGTCATCACGATGACGGGGAAGGCGTGGCAGCGCACCACGCCGGCGGTGATCTCGGCGGTGCCGCCCGGATCCGTGGTGTGCACGAGCGCCGTGGGTTCCTGCGGCTTCACTCGGACCAGGGGAGGGATCTCGTAGCGGCCGTCCTCGAACAGGGTCAGCAGGTCGTTGGGGAGGTCGATGTCGCACTTGTCGAGTTCGTCGATGAGCAGGACGCGCGGCAGCCGGTAGGGCAGCAGCGCCGTGCCCAGCGGGCCGAGCTGGACGAAGGCGCCGGTTCCTTCCGCTGAGTGCGTGGCTTCCTTCGCCGCCTGGGCCCTGCCGATGGCGTCGTACTCGTACAGGCCCGACGTCAAAGTGGTGCGGCTGGTGATGGGCCAGTGCAGTACCCGCCCCAGACCCAGCTCCCGAGAGATGCGATAGGCGAGGCCCGACTTGCCGACGCCCGGGCGCCCGGTGACCAGAAGGGGGCGGCGCAGCAGCAGCGCGGCGTTGACCATGCGCACCTCTTCCGGGAGCGGGGTGCGCCTCACCTCGGGCGGGCCCAGTCTGCGGTCGGCCTCCTCGTCGTCGGGCGGTTCCGGCATCCTCGGCTCGGTGGCGAAGGTGCGCCAGGGCGGCCCGGCGGGCCACTCCCTGTCCTCGTAGGGCGCGTACGGCACTTGAGCGCCGGTGCCCTGGTACAGGGGCCCCGCGCCCGCCGGTGAGCCGTTCATGAGGTTCCCCCTACGAAAGTGGCCGGTGCGGCCGGGCCGCCGTCGAGCAGTTGTTCCGGGTCGTCCCAGAGCACGACCAGTGAGCGGATCACCGCCGGATCGTGTGTGCCGGGTCTGTCCATGGCTGCGTCGGCCTTCCACTGGTGGGCGAGCTGGGGAATGCCGGCCAGTCCGACTTCGTTCACGGCTTCCCGTACCGCGACGCGCCATGCCGGCGACGAGCCGTCCGCGCGATGGTAGATCCACACGAAGACCCCGTACTCAAGCGCGAGGTTCACCTCCTGGCCGCCCAAGGTGTCCTGTTTCCAAGGGACTTCGCACAGCATCATGGCGACCACATCATCGTTGTAGCCGACAACAGCGTCCAGCCGGCTCAGATGCGCGGGGTCGGCGACCGGCGGATCCAGGACGCACACGTGCACCCCGCCGGGCGCGTGGGAAGAGCCGCTGCCGCCGTTCGCCTGCTGCCGCTTCCATCGGGCGTGGCGTTCCCGCCAAGCCCGATGGAACTCCTGCCGCTGCACTCGTTCGAGGCTGTGCACGGTCACTTCGTAGGCGTTCAGCAGCGGGTTGTCGAAGCCACGTGCCGGGTTTCTGTTCCACCATTCGACGGGCTCGTCGAGCAGTTCCAACGGCAGGAAGAAGTCCAGCGCGACAGGGTCGGAGCGGTTGTGCCACGAGGCCGCCACCCGGCTCAGCAGCTCGGCGACCCGGACGTTGAGCCGGTCACGGGTGACCGATGCCTGTGGTTCCGGCTCCGGTTCGCGGTGCAGGGCGGGCGAGTCCGCGTACTTCACGGCGACGGTCACGTGGTAGCGCGGGACGCGGCGGCGCTGCGGGGCGCGGTCGGGAGTCACGCAGATGTAGACGCGGATCAGGGGCCGGGGCTCGGCCGACGGAGGCTTCGCGGGGTCCTCGGGGGCGGGGAGGGGAGCTGCCTCCGGGCTCGGGTACGGGTCGGACAGGTTCCATGCGGCGGCGAAGTGAGCGTTCCAGGCGCGTATGGAGGCTGCGGCCGTGGCCAGTTCCGGGCAGCGGGTGAGGCGTTCGAGGAAGAGCATGCTCGGCGGTGTGCCGCCCGCCGGAGCGTTGAGGTCCGCCAGGTTCACGAACGCCTGCCAGGGCGTGGTGCAGTGGGCGGGCAGGCGCCGTCGGCCCCCGGAGGCGGAGGCGAACAGGTCCGCCAGGTCCGCCGGTTCGGTCAGCGGCTGCTGAAGCGCCTCACGCAGCGGTCCCCAGTCGCGGCCACGGTAGAACTGATGGGCCTGCCACTCGTCGACCAGTGGCCTCAAGTGCCGCTCCAGCAGAGGGGCGACGAGGCGGATCACGTCGATCAGGGGCTCCAGCGCGTCCTGCTCGGCACAGGCGCCGACGACGCCGGCGAACTCCACATGAGGCACCGCATAGGAGTCCTGGGGCAACGCGTCGACCTGTTTGTTCATCCGATGCCGCCAGAGCCTGCGCGCCGCGTCGTCCATCAGCCCGCCGGCGGGCTCCTCCAGCACCGCCACGATCTTCCCGATGAGGTCCAACTCGACCTCGTCGAATCTGCGCCCTGTCACGCGCGTGTCCCTTCGTACCTGCTGCGGTGGGAGTGCTGGTCGGACTGCCCGGCCGGGCAACCGGGGCTCAGGGCGGGGCGACCCGGTCCAGCAGCTCGCACATCACCTGGTGGACGTGCTGGTTGTCCCAGTAGGCGCCGTGCGCGGCCGAGACCGGCTCGCTGTTGTCGACCGCCACGTCCAGCACATCCGCCCCGGCGGGCCGGAAGACCTCGGCGGCCAGGAAGGCGAGCATGTCGCGACGGTCGTACACATTCACCCAGGGCGGGAAGCCGGGCGGCAGGGAGGTGCCGAACCGCAGTGAGGGCAGCGCGTCCAGCTCGTGCAGCAGCGGTGCTTGGGAGCCGACGGTGAGCAGGCCGGCGACTTCGGCGGGCCGGGCGCCCGGGCCCTGTTCGGCGCCGTCGAGGAGGACGCCGGAGGCCAGCAGGTCGAAGCAGACGATGCCGCCCAGGCTGTGGCCGAGCAGCACCACCGGCCCTGGCTGGGCCCGCACCCGCTCCGCGACTAAGGCCCGCACCGCCTCGCCCCGCACCAGATAGCGCACGATGTCGCCGAAGAACCCCACCTTGCGCTCGCTCCACGCGGTCCGGCGAGCCACCACGACCCGGGAACCGCCGAGGCTCTCGAAGAGCCGCGCGGAGAGCCGGGCGGCGGCCGCCACCGCCTCCGGGACACCCCGCACGTCACCGCCGAGGGCGTCGGTGAGCAGCTCCGTGAGCGCGTCCCGCTCGGCCGCCGCCACGATTGGGGTCTCACCGCGGCCCAGCGCGTACGCCACCAGCGCCCTGGCCGTGAGCCGGGGCAGGGCATGGGGGTCCCGCTCCGTGGCTCGGCGCAGCGCGGGCGCCGCGGCCAGCGCCGCCACCGCCTCCGTCAGCGGCACGCCGATCCCGGACCGCTCCCACGCCGCGCGTACGGTGTCGTCGGCGGGGAGCCCGGCCAGCGCGCTCAGCAGCGCGTCCCCGGGCGGGACGACACCGGGCACGAAGCCGCCGGGATCCGCCGGTGCGGCGAGGGCGGCCAACTCCAGTTCCGCGAACGGGTTGATGTACAGCAGCGCCCACTGGGCGATCGCCTGATCCCGGGGGTCGGGCTCGTCCGGTCCCCGGCCGCCCTGCTCGACGAAGCCCGGGATCGACACGCCCCCGGCCCGCAGATGCGATCCGAGTGCCGAACCCCAGTCGCAGGGCTCCACCCTGACGTCGGGCCGCAGCTTGGCGAGACCGTTCCGGATGCGTCGCAGAGCGTCGCTGTAGTCGGGTTCGCGCACACCCGTACCGTGCACGAACAGGACGGTCAGTGTCACCATGAGTGCGCTCTCCCGAGTACATGCCGGTACTCCCGGGGGAGTAAAGCACCCCCCGTGCCACCCCTGGAAGTATCTCCCAACTCGCCCTGCCGCCCGACGAACACAGCCCCTTCCCGCGGAAGTCTGGAACCCGAACCGGACGACACGTAACGGAGGGAGGCCCGCTCATGGGGGCCGCAAGGACTTCTGATCGGGGGCGGCGGCGTGCCGTGCCCTGGGTCATGCTCGGGCTGTGGATCGTCGTGCTGGCGATTGCCTCGCCGTTCTCGTCGAAGCTGGCCGATGTGCAGCGGGACCGGGCCGTCGACTATCTGCCCGCCAGTGCTGACTCCACCCAGGTTGCCAAGATCCAGGACCAGTTGCCCGGTGGTGAGACCACGCAGATGGTGGTGGTCTATCAGCGGGACGGGGGGTTGACCGAGGCTGACCGGGCTACCGCCGCCGGGCAGATCGAGGAGATCGCGGGTGCGCATCGGCTCGTCGCCGAGCCGGTCGGGGTGCCGTCCAAGGACGGATCCACGCTCATGTATCCCGTGGCCAGCAACGAGCCCGGTACGGATGAGAAGGCTCGCGATGAGCTGGTCAATGCCGTGCGGGATGTTGCGAAGGGGCAGGATGGGCTGAGTGTTGAGGTCGGTGGTGAAGGGGCGCTGGCCACCGATGCCTCCGAGGTCTACAACTCGCTTGACGGACCACTGCTGTACACGACCGTCGCCGTCGTCGCGCTGTTGTTGATCCTCATTTATCGCAGTCCCTTCCTCTGGCTCGTGCCGCTCGTCGTCGCCGGGGTCGCCAACTACCTGTCCATGGGCGTCGCTTACGGGCTCAACCAGTGGTTCGGTACGTCGGTTTCCGGCCAGAGCTCCGGGATCATGACGATCCTTGTCTTCGGGGCGGGGACTGATTACGCGCTGTTGCTTGTATCTCGGTACAGGGAAGAGCTGCGGCGCATCGAGCGGCCCTACGAGGCCATGGTCGCCGCGCTGAGGGGCTGCGGGCCCGCCGTGCTCGCCTCCTCCGGGACCGTCGCCGCCGGACTGCTGTGTCTGCTCGCCGCCGACCTCAACTCCAGCCGGGGCATGGGCCCGCTCGGCACCGTCGGTGTGCTGTGCGCGCTGGTCGCGATGCTGACGCTGCTGCCCGCCGTACTCGTGCTGCTCGGCCGCCGCGTGTTCTGGCCGCTGATCCCGCGCTACGGCAGCACCCCCAAGGCCCGCCGGTCGCTGTTCGCCGCGATGGGCAGCTCCGCGGGGCGCCGCCCGGTGGCCGTGCTCGTCGGCGGTGGTGTGCTCCTCGGCGCGCTGGCGCTCGGCACGTTCAACCTGCCCGGCAACCTCAAGCAGGAGGACTCCTTCACCAGCAAGCCCGACGCGGTCGCCGCGATGGAGACGCTGGCCGCCGCCTATCCCGAGCGCGGTACCCAGGCCATCTCCGTCATCACGCCGGCCGACCGGGCCGCGGCCACCCTCGCCGAGATCCGGGACACCGAGGGAGTCGACAGCGCGGAGCAGGGGCGCAGCGGAGGCGGCTGGGCCGAGATCTCCGTCATCGCCAAGAACGCGCCGCAGTCCGCGGGGGAGACGGCGACCATCGAGGACCTGCGGGACCGGCTCGACGGCTCCTATGTCGGCGGGCCCAGTGCCGAGCAGATCGACCTGAAGGACACCAACGCCCGGGACCGGTTGATCGTCGTGCCGATCGTGCTGGTGTCGGTGCTGCTGATTCTGATTGCCCTGCTGCGCTCGGTCGTCGCGCCGCTGATCCTGGTCGTCGCCGTGGTCGCGGTCTGGGGTGCCGCCCTCGGCATCGGCGGGCTCGTCTTCGAGCCGCTGTTCGGCTTCGAGGGCACGGACCCGGGGCTCGGACTGCTCTCCTTCGTCTTCCTGGTCGCCCTCGGCGTCGACTACGGCATCTTCCTGATGCACCGGATGCGCGAGGAGTCCCTGAACGGCGCCGAACCGGACGTAGCCGCGCTCACCGCGCTGCGCACCACCGGCGGGGTCATCGCCTCCGCGGGTCTGGTCCTCGCCGCCACCTTCGCGGTGCTCACCAACATGCCGATGGTCCAGCTCGTCGAGCTCGGCTTCGTCATCGCGGTCGGTGTGCTCCTCGACACCTTCCTGGTCCGCACCTACCTGGTGACCAGCGCGAGCGTCGCCCTGCGCCGCAAGGTGTGGTGGCCGGGCGCCCTGTCCAAGGAGCCCGAGCACCCCGTACCGCCGAAGGAACCGGAGCGGATGACCGCGGCCGCCCATTAGCCGACAAAGGGCGCCCCGCACCTTTGATGGCTCGGTCGCCTACGGGCGCTTGATGCCGGTGTCGAGAGGACGATCGTGCTCAGCCCTTCGGGCCTCCGCGCGCTCGACCTCTCGACACCGGCGCGCCCTTCGGCTCCCTCGCTGTCTCCCGGAGGGGCGCCCTGCTAGCGGAAGATGACTCCGTGCAGCCCTCCATACCTGCGGCGCGTCCCCGGCTCGGTGAGCGGGTGATGGCCGCGATCAACCGGGATCCGACAACCGCGCCGCACGGCGCCCGCAACGACGTGTTGCTCGCGGTGGCGGCGTCCGTCCTGGCCGTGTGCCTGGCGCTGAGCACCGACGCCGGCCGCCGGCCCGACGCGCTCGGCTGGACACTCCTCATCGCCGCCCATGTGCCGCTGATGTGGCGGCGGCGCAAGCCGCTGCTCGTGTTCGCGGTGGTGGTGGCCTGCGTCCTGCCGTACCACGTGCTCGACAACAACCACACCGCGCCCGTCCCCGCCTCGTTCATCGCGCTCTACACGGTCACCGTCACCCAGCGCCCCTTCCACACCCTCCTGGTCTCGGCCGCGGGGCTCGGCCTCTCCCTGGCCGGGATGCTCTCTCTCGGCGGGGACAAGCAGGCCGCCGAACTGCTGCGTATCTACGGCTGGGTGCTCGCCGTCATCTTCGTCGGCATCGACGTCCGCTATTACCGGCAGTACATCGCCGCGGTCTTCGAACGTGCCGAGCGCGCCGAGCGCACCCGCGAGGAGGAGGCCCGCCGCCGGGTCGCCGAGGAACGTCTGCGCATCGCGCGGGACCTGCACGACCTGCTCGCCCACAGCATCACCCTGATCGGGGTGCAGACCTCGGTCGCCGCGCATGTGCTGTCCGCCGACCCCGAGCGGCTCGACCGGGAGACGGTCGCCAAGGCCCTCGACGACATCGCCGAGACCTGCCGCAGCGCGCGCGGCGAACTGCG
The DNA here is from genome assembly GCF_000349325.1 of Streptomyces davaonensis JCM 4913. Classification (GTDB taxonomy): domain Bacteria; phylum Actinomycetota; class Actinomycetes; order Streptomycetales; family Streptomycetaceae; genus Streptomyces; species Streptomyces davaonensis. The sequence continues at coordinate 6,458,216 of NC_020504.1, forward strand.
CACCACCCTGGAGGTGCTGCGCGAGCCAGGACCGGTCGACGCGCGCGGCCCGCTGCCCGGACTCGACGGACTGCCCGATCTGGTGGAGGCCGCCCGGCTCGCGGGCGCGCGGGTGGAGCAGACGGTACGGGTCCGGCAGGCACCCCCTGCCGTCGGCGCCGCCGCCTACCGCATCGTGCAGGAGGCGCTCACCAACGCCGTACGGCACGCGGGACCCGAACCGACCGTCCGGGTCGACCTGCACGAACAGGACGGCGCCCTGCATCTCGCCGTCACCGACGACGGCACCGGGCCAACCGCCGGGAAGACACCCGGCTTCGGGCTGGTCGGAATGCGCGAGCGCGCCCGCAGCGTGGGCGGCACACTCGACGCCGGGCCGTGCGAACCGGGCGGCTTCCAGGTGTCCGCCGTACTGCCGCTCATGCCACTGGGAGAGACCACGTGACCATCCGCGTCCTGCTCGCCGACGACCAGACCCTCGTCCGGGCCGCGTTCGCCATGCTCGTCGAGTCCGCGGCGGACATGGAGGTCGTCGGGCAGGCGGCCACCGGCCGGGAGGCGCTGGAGCTGGCCCGCAAGGAGCGGGCCGACCTCGTCGTGATGGACATCCGGATGCCCGACCTCGACGGCATCGAGGCGACCCGGCTGATCGCGGCCGACGAGGACCTCGCCGGGGTACGGGTCCTGGTGCTGACGACCTACGACACCGACGAGCACATCGTGGAGGCGCTGCGGGCCGGGGCCTCCGGCTTCCTGGTGAAGGACACCCGTCCGGCCGAACTCCTCGACGCGATCCGCACGGTCGCCGCCGGGGAGGCGCTGCTGTCGCCGGGGCCCACGGCGCGGCTGATCGCGCGATTTCTGCGCAGCCCCTCGACCCCCGCGGTGGGCGGTCCCGAGGGCCTGTCCGAGCGGGAGCGCGAGGTGCTCACGCTGGTCGCGCGCGGCCTCAACAACACCGAGATAGCGGAGGCGTTGGGGCTCAGCCCGCTCACCGCGAAGACCCATGTCAGCCGCATCATGGGCAAGCTGGGGGCGCGCGACCGGGCCCAGCTGGTGATCGTCGCCTACGAGTCGGGTCTGGTGACTCCGGGAACCATGTGACGGACAGGTCAATATGTGACATTCCGTCAAGGGAGCTCGATGACCCTTCTGAGCCGCACTCTCCTCGTCACCGCTGTAATCCTCACCCCGCTCACCACGACCGGCCGGGCCTCCGCTGCCGAGGGCTGTGCCTCCTCGGTCCCCTATGTCGCGGGGCAGGGCGGCTACGACACGTACCGCATCCCGGCGACGGTCACCACCCGCCGGGGCACGCTGCTGGCCTTCGCCGAGGGCCGGCACGACGGCGCGGCCGACAGCGGTGACATCGACGTCGTCCTCAGACGCTCCGCCGACGGCGGCTGCACCTGGGGCCCGCTGACCGTGGTGGCCGCCGGGGACGGCGACACCCGGGGCAATCCGGCGCCGGTGGTGGACCCGTTGACCGGCGCGATCGTGCTGGTCACCTCGTACAACAGCGGTGCGGTGACCGAGGGCCGGATCATGCGGGGCGAGGTGACTCCGGAGCAGAGCCGTAGAGTCTTCGTGCAGAAGAGCTGGGACGACGGACTGCGCTTCAGCCGCCCCGAGGACATCACCGCGCAGGTGAAACCCGCGAACTGGCGCTGGTACGCCACCGGCCCCGGGCACGCGGTCGCGCTGCGGTACGGTCCGCACGCGGGACGCCTGGTGGTCCCCGCCAACCACTCCGCGGCCCCACCGCCCAGGTCCGCCGACTCCGGGCAGGAGCCCAAGTACTACGGCGGCCACGCCATCTACAGCGACGACGGAGGCGACACCTGGCAACTCGGCTTCGTGGACGACGTCTACGACGGCTACGTCAACGCCAACGAGTCCACGGCCGCCGAACTCCCGGACGGGAGCCTCTACTTCAACTCCCGCGACCAGCACGGCACCGCCACCGGCCACCGTCTCGACGGCCGGTCCGCGGACGGGGCCCGGTCACTGCTGCGGCCGTACGCCGTCCAGCCCACGCTGAACGAGGTGCCGGTGGTGCAGGCGAGCGTCCTCCAACTCCCTGAGTACGGGGCGCCCTTGCTGTTCTCCGGTCCGTCCGTGCCGACCGCCCGGCAGTCCATGGCCGTCTGGAGCAGCAGCGACGGCGGGGTGTCGTTCAGCAAGGCAGTGACGCTCTCCGAGGAGCGAGCCGCCTACTCCGACCTGGTCCAGGTCGACCCGGACACGGTCGGCGTGCTGTACGAGACGGGCATGGACAGCCCGTACGAGTCGATCGAGTTCCGCCGGCTGCCGGTCAACTCGCTCTAGAGGTACGCCTAGAGCAGTCCGGCCGTCGCCAGGAACTTGCCCACGCGTTCGATCTCCTCCGGGCCGAGCGGCACCTGGGGATGGGCGGTGGCCGGGCAGTCGATGACGCCGCGCAGGTGCAGGGCCGCCTTGAAGGCGCCGAGCGCCGACGAGCTGCCGCCCATCCGGGCCGGGTCACCGGCCCGGACCATGCCGAACAGGGCGCACAGCCGCTCCTGTTCGGCGCGGGCCCGGTGCCGGTCGCCGGCGCGGCTGAGCCGGTCCAGGCGGACGTAGCCGTGCGGATCGACGTTGGCGAGTCCGGGCACCGCCCCGTCCGCGCCCAGCGCCAGGGCCGCGTCGACGAACAGTTCGGAGCCGGTGAGCACGCTGAAGTCGGAGATGTCGGGGTGGGTGCGGGCGCCGGTGACGACCTCGCGGAAGCCGGCCAGATCGCCGCTGGAGTCCTTCAGCCCGGCCAGCACGCCCTCGGCGGCCAGTTTCAGGACCAGGTCGGCGGGGAGCTTGGTGTGCACGGCGGCCGGGATGTCGTAGGCGATGACGGGGACCGGGCTCCCGGCGGCGATCAGCCGGTAGTGGCGGGCGATCTCGGCGGGGTGGGTGGAGGCGTAGAAGGGGGCGGTCGCCACCACCGCGTCCGCCCCGGCCGCCGTCACCCGCGCCACCTGGTCCAGCACCCGGGGTGTGGTCATGTCGATGACGCCGGCCAGCACCGGCAGCTTCCCGCCCACGTGCAGGGCCACCGTCTCGACGACCAGTCTGCGCTGCCGGTCCGTCAGGAAGGCCGCCTCCGAGGTCGAGCCGAGCACGAACAGGCCCTGGACCCCGGCGTCCACCAGATGGTCGACGAGCCGGAGCAGCGAGTGGACGTCGATCTCGCGGTCCGGTGTCAGGGGTGTGCAGACGGGCGGGACGACACCGGTGAGCGGGTTCATGACGGCTCCCTTGCGGACTGTGCCAGGTCGTGGGTCGACCGGTCCTCCTCGACAGGATGGTGGCAGCGGTAGCGATGTCCCGGGCTGGACGCGTCGGAAAACTCCGGCATCACCTGAGCGCACAGCTCCGACACCTTCCAGCACCTGGTCCGGAAGGGGCAGCCGCTGGGCGGCCGGACCGCCGACGGGACCGGCCCGACCAGCGGAATCGGGTCCACGGCGTGCAGCAGTCCGGGCGTGGCGGAGAACAGGGCGCGGGTGTACGGGTGACAGGAGCGGTCGGTCACCCGGTCGGCCGGTGTCTCCTCCACGATCCGGCCGAGGTACATGGTGATCACCCGGTCGCTCATCCGCCGTACCGTCTGGATGTCGTGCGAGACGAAGACGAGGGCCAGGCCCAGGCGCTCCTTGAGGTCCAGCAGGAGGTTGAGGATCTGGGCGCGGACCGAGACGTCCAGGGCGCTGGTGGGCTCGTCGGCGACCACCAGATCGGGGTCGAGGGCCAGGGCGCGGGCGATGGCGACGCGTTGCCGTTGACCGCCGGAGAGCTGGCCGGGCAGGGCGTCGGCGAGCGCCCGGGGCAGTCCGACGAGGGCCATCAACTCCCGTACCCGGTCCTCGCGTTCCCGCTTGCCGCCCTGCTCGTGGACGTCCATCGGGTCGCGCAGGATCCGCCGGACGGGCAGGCGCCGGTTCAGGGCCGTGGACGGGTCCTGGAAGATCATTCCGGTGGAGCGGCCCACCGTTGCGCGCCGCTCGGCGGGCGGCATGGTCCACAGGTCACGGCCCCGGAAGGCCACCGTCCCGGACGCGGGGCGCTCCACACCGACCAGTACCTTCGCCAGCGTCGACTTCCCGCACCCGGACTCGCCCACCACCCCGACCGTCTCACCGGGCGCCACGGCGAGGTCGGCGCCGGTGAGTGCGTACACCCGGTCGCGGGTGAAGACTCCGCCGCTGCGGGCCTTGTGGACGACGTGGGTGTCCGTCAGCTCGACGATCGGGTGCGACTCGGGTACGGGGATCGCTTTCACTGCACGGCCTCCGTCGTCACCAGCTGGACCGCCGGGTCATGGCAGGCGGCCGTGTGCGTGTGGGTGCCCACCAGGTCCGGCCTGCTGATCAGGCACCGCTCGGTCGCCCGTGGGCAGCGGTCGGCGAACCGGCAGCCGTCGGGGAAGTCGGCGGGGGACGGGACGACGCCCCTGATCTGCGTCATCCGTTCGGCCGCGCCCTCCAGCGACAGCACGCTGCCGAGCAGCCCGCGTGTGTAGTGGTGGGCCGGTGCCTCCACCAGTTCGGCCGTGACCCCGGTCTCGACGACCTGCCCGCCGTACATCACCACCACCCGGTCCGTGACCTCCGCGACCAGGGCCAGGTCGTGCGAGACCAGGATCAGCGCGAACCCCAGCTCCTCGCGCAGCCGCAGCAGCAGCGCCATGATCTGCGCCTGCACGGTGACGTCGAGGGCGGTCGTCGGCTCGTCGGCGACGATCAGCTTCGGGTCCCGGGACAGGGCCATGGCGATCAGTACGCGCTGGCGCTGGCCGCCGGACAGTTCGTGCGGATAGCTGCGCAGGGTGCGCTCGGGGTCGAGGCCGACCAGGGTGAGCAGTTCGGCGGGGCCGCGGCGGCCGCCGCGCCGTACGACCTGCTTGAGCTGGGCGCGGATGGTCATCGCCGGGTTCAGGGAGGACAGGGCGTCCTGGTAGACCATCGCCATCTCGTGGCCGAGCAGTTTGCGGCGGGCCCGCATCGGCTCGGCCAGCAGGTCCCGCTGGTGGAAGCGGACCTGGCCGCGCACCCGGGCGCCCTTGGGCTGAAGGCCCATGATCGTCAGCGCGGTCAGCGACTTGCCGCAGCCCGACTCGCCGACCAGGCCCAGCACTTCGCCGGGCCGCACCTCGAAACTGATCCCGTCGACGATGTCCACGCCCCGGTGCCGGTCCGGGAAGCCGATGGCGAGGTTCTCCACGGCCAGCACCGGTTGGGCGTCCGTGGGCAGTGGGCGAGCCCTCGATCGCAACCTCCGCGCGGCCTCCGCCAGCCCTGGCAGGGCGACGACCTCGCCGCTGCCGGGCTCCGGCGCCTGGAGCCGGTCCACCTCCTCGGGGACCTCCACCTCGCGGGCCGCCGGAGCCGCCCAGGCGTCGGACACGCCCTCGGAGAGGATGTTCAGCGAGAGCACGGTGAACAGGATCACCAGACCCGGGAAGACGGTCGCCCACCAACCCCCGGTCAGCACCATGTTCTTGCCGTCCGCGATGACACTGCCCCACGACGGGTCGGGGGGCCTGACTCCCGCGCCGATGAAGGACAGCGACGCCTCGAAGACGATGGCCTCGGCGACCTGCACCGTGCAGAACACCAGGACCGGGGCCGCGCAGTTGACGGCCACATGACGCCAGACGATGTGCGGGGTGCGGGCACCGATCACCCGTTCCGCGGTCACATAGTCCTCGCCGTACTGGTCGAGCACGTTCGCCCGTACGACCCTTGCCACCGGAGGGGTGAACAGGAAGGCGATGGCGCAGATCAGGACGGTGATCCCGCCGCCGAACACGGCGACCAGGACGGCGGCGAGCGCGATGCCGGGGAACGCCATCACCACGTCCAGACAGCGCATCAGCGTCTCGTCGACCGCCTTGCGGGAGGTCGCCGCCACCGCCCCGATCAGCGCGCCCGCCACCAGGGCGAGTCCGGTGGCGCCCAGCCCGATCGCCAGCGACCAGCGGGCCCCGTACATCAGCCGGCTGAGGATGTCCCGGCCCAGGCTGTCCTGGCCCATCCAGTGCTCGGCGGAGGGGTGTCCGGTGCCGTCGACCGGGGGCTGCTGGTCCAGCGGGTCGTGCGGGGCGAGCAGCGGGGCGAACACGGCGACCAGGACCACCAGGGTCAGAAAGCCGACGGCGAGCTTCGACATCAGCGGCAGTCGGCGCCGGCCGCGCAGCCGGACGCCGGGGCGGGAGAGCCCCTTCGTGAGTTCCTTGCGGTTCATGATCATGCGGCCGAGTCCCTCAGTCGCGGGTTGACCAGCAGATACAGGATGTCGATCACCAGGTTGACGATGACGAAGCCGAACGCCGTGGTCAGCACCACGCCCTGGACGACCGCCGGGTCACCGTTCTTCACCGCGTCGATCATCAGCTTGCCCATGCCGGGCAGCGAGAAGATCGTCTCGATGACGACCGCGCCGCCCAGCAGATAGCCGACCCTCAGGCCCAGCACGGTGAGCGGATTGACCAGGGCGTTGCGCAGCACGTTGCGGCCCACCACCACCCGCGGCGGCAGACCGCTGCCGATCGCCGTGCGGACGTAGTCCTTGTCCAGCTCCTCCACCACCGAGGTGCGCACGATCCGGGTGAGCTGGGCCGCCACCGGCAGCGAGAGGGCGAGCGCGGGCAGCGTCATCGTCTTCAGCCAGCCGGTGAAGGAGTCCGCCGGGTTGATGTAGCCGCCGGCCGGGAACCAGCCCAGTTCGACCGCCAGGTACTGGATCATCAGCAGTGCCAGCCAGAAGCCGGGCGCGGCCACCCCGGTCAGCGAGACCACCCGGATGATCTGGTCCGGGAGCCGGTCCCGGTAGACGGCCGCGGTGACCCCGCCGAGCAGCGACAGCACGACCGCGACGCCGAGCCCCAGGAAGGTGAGCTGCATGGTCAGCGGCAGCGCGGTGAGCACCTGGTCGGCCACCTCGCCCCGGGTGAGCACGCTGGTGCCCAGGTCGCCGTGGAGCAGATCGCCGACGAAGGCGAAGTAGCGCACGGGCAGCGGATCCAGCAGGCCGTTCTCCTCGCGGAACTCGTGCAGTTGCTCGGGGGTGGGGTTGGCGCCCTGGAAGAACGCGGACGCCGGGTCGACGTCCGAGAAGCGCATCACCAGGAACACGAAGAGCACGATGCCGAGCGTCAGCGGCACCAGCAGAACGATTCGGCGCAGCAGGATCCGTACGACGGCCGTCATCCCGTTAGGCCCACTTCGCCTGGAGCAGGTTGATGCCGGGGTACGGCTGTGCCCTTATGCCGGTGAGCAGCCGGTCGTCCCAGGCCGTCATCAGCTCGTTGTGGACGACCGGGTAGAGCACGGCCTGCTCGGCGACGACGTCGACGTAGTCCTGGATCATCGCCTTCTTGCGGTCCGGGTCGGGCTCCCGGGTCGCCCGGTCCATGTCCTTGAAGAGCTGCCTGGCGACCGGATCGCGGGCCCAACGGGTGTACTGCATCCACAGGTTGGTGGGCCCGTAGTTGTAATGCATGATCAGATCGGCGTCGAGGCCGAACTGGTTGGGGTTCGATGCGGCGGCGACGACCTGGTAGTCCTGCTTCTGGTCCATCTTGGTGAAGACGGCCGTGGTCTCCTGCGGGGACAGCGTTGTCCTGACGCCGATCGCGTCCCAGGAGGACTTGATGGTCGGCAGGCAGTCCACGATCCAGCTGACGTTCACCGCGAGGATGTCGATCCTCAGCCCGCTGACCCCGGCCTCCTTCAGCAGCGCCTTCGCCCGGTCCGGGTCGTGGTCGTAGACCGTCTTCGCGCGCCGGTAGGCGGGGTTGGCCTCGTTCAGGAAGGAACTCGACGGGGTGCCGTGCCCCTTGAGGGCGACCTCGACCATCTTCTCGGTGTCGATGGCGTAGTGCAGCGCCTGCCGCACCCGTACGTCGTCGAAGGGCTTGTGCTCGGTGTTGAACATCAGGAACAGGTTGTTCATTCCGGCCCCGCCCGCGACCGTGAGACCGCCGCTCTCCAACTGCCCGATGTTGGCGTACGGGATGTTGTCGGAGATCTGCGCCCCGGCGCTCGCCCCCGAGATCCGGGCGACCCGCGGGGCCGCGTCCACGATCGTCAGCCAGTTCATCTTCCGGAAGGCGGCCCGGCGCGGCCCGTTGTAGCCGGCGTACGCCTCGAAGGTGGTGTTGGACTTCGGGTGGTGCGCGGTCTGCCGGTACGGGCCCGAGCCGATCGCCGTGCCCTTGATGGCGTCCTCCCAGCCGCCCGGCTCGGAGAACACGTGCTTCGGCATGACCTTGGCGAGGGTGAGCCGGGAAAGCCCGTCCGGGAAAGGGAACTTGAGTACGAGTTCGACGGTCTGCCGGTCGACCTTGCGGACCTCCTTCAGCCAGGGCGCGAAGAAGCCCTTGGCGAGGGTCTGGGTCTTCGGGTCGAGGATCCGGTCGAAGACGAACACGACGTCGTCGACGGTGACCGGCTTGCCGTCATGGAAGGAGGCGCCCTCCCGCAGCGCGAACCGCCAGGTCGTGGCGTTCGGGTCGGCCGGGACCCGGGTGGCGAGGGCCGCGTACGGCTCACGCGAGATGGGGTCGGTGTCCAGCAGGCCCTCGTAGATGTGGTTGTTGGCGGCCATGCAGAAGGCCGACGCGGTCTGCGTCGGATCCCAGCTGCCGTCGTTGCCGTAGCCGATGACCGCGGTCAGCGTGCGGTTCGGGCCGCCCGCCCCGCCGCCGGTGTCGTTGGTGGACTCCGGCCCGGCCGAGCAGGCCGCCAGCGACGCGGAGACGGCGGCGGCCGCGCCCAGCGCGCCGGAGTGCTTCAGGAAGGCCCGGCGACCGAGCGCCGGCACGTCGTGGGTCGCGTCGCGCACGGTTCCTCCAGAAGAAGAGGGAGTGGGGGGAGGGAGATACGACGTCCTACGTCCTGACAGTCAGCCGCGACCATAGGAGGGGCGATGGGGGCGGTCAAGGCATCACACACGAATGGCCTATTCCGCCATAGGTCGGACCAATGGCGGTGCGAAAAGGCGGGAGTTGAACCTGCTTGTCACCGGAGGTGGGACGTGGGACGTCCACGGCGCGTACGATGCCGCGCATGGCCGGGGAGACCGGGAACAGTCGCATACGGCGCGCGGTGGTCCAGCTGATCCTCGACCGCGGGCTCAGGCCGGGCGCGCCGCTGCCCACCGAGGCGGAGCTGATGGCGGACCTCAAGGTGAGCCGCAACTCCGTGCGCGAGGCGCTCAAGGCGCTCCAGGCGCTGGACATCGTGGAGATCCGGCACGGCTACGGCACCTACGTCGGGCACGCCTCACTGACCCCGCTGGTCGACGGGCTGACCTTCCGCGCGCTCGCCCGGCACGACCAGGACGCCGGGGCGCTCGCCGAGATCCTCCAGATTCGGGAGGTGCTGGAGGAGGGGCTGATCCGGCGGGTGGCGACGATGCTCACCGAGCCGGAGCTGGACCGTCTGGAGAAGGTCGTCGACCGGATGGACGAGGCGGGCCGCGCGGGCCTGCCCTTCGACGAACTCGACCGCGAATTCCACGAGTTGCTCTACGCCTCGCTCGGCAACGCCCTCGTGCCGCAGCTCCTCGGCGCCTTCTGGACCGTCTTCCGCCGGGTCTCCGGCGCCCTCGGCCGCCCCGACCAGCCCGCCCCGGACGTCACGGTCCGCCGCCACCGCGACATCGTGGACGCCCTGCGCGCCCACGACATCGAGGGCGCGCAGCGCGCGATGGCGGTCCATTTCCACGGCATCGAGGCCCGCACCATGAGCTGAGCGCTCGGGGCTACGGCAGCGTCTTCTCGTACGACGGGTCCTCGTCGGAGTCGTAGACGAGCTTGCCGTCGGCGTCGTAGCCCTTGATCCGGGGGGCCTCGGTGACCTGTCGGTCCAGGACGCCGGAGGCGATGAACCAGCCGTGGTCCAGGACCGCCCGGCCGGTCGTGTCGCCGTAGCTGACGGTGATCTTGGCGACCGAGGGGTCGAAGGTACCGATCGCACCCCAGCGGAAGGGCAGTTTCCAGTTCCCGCGGTCCAGGAAGGACTGCTGGTACAGCTTGCCGCCGTTGATGTCCGGCACCACCGCGAGGGCGCCCGGATCGGGGGCGCCGCCGCTGAGGTTAAGGCCCTGGGCCTCGCCCTCGCGGATGTTGCAGATCATCCGCGTCCCGTGCTCGTCGTCCTCCTTCACCGCGACGACGTACATGCCGTCACCGGGCGCGTTGGAGTCGCCGGTGCTGTTCATCGCCAGGATGATCCGGTAGCTGTCTGCCGGGCCGAGATCGGTGTCCCGCGGGCCGAGGCTGTGCTTCTCCTCGTAGGCGAGGCACTGGTCCACCGCGTCCGCCGCCTGCTCGAACGTGATCCCGTCCAGCAGTTGACCCTCCGTCACGGGGCGCGCGGGCCCCGACGGGGTCGGGGACGGCGTCGGGGAGTGAGAGGCGCTGACCGACGGGGTCGGTGACGTGGCCGTGGTGGAGCCGCCGCCGTCGTTCCCGGTCACCGCGTACGCGCCCACCGGCAGCGCGGCCAGCGTCGCCAGCACCGCCCCGGCCGCCGCCACCCGGCGCCGCCGCTCGGCCACGCCCTGGCGACGGATCTCCGGATACGGCACCGGCGCCGGCCGGATCGTGTACGCGTCCTCGGCGAGCAGCTCACGCAGCCGCTCCTCCACGTCCCGCTCCCGCTCCTGCTCCGCGTCACTCATCCGTGGCTCCCCTCGTCGCCGCATGGCTGTGCTCGGTCCCGCCCAAAACCCGCGCGAGCCCCGGATGCGCGCGCAACTTCGCCAGCCCCTTGGACGCCTGGCTCTTGACCGTGCCGGGCGAACAGCCGAGCGTGTCGGCGACCTCCGCCTCGGACAGGTCCTCCCAGTAGCGCAGGACCACCACCGCCCGCTGCCGGGGCGGCAGTTCGGCCAGCGCGGGCAGCAGCGCGCTGCGCGCGTCGGCCCAGGCGTACGCCTCGTCCCGGCCCGCCCGCTCCGGCGGCGCCGCGGTCAGCGCCTCCCGTACCCGCCGCTTGCGGAACCGGTCGCTGTTGCAGCTGACCAGCATCCGCCGGACGTACGCCTCCGGGTTGTCGCTGCGCGCCACCCGCCGCCAGGACCGGTACGCCTTGGCCAGCGCCGTCTGCGTCAGATCCTCCGCGTGGTGCGCGTCGCCCGTGAGCAGATAGGCGGTCCGCACGAGATGGGACCACCGCGCTCTGACGAACTCCTGGAACCGGTCTTCTGGTTCGACCTGCATCAAGCACCCTCCCTCGCCCTCCAGACCACCATCCGCACGGATTCGGTTGCCCGGTCCCCGGGACCAGGTTCGAATGGCTCCATGACAGACGACGAACTGTGGGACGAGGGAGCCCCCGGCGTACTCCGGCTGCCCTCGGGCCGCCTGGTCCGGGGCCGCGGTCTGCGCCGCCCGCTGCCTGCGGCCGCGCCGGACCCGTCGTACGGCGTCTACCTGCTGGGCGGCCGACCACCCGAGTTCTTCTGGGACTTCGACTGGATCCGCTGGCCCGACTTCCGGCTCCCGGCCGACCGCGAGCGGGCCCGCGAGGTGCTGGCCGAGGCCTGGCGACGGGCCGCCGACCAGCGGGTCGAGGTCGCCTGCGGCGGCGGACGCGGCCGTACGGGGACGGCGCTGGCCTGTCTCGCGGTTCTGGACGGCGTACCGGCCGAGGAGGCCGTCGCGTACGTCCGCCGCCACTACGACCCGCGCGCGGTGGAGACGCCGTGGCAGCGGCGGTACGTACGACGGTTCAGCTGAGCGTCTCGGCCAGCACCTTCGCCGTCTTCGCGACCAGGGCGTTGTCCCAGGCCGCGTTCTGCTCGGGCTTGGTGGTCAGCACGGACAGGACGATCGGGGCGCCGGTCTCGGTCCAGGCGACGCCCACGTCGTTGGCGGTGCCGTAGGAGCCGGAGCCGGTCTTGTCGCCGAGCGTCCAGGCCGGGGGCAGGCCCGCGCGGAAGCGGGCGGTGGAGGTGGTGTTGCGCAGCAGCCACTCGGTGAGCTGCTCGCGGTCCCGGCGGTTCAGGGCGTCGCCGAGGACCAGCCGGCCGTAGGTGCGGCCGATCGCGGCGGGGCTGGTGGTGTCCGTGACCCGCCAGGGCTCGGCGGTGTTGAGCTCCGGCTCCCAGCGGTCGAGGCGGGTGACCCGGTCGCCGAGGGAGCGGGCGAAGCGGGTGATCGCGGTGGGGCCGCCGAGTTCGCGCAGCAGGAGGTTGCCCGCGGTGTTGTCGCTGTGGGTGATGGCCAGCTCCGCGAGCGCGGCGACCGTCATACCGTCCGACAGGTGCTCCCGGATGACGTCCGGAACCGGGTCCACCAAGTCCGCCTCGGTGTAGTGCAGCCGGCTGTTCAGCACCTCGCCGTCGCGGTCCAGGTCGCGCAGGACGGCGGCGGCCGCGAGCGTCTTGAACAGGGAGCACATCGGGAACAGCTCGTCGGCGCGGTGGCGGACGGTGCGCCTGGTCGCCAGGTTGTGGGCGTACACGCCCAGTCGGCCGCCGTGCTCCTCCTCCAGGGCGCGCAGTCGGGCGGTCGCGCCGGTGCGGTCGGCGGCTCCGGCGGGTGTGGTGGCCGCGGCGGCCAGGGCGGCGGTCGCGGTCGCCAGTAACGTGCGGCGGTTCGGGGTGAAACTCACGGGCGAGGTCTCCTTCGGTCGTACTCGTCGAAACGATCTCTTCAGTGATCGACGCGAGTCCTCATACCTTGGTTGCCGTTCCGTAGACCATCGGCCGACAGACCGACCGGTCCCCGCTCGCCACAGTGAGGGCATGGACAACACCAACAAGGGGATCAGCAGGGCGCGTTTCCTGGCCGGTGTCGCGGCCGCCGGTGTCGCGGGAGCGGTGCTCCCGGCGAGTACCGCCGGTGCCACCGGGGGCCGCCGCCGCGGGTTACGGCACCGGGGCGTCGTCTACACCGTGGGCGCGGGGGAGACCCCGGGCACCGCCTTCAGCAAGGCCCGGATGCGCGCCGACCTCACCGCGATCCGGGACGAGCTGCACGCCGACACCGTGGACGTCACCGGCGACGGTGTCGGGCGGCTCAACTTCACCGCCACCGAGGCCGCCGAGCGCGGACTGCGGGTCTGGCTCCAGCCGACCCTCGGCGACGCCCCCGAGCGGGACATCCTCGACCACATCGCCGAGACCGGCCGCCACGCGGAGCGGCTGCGCCGCCAGGGCGCGGGCGTCGACTTCAGCGTGGGCTGCGAGTTTTGGCTGTTCGTGCCGGGGATCGTGCCGGGCGACAACGTCATGGAGCGGATCGAGAACCTCCTGGCCGGCACCGTCGACCGGGAGAAGATGCAGCGTCGCCTGGACCGCTTCACCGCCAAGGCCGCCGCCGTCGGCCGCTCGGTCTTCCACGGCCGCCTGAGCTACGCCGCCGCCCAGGACGACAAGGTCGACTGGAGCCTGTTCGACATCGTCGGCATCGACTACTACTCCGCCCACGCCGACCCGGCCGACCACGTCCGCGAGCTGAAGAGCTACCTGCGCTTCGGCAAGCCGCTCGCCGTCACCGAGTTCGGCACGTGCACGTATCTCGGCGCGCCCGAGTCGGGCGGCATGGGCTGGAACATCGTCGACCACGACAGGACCCCGCCGGAGATCAAGGGCGACCTGGTCCGCAGCGAACGCACCCAGGCTGACTACCTGACCGGCCTGGTCGACGTCTTCGAGTCGATGGGACTGTACGCGGCCATGGCGTTCGAGTTCGTCACCGCGGACGCCCCGCACCGCCCCGACGACCCCCGTTCGGACTGGCACTGGGAGCCGAAGGAGGCGTACCACGCCCTGGCCCGCCGGTACGGCTGCGCCAGGTCCCAAGGCCGTCAGTCGCAGTAGACGTCCTTCTTCGGACGCTCACCCGTCGCCAGGAAGCGGGAGACCAGCCCGTCGCCGCACGGGGTGCCGTTGATGAGGTAGGCGTCGTGGCCGGTGGAGTCGTTGACGACCATGACCGCACGTCGGCCGAGCGCCTCGCGCAGCTTCAGGGCGCCGCTGAGCGGGGTGGCCACATCGCGCTCGTTCTGGATGAGCAGGATGTTGGACGGGCCGCGGTCGGAGACCGTCACCGGTGCCTCCTTCGGCGGGAACGGCCAGGCCGCGCACAGCATCGCGTTGCGCGGCATGCCCGCCGTCAGCGGGTACTTGGCCCGGCTCTCGGTGACGTCCTTCTGGTAGACGGCGGGATCCGAGGGCCATGCGGCGTCGTTGCAGATGGTCCCGGCGCCGACCGCGGTGTAGTTCTGGAGCAGCTCCTCGGGCGGGGACGGCGGCGCGGGCGGCACCGTGCCCTTTTCGGCCGCGCGGATCAGCCGGGCCAGCGAGGGGAAGTCGTCCGGGTCGTAGAACGCCGTGAGCATGGCCTGGCGCAGCTCGGTGCCGTTCAGCACGGGAGGGTTGGCGCCGGGCCACGGCAGCGGCTCACGGTCGAGGCGGTCGGCCAGCTCCAGGAACCGCGACCGCACCTCCTGCGGCGTACGGGCCACCCGGTCCGGATTGCCGGGCCGGGACGCCCACTTGGCGAACTCCGGGAAGACGTCCTCGACGCCCTGCTCGAACGCGGCCAGCCAGGCACGCTCGGCGTGGACCGGGTCGGGGTGGTCGTTGCTGTCCATGACGATCCGGTCGGTGCGGTGCGGGAACATGTCCACGTAGGCGGAGGCGACATAGGTGCCGTACGACACGCCCCACGCGGACAGCTTCCGCTCGCCGAGCGCGGCCCGGATGCGGTCGATGTCCCGTGCCTCGTTCTTGGTGCTGATGTGCCGGATCAGCTCGCCGCCGTTCTCGGCGCAGGCGTCGGACATGCGCTGGGCGGTGATCATGTTCTCGGTGACGGACCCGTCGGCGGCGGGCCAGGGCCGCAGCTTGGAGAAGGCGAGGTCGCTGGTTTCCAGATCGCAGCTGACGGCGGTGGAAGGGGCGTTCCCGCGCGGGGTGAACCCGATGAGGTCGTAGGCGTCCCGCACCTCCTGCGGCATCTTCTGGCCCTCGTCGGAGGGGTGGGACAGGCTGTCGCCGCCGGGGCCGCCGGGAATCATCAGCAGGGCGCCCCGGCGGGCCGCGGGATTCTCGCTGGGGATACGGGAGATGACGAGGTCGATCTTCCGGCCATGGGGCTCGGAGTAGTCCATCGGAACGGAGACGGTCGCGCACCGCTGGCGGGGGTCGAGCCCCTCGCCCTCGCACTCGGTCCACTTCAGCGCCTCGGCCCGCTTGGCGCCGCCGTCCGCGGCACCGGCGGGCAGGGCGAGACCGAGGACGACACCGGTCGCGGCGATCAGAGCCGCACTTCTCGTGAGCTGCTTCATGCACAGCAGCCTGGCGGATCATGACGGTACGTCACATCCGGGTAACGGCCCTATGTTCCAGGGGGATTACCCCCATCCCGTGACTGGGGGTGACCCCTCCGGGTCACAGGCTCAGCGTCATCACCAGCCGG
The DNA here is from genome assembly GCF_000349325.1 of Streptomyces davaonensis JCM 4913. GTDB lineage: Bacteria > Actinomycetota > Actinomycetes > Streptomycetales > Streptomycetaceae > Streptomyces > Streptomyces davaonensis. Next base: position 6,473,670 of record NC_020504.1, read on the forward strand.
TCCTCGCCGGGCCCGAAGTAGTCCCGGCGCGCGCCCTCCTCGGACGAGAACCCGATCGACCGGTACAACATGATCGCGGCGGCGTTCGTCGGCTCGACCGTCAACCGGACCTCGCGCACACCCTCGGTGCGCAGCCGGCGCAGCACCTCCAGCATCAGCCGCCTGCCCAGCCCCCGGCCGCGCTGGTCCCGGGTGACGCCCAGGCTCATGATCCAGCACTCGTAGCCGTCCGAGGTGGTCGGGAAGAGCACATAGCCGTGCAGTTGCTCGCCGTCGTCCAGGACGAGCAGCCGGTCGCCATGGACGTCGTACAACTGGCGCAGTACGAAGTAGGGGTAGGGCTCCTCGGGGAACGCCTCGCGGTCGACGCGGACGAGTTCGGGCAGATCGGCCTCGGTGACGCCTCTCATCGTCAGGGGCCGGTCGAGGAACGCCCGGTCGTGGAGGTACGCGTGACCGGTGCGGCCACCGCGCGAAGGGAAACGTTCCTCTGGAAGAGCCGCCATACCGCCCCCCTGCGGGTCCGGGTCAATTGCGCGTTGACACCCGTACGGGTGGTACGAGTGGGACGCGAAGTGTCTGCCTTTCGGGTGTGTTCGGCAGAGTTCCGACCATCTTGAGCGGGACAATCCGGCCGTTCAAGGCCGGATCAGGTCGCGCGAATCCATTGCGCCCGTGCGCCCCCTCTGCGCCCCTTGGGGGCTCCTGTTTTGTCAGGGGGGATCCATCGCGCCCCCGGCGTTGGTACCTTTGATGAATGACCTTGAGATCCTCGGGGGATGCCCAGTTGAATGCGGATGTGAGCTGGGCAGCATTCGACCCGATCGCCTACGTAGATCATAATTACCGCGACTTACAGGCCGAGGACGCGGAGATCCTGTCCATCATCAGGGATCATTTCGGCGATCATTTCCCGAGGCGTGCCGGCCGTCCGGTCACCGGCATCGACGTCGGCGCCGGCGCGAACCTCTACCCCGCGCTCGCCATGCTGCCCTGGTGCGACGAGATCACGCTCTTCGAGCGCTCCTCCGCCAATGTCCGCTATCTGAGGTCCCAGGTCGCCGCCTACGACGGCAACTGGGACCAGTTCTGGCGCGTGCTGTGCAAGAAAGAGGCCTACGGCGCCCTGGACATGGACCCGCGGGCCCGGTTCCGTGACGTCGTCGGCGTCCAGGCGGGTGACCTCTTCGACCTCGTCCAGCACGAGGGCCGCTGGTCGATGGGGACGATGTTCTTCGTCGCCGAGTCGATGACCTCCTCGCGTGCGGAGTTCGACCGGGGCGTGGAGTGCTTCCTGCGGGCCCTGGCCCCGGGCGCGCCCTTCGCGGCGGCCTTCATGGAGCATTCCAAGGGTTATCACGCGGGTGAGCATTTCTTCCCTGCCTGCGATGTGGGGGAGGAGGAGGTGTCCGCGAGCCTGGAGCGATTCACGGACGATTTCACGAGCGTACGCCTCAAATCCTCCGCCGCCGTGCGCGACGGGTATTCCGGAATGATCGTCGCCTATGGCAGGCGGAATTCGGATTCCCGTATTCCGCTGCTGGGCGGCTGACAACAGAAGAGGGATTCTTCCTCGGAGGGGTTCTTCCTCCATCGATGGCAGTGCGGCCTGTGTGAGGGGCATGGGATGCAGATCAAGCCACGCCAGCATCTGCTGGACATCTGGCAGGCGCTGGGGCGCCACTCGTTCGAGGGCGGCGGGTGGGACTGGGGCCAATGGGGCGGCGAGAGCAGTGTCGCCGACGCGGAGCGGCTGCTCTGCCTGCTCTATCCGGCGACCGAGATTCCGGCCTTCCGGCTGGACGATCCGGACACCACCCAGGACGACGTCCAGCAAGTGCTGAAGAAGGCCGGCGGACGGCTGGACATTCCGGCCAACCTCGTCACGGCCGCCGCCGAGTTCATGCGCACCCACACAGGTGAGGACAAGCGCCCCACCTTCTCCGGGGGCTACTACTTCGGCTCCCGCGACAAGACCAAGGAACTCACCGAGGAGCAGCGCCGGACCGACGTGGTCGACTCCTTCTCGATGTCCATCACCCTGTGCCTGGCCACCCTCGGCTTCCTCAAGGTCTACGAGAACAAGACCCGGCGCACCGACATCCGCGAGACCATCGCCGAACTGCGCTCCGCCACCAGCACCCGGCTCACCGCGGCCATGGTCAGTCTGCTGCGCTCCTTCACCGTCAACGTCTTCGACACCGAGGCCCCCCAGGGCCAGACCCTCGCCGAACTCCTCGGCCAGGGACGGCTGTCGCAGCGCCAGGTGCTGAAGAAGTTCCAGGACCGCTTCCGGCCGCTGCGGGCCGCGATCGTCGAGAGCCTCCAGCTCGGTATCGACATCGAGGAGGGCCTGAAGGACGAGAGCCAGCTCTTCGAGTGCGGCTGGGCCTGGACCCTGGTCAAGGACGCGCCCGAGGTCGAGACCGACGAACCCATCGGACCGCAGCCCGAGGGCGTCGCCAACGCGGTGCCGTATCTGTACTTCACCGTGGTCGCCCTCGACGGCATCCAGGACCTGTTCTCCGACCGCACCCTCACCCTGGGCCTGCTCAACTCCGAGCAGCAGAAGCTCGCCGAGGCGCTGCGCCTGCGCTGGGAACTGACCCAGCAGTACTGGTCCCGCATCGCCCGCTTCGACGCCGAGCGCTGGCCCCTGGAGGACATCCCCTGGCGTACGACGGGACAGCGGCTGGAGTCCGAGTACTTCTCCCTCTCCGTCGCCGCCATCCTCGTGCACGACCTGATGCGCCGCCGGGCCACCGACGACGACCTCAACCGCACGGTCACCGTCATGGAGCGGCTCGCCGAACGCGGCCGTATCACCAGCCGGATGACGATGGACGACCCCATGGTCCACACCCTGCACAACGTGGGTGTCGCGCTGCCCCTCCAGGGCAGTGAGCGGATCGGGCCGCCCATGACCTGGTCCATGACCGACTTCTCCGCCCAGTTGCTGAAGCGGACCGTCCAACTGTGCACGCTCTCCCGCAACCTGGCCTCGCACGACCGGCTGCTCGGGCTCGCCGAGGCCATCTTCGACCACATGTGGCGCCGCCGGATCCGCGACGGCGAAGGCGCGGGCCTGTGGGACAACGTCCACGCCGCCTACCCCGAGGCCGACATCACCAAGCGGCGCGTGCCGGTCTCCTGGAGCATCACCGAGCGGGTCACCGAGGTGATGGTGCAGGCCCACCAGATGTACCAGCAGCCGCCGATCCGCAGCCTCGAACTGATCGAGCTGGCCAAGGCGTTGCTCTCCGAGGCCGCCCATCTGCTCGGCAACGAACAGATGGAACCCGCGCCCAAGGACGACGGCCGGCACGGCATGACGCTGCGCAACATCGAGGTCAAACTGCGCCGCGCCCGCGCCCTCGTGGACGAACAGCCCGGCACCTCCTACTCGCTCGCCCTCGACGTCCTCGGACAGCTCGACTCCCTCGGCCGGGCGCGCGAGGCAGCGGCGCAGGGAGTGTGACCCGTGCTGATCTTCGCGGCCTCCGACAAGGGAGGCACGGGCCGCTCCGTCACCAGCGCCAACCTCGCCTACCACCGCTCGCTGGCCGGGGACGACGTCTGCTACCTGGACTTCGACTTCGGCTCGCCCACCGCCACCGCCGTCTTCGACGTGCCCGACGCCCGCCAGGCCGCCGAGGACCGCGGACTGCACTCCTACCTCATCGGCGAGGTCGGCGAGCCGGTCCGGGTCGACGTCTGGTCGGACACCGAGCACCGCGTGCTGCGCAACCGGCCGCCCGGCTCCGGCCGACTGGTGCTGATGCCCGGCGACCTCAGCGGCGGCGAGTTCGCCACCGACGACGACAACCTCCGCCGCTGCGTGGACCTGCTGCTGCGGCTCAACTCCGAGTTCGACCTGATCATCGTCGACCTCAGCGCGGGCCGCTCCTACGCCGTCGACATGGTGCTGGAGGCCACCTCGCTGCCCGAGATGCGCGGCGTGGACGCGCGCTGGCTGATCTTCCACCGCTGGACCCGGCAGCATGTGGCCGCCGCCGCCGGACTGGTCTTCGGCAAGCGCGGGATCGTTGCCGGCGGAGTCGCCCGCGGCCATGACGAGGACGCCCTGCGGGGCGCGATCCGCTTCGTCCGGGCCGCCGTACCCGACCCCAAGTCCCAGCTGTGGTCGCAGGTCTCGGCCACCCAGTCGGCGTGGATGCGCGAGTGCGACCGCGATCTGAAGCAGCTCGCCTCCTCCCAAGGCATCGGCTACAGCCAGGTCCTGGGCGCCGTACCGCTCGAACCGGTGCTCCAGTGGCGGGAACAGCTGATCACCGACGAGGACGTGCTCGACAGCCAGATCGCCAACATGGAGACCTGGCAGGCGCTCAGCGACCTGGCCGGCCGGCTCACCGATGACAAGTACTGGGAGCAGGCATGAGCGAGGCCGTCTTCCGGGAGACCAGCGCCGAGCCACGCACCCAGTCGGTGCCGCTGTCCCACCTCTCGCTGGAGCTGGGCCACCTCTACATGGAGGACTTCGAGGCCGGGCCCAAGCGTCTGGGCGAGCACTTCGCCGAGGTGCGGATCTGGGTGGAGGCCGCCCGTGCCTCCGCGGCCCGGCGCGCGGGTCCCGGACGGCCCCGGATCAGCACCTGCTTCCTCATCGACGACTACTTCAGCCGCTTCTCCACCCCGGCCGAAATCGTCCCCCTGATCCTCAAGGAGGCCGAGGAGGCCGGGCTCACCATCGACTACCTGGCCCGCGAGTCCGGCTGCGCCGTCGCCGACCGGATCGAGCTCGCCGAGTCCGTCATGCACCGCCTCGTGGAGTCCCCGCCGCCCGGCTCCTACGGCTCCCGCCCGCCCGTGAGCCGCACCGGCTGGCTCGCCAACGGCCAGCGCAGCCCCGGCCGGGGCGCCGCCCTCTCCGAGGTCACCGCCTGGCAGCCGCCTCAGGAGACCGCCGCCCGCAACCACTCCGTCTTCATGGACGTCGAGCTGTGGTCCGAGAAGGACGGCCGGCGCCTGTGGTCCTGCCCCTTCCTGGCCGCCGTATGGCAGTTGGCCCGGCTCGGGCTGCTGCGCCACCTCGGTGAGCCCGTGCTCACCCCGAAGCCCTGGGACGGCGACGACTTCCCGCACGATTGGGACCGGCTGCCGCCCCTGCTCCAACTCAACCCGGACGCCGACCCGTTCAGCGCGTACCGCACCTGCACCCTGATGCCCAACCGCTTCCTCGCGGTCGAGGACGCCGTACGGCTGATCCTGGACCAGATAGACGTCGACACCGACGCCCTGGCGCAGATCGACCGGCGCTCCCGAGGCGAGAAGGCCGAGGTCCCCGCCGTGGTCGCGCAGCGCGCCTCCTACGTCTTCTACGAGGAGCCCGCCGACTCCCGCACCGAGGGAATCTGACATGGCGGCCCCCGGACAGTCGACGCGTCCGGTCCTCGTCTGCGGCGAGGTGCGCACCAGTCTGCTGCCGTCCTTCCAGGCGCTGGACGGCCGGGCCGCCGCCCAACTGCTCAGGCTGCGCGCCGACGAACACGTCCGGGTCTCCGAGCGGCCCAACCTCTACGTCCTCTCGCCCGAGGTGCTGACCGGCGTGGACTGCCGGCTGCCCACCGCCAACGGCGCCCGCGTCCGGGCCGTCGGCACCGTCGCCGCCCGCGCCGCGCTCACCGAGGGCCGGGTGCTCCAGGCGACCGCGTACTTCAGCGCCCCGGCCACCGGACCCGATCTGCGGCGGCCCTGGGGGCAGTACCTGGTCCGCCCCGGGCTCGTCGAACCGTTCGGGAAACTGCCCGAACAGGCCATCGCACAGGGCGTGTTGCGCGGCGCGGGACGCGGTGAGCTGGACCTCGGGATGATCGCGGAGGGGCTGCTCGCCCAACTGCTGCGCCATCCCCTGCTCGACCACAAGGCGCCCTTCAAGTCCCGCCGTACACACCTGCGGTGGACCGCGCGCCGGGCCCCGGCCGGTGAGGGCCCGGCGCTGACCCGCTTCACGCTCGCCGAGGACGGGCTGCGCACCATGGAGCTACGGCTGCCGGAGGATGTCCCGGCGGCCGCCGCGGCGAGCCTGTGCGAGGACCTCGCCCTGCACGACTGGCTGCTCACGACCGTCGTGCACCTGCTGGACAACAGCCGGCTCGGCGCCGCGGACGGGCCCTCGGCCGTGCTCGCGCTGCGCCCGGCCGTCGACCATCTGCTGCATCTGTGGATGCCGCGTGCCCATGTGGACCGCTCACTCGGTCATCTCTGGGACGAGCTGGAACAGGAACCGGGGTTCACCCGCCAATGGCGGAGCCTGGTCCAGCGGATCCGCGACCAACTGGCCGTCCAGACCATTCCGTTGCTGCACCAGGCGCTGAGTACGCGCTAGGGGCGGCCGAACGACACACCCGACGGGGGAAACATGAACGGAGCGACGACAGGAGACGTCAGGACAGCACCGCCGCCGCAGGACGAACGCCGGTCGAAACTGTTCAGGAAGACATTGGTCACGGTCTTAGTGGCGACCGGAACGTTCTTTCTCACCAATGTCCTGACCCCGGACGCCGCCGAGCAGTGGCAGTGGACGATGCCCGTGATCGTCGGCAGCGCGGTCCTGATCATGCAGTACCTGGTGGACTTCGGTGAGCGGCTCGAAGCCGTGGAGGAGTCCCAGAAACGGAGGATCCGCGGGATGCGGGACAGCCTCGCCGACCATCACCGGGAGATGCGGTCCGCGGTCGACGAGAGCTTCGCGAAGATCAACGCGGCGACCGAGCTGTTCAGCCAGGTGGACCGGTCCGTGCTGCGCTCCGACGGGGTGACCCGGCTGGCCCGGAAGTACACCCAGGTCGGCGAGCACGGCTCGGAGATAGTGAAGCGGTTCGCGCAGGAGGAGATCGCCAGCCTCGCGCTGCTGATGGAGTCCCTCAGCAACGGCACCGCGGACTGCCCCGGCGAGAACCACGAGTGGCTGATCGACCTGACCGCCTGCACCAAGAAGACGCTCTACGCCACCAGCACCTCCGTCGACCGGGACTTCTGGTCCAGTGGCCCCGGCAAGCGGTATCTGGTCGCGCAGGGCGACGCGATCCGCAAACGGGGCGTGGAGATCCGGCGGCTGTTCCTGGTCGACTCCCCGGACGAGATCACCGAGGCCCTGCGCAAGCTGTGCGAGAGACAGCGCAGGTACGGCATCGACGCGCGGATCGTGGACCAGTCGGAACTCGACAGCGCGCCGGTGACCTCGGTGAACGACTTCATCATCTTCGACGGCGAGCTGTGCTACGAGATCGAGCCCGATGTCCGGGCCACGCCCACCAAGACCACGCTGAAGATGACCGCGGACCATGTCCTGGAGCGCATCGAACGCTTCGACGACCTCTGGGAGGCCAGCAGTGCCGAGTGATCCTTCCGCAGTGTAGGCGCGCAGTGTCGTCGGAGGGACACGAAGAGTGAAACACGGGAGGCCGGGGGAACAGACGGGACGGAAAGCAGCGTGCGCAGCGGGGAAGGAATGACTGCCGTGAAGCCACCCGTCGGTTCCCACGTCGTCGACACCCGGTCCGGACGGATCGGCGTCGTCATGGGCCATGAGGGCCCGTACGTCCAGCTCAGACCGTACGGCGGCGGGCGCGAGTGGGACGCGGCGCCGGAGGCCGTCCGGCAGGCCACGTCCGCCGAGCGGGCCGGCGCGGGTGCCTGCGGTGAGGTGCCTTGACACCGGACGTTAGGGTGCGGCGGCATGGGTTTGTGGAGCTGGAGGAAGAGGGGCCCGAAGGCGGCCCGCCGTTATCCCGTGCCGCTCACCGCGCACCAGTTGTGGATGGTGTCCCTGAGCGCGCCGGTGAGCCGTGACAAGAGCGCCTCACGGAGCACGTTGTATCCGTTCGTCCGGATCGACGACGACAGTGCGCGGCAGTGGCTGGCCGAGCAGTGGGGGATCAGCACCCGTGCGGCCCTCGTCGACCGCCTGGACGACCTGTCCCGTACCGGCTACCGGGCCCGGGCGCACCGGCTCACCGGGGTCTCGCCGCTCGCCTGGGACGCGGCGCTGTACGTCGACATCTCGCGCCGGGGGTTCGCCTGCGGGCTGCTCGACGAGGGCGACGCCTGGACCGCGCTGAAGAACATCGTGCCGTCGGTGGTGCGGACGTACGCCTCCTGGCACGAGTACGCCGACCACTACCTGCTCGGCCGCCAGGTCTGGCAGGACGGCCTGCGAGGCACCCCCGACGCCGACTTCCCCGCACCCCAGGCGACGGCCGACGCCCACCTGCGCGCCCTGCTGGACCCGGCCAACCGCACCAGCCCCTGGAACCAGGCCCCGTGGTCCGCCATCAGCAGCCCCGACCGCACCCGCGGTACGAGAGAATGACCCCATGAGCCTGTTCCGCGACGACGGGATCGTCCTGCGCACCCAGAAGCTGGGCGAAGCCGATCGCATCATCACCTTGCTCACTCGTGGGCACGGGCGGGTGCGGGCCGTCGCTCGGGGGGTGCGGCGGACCAAGTCGAAGTTCGGGGCTCGGCTCGAACCCTTCTCGCATGTCGATGTGCAGTTCTTCGCGCGGGGGAGTGAGCTCATCGGGCGGGGGCTGCCGCTGTGCACGCAGAGCGAGACCATCGCGCCGTACGGCGGGGGCATCGTCAGCGACTATGCGCGGTACACCGCCGGGACGGCCATGCTGGAGACCGCCGAGCGGTTCACCGACCACGAGGGCGAGCCGGCGGTTCAGCAGTACCTGCTGCTCGTCGGGGCGCTGCGCACGCTCGCCCGCGGTGAGCACGCCCCGCACCTTGTTCTCGACGCCTTCCTGCTGCGGTCGCTCGCCGTCAACGGCTACGCCCCCAGCTTCAGCGACTGTGCGAAGTGCGGGATGCCCGGACCGAACCGCTTCTTCTCGGTCGCCTCCGGGGGCTCCGTATGCGTCGACTGCCGGGTGGCCGGTAGCGTCGTACCCTCGCCGCAGACCCTGGAACTGCTCGGTGCGCTGCTTACGGGAGACTGGGGCACTGCGGACGCCTGCGAGCCGCGGTACGTCCGGGAGGGCAGCGGACTGGTCTCCGCCTACCTGCACTGGCACCTGGAGCGCGGGCTGCGTTCGCTTCGGTACGTGGAAAAGTAAGGGAGTCGAGGGGCACATGGTCGTACGCGGGATCCTGGGGCGGCAGCGTCGGGAGTACAGGGCGCCGGAGCCGCATCCGTCCGGTGCCCGTGCGCCGAAGCTCCCCGGGGAGCTCGTCCCGAAGCACGTGGCGATCGTCATGGACGGCAACGGGCGCTGGGCCAAGGAGCGCGGGCTGCCCCGCACCGAGGGCCACAAGGTCGGCGCGGAGCGGGTGCTGGACGTGCTCCAGGGCGCGGTCGAGATGGGCGTCGGGGCGATCTCGCTGTACGCCTTCTCCACCGAGAACTGGAAGCGCTCGCCCGACGAGGTGCGCTTCCTGATGAACTTCAACCGCGACTTCATCCGCAAGACCCGCGACCAGCTCGACGAGCTGGGGATCCGGGTGCGCTGGGTCGGGCGGATGCCCAAGCTGTGGAAGTCGGTCGCCAAGGAGCTCCTGATCGCGCAGGAGCAGACCAAGGACAACGACAGGCTCACGCTGTACTTCTGCATGAACTACGGCGGGCGGGCCGAGATCGCGGACGCCGCGAAGGCTCTCGCGGAGGATGTGAGGGCCGGGCGGCTTGACCCGTCGAAGGTCAACGAGAAGACCTTCGCGAAGTACATGTACTACCCGGACATGCCCGATGTGGACCTGTTCCTGCGGCCCAGCGGCGAGCAGCGGACCTCCAACTACCTGCTCTGGCAGAGCGCTTACGCCGAGATGGTCTTCCAGGACGTCCTGTGGCCGGACTTCGACCGGCGTGACCTGTGGCGGGCGTGCGTGGAGTTCGCGTCCCGGGACCGGCGCTTCGGGGGCGCGATCCCGAACGAGGAGCTGCTGGCCATGGAGGGCAAGCAGGACTGAACAAGGAGGTCCGGGGGCGAATCAGCCCCCGGACCGTCTCACGGGTTCACGCGGACGCGCACTCCGCGCACGTGCCGAAGATCTCCACCGTGTGCGCCACGTTCACGTAGCCGTGTTCCGCTGCGATCGCCTCGGCCCACTTCTCCACCGCGGGGCCCTCGACCTCGACGGCCTTGCCGCAGACGCGGCAGACCAGGTGGTGGTGGTGTTCGCCGGAGGAGCAGCGGCGGTAGACGGACTCGCCGTCGGAGGTGCGCAGGACGTCGACCTCGCCGGCGTCGGCGAGGGACTGGAGCGTGCGGTAGACCGTCGTCAGCCCGACCGAGTCGCCCTTGTGCTTGAGCATGTCGTGCAGTTCCTGCGCGCTGCGGAACTCGTCGACCTCGTCCAGGGCCGCCGCGACGGCGGCCCGCTGCCGGGTGGAGCGGCCCTTCACGGGCGGTCCAGCGGTCGTCACGGGGTGCCTCCTCAGGTCTGCCTGCCCGGGCCATTGTGCCAGCCCGGGCTGTCGGCGGTCAGACGCCGACCTTTCCGCCACTGCCCCGGCCGGCCGGAATTACGCACTCGGCCGGGTCCCCGTTTCCCTGCGCCGCGGCCAGGGCTTTCGCACGCCGCCGGGCGAGCGGTGCGGCCAGCACGGTCAGCAGAATGAACGCGCCGATCGTCAGCAGCACGATGGTCGCGCCGGGCGGCACGTCCTGGTAGTACGAGGTGACCGTGCCGCTGATCGTCACGGTGACGCCGATGGCGACGGCGATGGCGAAGGTCGCGGCGAAGCTGCGGCTGAGCTGCTGGGCCGCGGCCACCGGGACCACCATCAGCGCCGACACCAGCAGCAGGCCGACCACGCGCATCGCGACGGTCACCGTCACGGCCGCGGTCACCGCCGTCAGCAGGTTCAGCGCCCGCACCGGCAGGCCCGTCACCCGCGCGAACTCCTCGTCCTGGCTCACCGCGAACAGCTGACGGCGCAGACCGACGGTGACCAGGACCACGAAGGCCGCGAGCAGACAGATCGCGGTGACGTCCGACTCGCTCACCGTCGACAGGGAGCCGAAGAGATACGAGGTGAGGTTGGCGTTGGAGCCCGTCGGCGCGAGGTTGATGAACATCACGCCGCCCGCCATGCCGCCGTAGAAGAGCATGGCGAGGGCGATGTCGCCGCGGGTCTTGCCGTACCAGCGGATCAGCTCCATGAGGACCGCGCCGAGGACGGAGACCAGGGTCGCCATCCACACCGGGGACCAGGAGAGCAGGAAGCCGAGGCCGACGCCGGTCATCGCGACATGGCCGATGCCGTCGCCCATCAGGGCCTGGCGGCGCTGGACCAGGTAGATGCCGACCGCGGGGGCGGTGATGCCGACCAGGACGGCGGCGAGCAGGGCCCGCTGCATGAAGGCGTAGTCGAGGATTTCCATCAGCTCAGCAGTCCCGTGCGGATCGGTTCGGCGCCCGCGGGGGCGTGCGGGTGGACATGGTCGTGGCCGGGCAGCGCGTGCTGGCCGACGGCCTCGGGCGGCGGGCCGTCGTGGACGACGCAGCCGTCGCGCAGGACGACCGCGCGGTCGATCAGCGGCTCCAGCGGGCCCAGTTCGTGCAGCACGAGCAGGACCGTCGTACCGGCCTCGACCTGGCCGCGCAGGGTCCGTGCCAGGACCTCCTGGCTGGCCAGGTCGACGCCGGCCATCGGCTCGTCCATGATCAGCAGCTCGGGTTCGGCGGCGAGCGCGCGGGCGATCAGTACACGCTGGTGCTGGCCGCCGGAGAGCGCGTCGACGGAGTCCTTCGCGCGGTCCGCCATGCCGACCAGTTCCAGGGCCCGGCGCACCGCGTCACGGTCCGCCTGACGCAGCAGCCCGAAGCGGGAGCGGGAGAGCCGGCCCGAGGAGACCACCTCGGTCACCGTGGCCGGGACGCCGCCCGCTGCGGTGGTGCGCTGGGGGACGTAGCCGACGCGGTGCCAGTCGCGGAAGCGGCGGCGCGGGGTGCCGAACAGCTCGATCTCACCGGCGCTCGCCTGCACCTGCCCGATGACACTGCGCACGGCCGTCGACTTGCCGGAGCCGTTGGCGCCGAGCAGCGCGACGACCTCACCGCGCGAAACGGTGAGGTCGATGCCGCGCAGGACGGGCCGCGAGCCCAGGTCGGCGCGGACGCCGCGCAGGGATATGACGGGCTCGCTCATGCGCTCCTCCGAACTGGTCACTTCGCTCCCAGGGCGGCTTGCAGCGCCTTGAGGTTGGAGTCCATGACCTGGATGTAGTCGTCGCCGCGGGACTTGTCCGTGATGCCCTCCAGCGGGTCGAGCACATCGGTCTTCAGGCCCGCGTCGTCGGCCAGGGTCTTGGCGGTCTTGTCGGACACCAGTGTCTCGTAGAACACGGTGGTCACGCCGTCCGCCTTCGCCTCCTCCTGGAGCTCCTTCATCCGCGCGGCGCTCGGCTCGCTCTCCGGGTCCACTCCGGAGATGGCCTCCTGGGTCAGGCCGTAGCGCTCGGCGAGGTAGCCGAAGGCGGCGTGGTTGGTGAAGAAGACCTTGGAGTCGGTGTTCTTCAGGCCGTCCTCGAACCGGGTGTTGAGATCGTTGAGCTTGCCGACCAGGGCAGCGGTGTTCTTCTTGTAGTCGGCGGCGTGATCGGGATCGGCCTTCTCGAAGGCCGCGCCGACGCCCTCGGCGATCTCGGCGTACTTCACCGGGTCGAGCCAGACGTGCGGGTCCTTGCCGCCCTCTTCGTGCTCGTGCTCGTGCCCGTGGCTGTCTTCCGCGCCGCCGTGATCCTCCAGCGAGGTCAGCGTCGCGGCGTCGATCTTCGTGCCGACCCCGGACTGGGAGATCGCCTCGTCGACGGAGGGCTGGAGCCCCTTGAGGTAGAGGGCCGCGTCGGACTCCTGGAGCTGCGCGGTCTGCTTGGCGCTGATCTCCAGGTCGTGCGGCTCCTGGCCGGGCTCGGTGAGGCTGGTGACGTTCACATGCTCGCCGCCGACCTGCTCGGCGAGGAAGGCCATCGGGTAGAACGACGCGACGACGTCGAACTTCTCCGTGTTGCCCGCGGCGGCGCTGTCGGAGCAGGCGGAGAGGGTGGCGAGACCGAGGGCGGTGACGGCCGCCACGGCCACCCCGGATATGTGCTGCCGTCGTACGTTCATGACAGTCATTTTCAACAAATCTGGAAACCGTTGTCAACAAGGTGCGGGTGGGGAACCGATTTGATACAGGGGTGGGCGGCGCCGGTAACCTGAGGCATTCGCTGCCGTCCATTCGTAATGAAGAGAGCACCGTGGCCGCCGACAAGATCGACACCATCGTCAGCCTGAGCAAGCGCCGTGGCTTCGTATTCCCTTGCAGTGAGATCTACGGCGGTCAGCGCGCCGCCTGGGACTACGGGCCGCTCGGTGTCGAGCTCAAGGAGAACCTCAAGCGCCAGTGGTGGCGCTACATGGTGACGTCGCGCGAGGACGTCGTCGGTATCGACTCGTCCGTCATCCTGGCCTCCGAGGTCTGGGTCGCCTCCGGCCATGTCGCCACCTTCACGGACCCGCTGACGGAGTGCACCTCCTGTCACAAGCGGTTCCGCGCCGACCACCTGGAGGAGGCGTACGAGGCCAAGAAGGGCCACCTCCCGGAGAACGGCCTCGCCGACATCAACTGCCCCAACTGCGGCAACAAGGGCCAGTTCACCGAGCCCAAGCAGTTCTCGGGCCTCCTCTCCACCCACCTCGGCCCGACGCAGGACAGCGGCTCGATCGCCTACCTCCGCCCCGAGACCGCCCAGGGCATCTTCACCAACTTCGCCCAGGTGCAGACCACTTCGCGCCGCAAGCCGCCGTTCGGCATCGCCCAGATGGGCAAGTCGTTCCGCAACGAGATCACGCCCGGCAACTTCATCTTCCGCACCCGTGAGTTCGAGCAGATGGAGATGGAGTTCTTCGTCAAGCCGGGCGAGGACGAGAAGTGGCAGGAGTACTGGATGGAGCAGCGCTGGAACTGGTACACCGGTCTCGGCCTGCGCGAGGAGAACATGCGGTGGTACGAGCACCCGAAGGAGAAGCTCTCCCACTACTCCAAGCGCACCGCTGACATCGAGTACCGCTTCCAGTTCGGCGGCAACGAGTGGGGCGAGCTGGAGGGTGTCGCCAACCGCACCGACTACGACCTCGGCGCCCACTCCAAGGCCTCCGGCCAGGACCTCTCCTACTACGACCAGGAGGCCCAGGAGCGCTGGACGCCGTACGTCATCGAGCCGGCCGCCGGTGTCGGCCGCGCGATGCTGGCGTTCCTGCTCGACGCCTACGTCGAGGACGAGGCGCCCAACGCCAAGGGCAAGCTGGAGAAGCGCACGGTGCTGCGCCTCGACCCGCGCCTGGCCCCGGTGAAGGTCGCGGTCCTGCCGCTGTCCCGCAACCCGGAGCTGTCCCCGAAGGCCAAGGGCCTCGCCCAGGCGCTGCGCCAGCACTGGAACATCGAGTTCGACGACGCGGGCGCCATCGGCCGCCGCTACCGCCGCCAGGACGAGATCGGCACGCCGTACTGCGTCACGGTCGACTTCGACACCCTGGACGACAACGCGGTCACCGTCCGCGAGCGCGACTCGATGAAGCAGGAGCGCGTCTCCCTGGACCAGATCGAGGGCTACCTGGCCTCGCGCCTGATCGGCTGCTAGTCACCGAAGGCCCACAGAAACCCCGGTTCCGTAACAGACGTAACGGAACCGGGGTTTCGCCCATCCCGGGCGCTTTCGGCTCCGAAGGGGAGGACATGCGCGGCCCACCGGGGGCCACGCGTCCTTTACGGGGGCACCATGCGCAAGCAAGCAGTCATCGGAGCGGCCGTTCTCGCCCTGGCGATCGGTTCCGTCGGGTATGTCGCGGCGAGCGACGGGCAGTCGGAGCGGTCCGGGTCGGAGATCGCCACGCAGGGCGGTTCCGGGGCCGGGGCCCTGGGCGCCGCGGGCGACCGGCTCCGCGCCACCGGCCTCACCGCCGACCAGCGTCTCGTCAGCTTCCGCGTCGACCGGCCCGGCAGCGTCCTGCCGCTCGGCAAGGTCAGCGGGCTGCGGGGAGACACCAGGCTCGTCGGGATCGACTACCGGGTGCAGAACGGCAAGCTGTACGGCGTCGGCGACCGGGGCGGGATCTACACGGTCCGGGAGATCGGGGCCCGTGCGAGCAAGGTCTCGCAGCTCAGTGTCGCCCTTCAGGGCAGCTCCTTCGGCGTCGACTTCAACCCGGCCGCCAACCGGCTCCGGGTCGTCAGTGACACCGGGCAGAACCTCCGGCACAACATCGACGACCCCGCGGGCGCGCCCGCGCCCGGCACCACCGCGGTCGACGGCACGCTCACCAACCCGCCGGTCCCGCCCGCGACGACCGGCACGACCGCGAACGGCGTGACGGGGGTCGCGTACACGAACAACGACCTGAGCGCCGCCACGGCCACCACCCTCTTCGACCTGGACACCGCCCAGGACCGGGTCTCCGTGCAGTCCCCGGCCAACGCGGGCAGTCTCGCCCCCACCGGCGGACTCGGCGTGGACGCGCCGCTGAACTCCGGCTTCGACATCTACAGTTCGGCGAGCCGGGGCACCAACACCGGTTACGCGGTGACCGGTTCGCGGGTCTTCCGGGTGGACGTGCTCACCGGGGCCGCGCGGTCCACGGGGTCGTTCCCGCAGGGGCGGCAGGTGGTGGATCTGGCGATACCGCTGAAGCAGGGCTGAGTGGTCCGGGAAACGGAGCTCCGATTGGTCCTGTAACCGCTCCGGCGGCCGGGTCAGGGTGGCGGCATGAGCATCGCGTTCCTGCTGACCACCCTGATCGTGGTCGCCACCCCCGGCACAGGCGTCGTCTACACCCTCGCGGCCGGTCTTTCGTACGGGCGGCGGGCGAGCGTCGTCGCCGCCTTCGCCTGCGCCCTCGGCATCCTGCCGCACATGGTCGCCACGATCACCGGGGTCGCGGCGCTGCTGCACGCCAGCGCCACGGCCTTCCAGATCCTGAAGTACGCCGGTGTCGCCTACCTCCTCTACATGGCCTGGGCCACGCTCCGCGACAAGGAGGCGATCACCGTGGACCGCACGACCGCGCCTCTCTCCTCGGGCCGGATGATCGTCCGCGGAGTGCTGATCAATCTCCTCAACCCCAAGCTGACGATGTTCTTCTTCGCCTTCCTGCCCCAGTTCGTGGACCCGGAAGGCCCGCGCGCGGTGCCGCGGATGCTGGCGCTGAGCGGGGTCTTCATGCTGGCGACCTTCGTCGTCTTCGCCCTCTACGGCATCCTCGCCGCCTCGGTCCGCAGCCAGGTCACCTCCCGTCCCCGCGTGATGACCTGGCTGCGGCGGACCTTCGCGGGATCGTTCGTGGCCCTGGGCACGAAGCTCGCCCTCACCGCCCGCTAGTGGGGGTTGTCGAGTCGATCACCCGGCCCGCCGCGCGGCCGGTCAACGGCCCTGGAGCGCCTTGACGTTGTCGCCGAAGGTCCAGTTCCGCGAGCCGTCCCAGTTGATCGACCAGGTCATCAGGCCCTTGAGCGAGCCGTTGTAGTGACGCCAGGCCTGGGACACCAGGGACGGTGACATGTAGCCGCCGCCCGCGCCGGACTGGGCGGGCAGTCCCGGGACCTGCTTGTCGTACGGGACCCTGATCGTCGTGCCCTGGATGACCAGGCCCTTGTTGAGGCAGTCGGTCTGGGCGACGAACCCCGCGACCGTGCCGGCGGAGTACGAATCGCCGGAGCAGCCGTACATGCTGCCGTTGTAGTACTGCATGTTCAGCCACCACAGGCGGCCGTTGTCGGCGTACTTCTTGATGATCGGCAGATACGCGCCCCAGATCGAGCCGTAGACGATGCTGCCGCCGGTGACGTAGGCCGTCTCCGGGGCCATCGTCAGGCCGAAGTTGGCCGGCATCTGTGCCAGGACGCCGTCGATGATGCGGATCAAGTTGGCCTGGGACGTGGACAGCTGGTTGATGTTGCCGCTGCCGATCAGGCCCGTCTCGATGTCGATGTCGATCCCGTCGAAGTTGTACTTCTTCAGGATCGGCACGATCGTCGCGACGAACCGGTCGGCCACCGCGGTGGAGTTGAGGTCGATCCCGGCGGTCGCGCCGCCGATCGACAGCAGGAGCGTCTGCCCGGCCGCCTTCGCCGCGCACATCTCCGCGGGCGTGGCCACCTTCACGCCCGTGTCCATGCCGTCCTCCCACAGCGCGGTGCCGTCGGAGCGGATGACCGGGAAGGCCGCGTTGATCACGTTGTAGCCGTGCGCGGCGATCCGGGAGTCGGTGATCGGGGTCCAGCCGAACGGCGGGTGAACCCCGTTGGCGGCCCCGTCCCAGTTCTCCCAGTAGCCCTGGAGGACCTTTCCGGCGGGCTTGGACTTCACGGCGCAGGTGTCGGCGGCGGTGGCGGTGGGGGCGGCGGGCAACTGCACGAGACAGGCGGTCGCGACCGCTGCGGTGAGCAGGCCGATGGCGCGGCGGATCATACGGGGCCTCCCGGTGGGGGTGCGGTGAGGTGTCGTAGATGTCGTAGGCATGACAGTGCTCGTGGTCCAGACCTCCCGTCAATAGGTCTGGACCATTTATGACGAGCCTGCGGGTGGCGGTGAGGGTGACAAGTATGGAATGACAGATATTGAAATCTGTCAGCTGTCATGGCATGGTGGATGCCATGACGATTCAGACACGCACCCTCGGAAACACCGGCCCCCAGGTCTCCGCCCTCGGCCTCGGCTGCATGGGCATGTCCGCGCTGTACGGCGACGTCGACCGCACCGAGTCCATCGCGACGATCCACGCCGCCCTGGACGCGGGCGTGACCCTCCTCGACACCGGCGACTTCTACGCCATGGGCCACAACGAGATGCTGATCGGCGAGGCCCTGCGCGCCGCCCCCGCCGCACAGCGCGAACAGGCCCTGATCAGCGTGAAGTTCGGCGCGCTCCGCGACCCGGACGGCGGCTGGACCGGCTACGACGGCCGGCCCGCCGCGGTGAAGAACTTCGCCGCGTACTCCCTCCAGCGCCTCGGCGTCGACCACATCGACGTCTACCGGATCGCCCGGCTCGACCCGCACGTCCCGATCGAGGAGACGGTCGGCGCCATCGCCGAACTCGTCGAGAAGGGCTGGGTCCGCCACATCGGCCTGAGCGAGGTCGGCGCCGACACCATCCGCCGGGCCGCCGCCACCGCCCCGATCGCCGACCTCCAGATCGAGTACTCGCTGATCTCCCGCGGCATCGAGGAGGAAGTCCTGCCGACCACCCGCGAACTGGGCATCGGCATCACGGCGTACGGCGTCCTGTCCCGCGGCCTGATCTCCGGCCACTTCACCGCTGAACGGCAGCTCGGGGCGAACGACTTCCGGGCCATATCGCCCCGCTTCCAGGGCGAGAACCTTCAGCACAACCTGAACCTGGTGGAGGCCCTGCGCAAGATCGCCGAGCAGAAGGGCGTGACCGTCGCGCAGATCGCCATCGCCTGGGTGCTCTCCCGGGGTACCGACATCGTGCCGCTGGTCGGCGCCCGCACCCGGCAGCGGCTGACCGAGTCCCTCGGCGCCCTCGACGTCACCCTGGACGAGGCCGACCTGGCCGCGATCGAGCGTGCGGTACCGGCGGACGCGGCGGCCGGCGACCGCTATCCGGCCGCGCAGATGGCCCACCTCGGCAGCAAGTAGCACCCGAAGGTACGGTCTCCTCCATGGCACCGCCTTCCGAAGTCCTGACCGCCGAGCGCATCCTCGAAGCAACCGAGGAGGTGCTGCGCCGCTACGGCCCGGCCAAGGCCACCGTGGTCGACGTGGCCCGCGCGCTCGGTGTCAGCCACGGCAGCGTCTACCGCCACTTCCGGACCAAGGCGGCGCTGCGCGAGGCGGTGACCAAGCGCTGGCTGGACCGTACGTCCGAGGCGCTGGCCGGGATCGCCGCCGAAGCCGCACGGGGCCCGGAGGACCGACTGCGGGCCTGGCTGCTGGCGCTGTTCGAGGCCAAGCGGCACAAGGCCGGGGACGACCCCGAGCTGTTCGCCACGTACACCACGCTGGCCTCGGAGAGCAGCGGCGCGGTCGACGAGCACCTGGCCGACCTCATCGGTCAGCTCGCCGACATCGTCCGCGCCGGAGTGGAGTCGGGCGACTTCACCTCCGCCGACCCCGTCACCACCGCCCGCGCCGTCTTCCAGGCCACCGCCCGCTTCCACGACCCCGGCTATCACCGGGAATGGGAACTCCCGGGCGCGCAGGACGAGTTCGATGCCGTGGTGGACCTCCTGGCGCGCGGTCTGCGGGCGGCCTGACGGCTCAGCTGTCCTTCGTCGCCCGCCCCAGGAAGGCGGCCGAGCCCGGCTCCGGCACGTCGATCTCATGGAAGCCCATGCGGTCGTAGAAGGCCCGGGCCCGGGTGTTGGCCCTCGACATGACCAGGTGGACGGCCGGAACCCCGCTCGTGTGCAGGGCCTGGAGGAACGTCTGCATGAGGGCCCGCCCGTACCCCTGGCCCTGCCACTCGGGCAGCAGGTCGATGTGCAGATGGGCCGGGTAGCCGGTCACCTCGGGCACGATCATCCGCTCGGGGTCGTGCAGCAGTGCGGCGACGGTCTCGTCCGGTGTCGAGGGCGGGCCCTGTGGGGCCGGGTGGCGGTGGGCGACCGTGGGCAGCCACTTGTCCCGGAACTCGGCGGCGAAGCGCGGGGTGTCGGCGGTGCCGACGATGTACCCCACCGCCTGTCCCCGCCCGTCGTCGAGGACGAAGGCCAACTCCGGCTCCAGGACGACGTACGGACTGGCGAAGGCGGCCGGGAAGACGGCGGGGTCCTCGTAATGGGGGCGGCTGTCACCGCCGTTGTGGGCGGTGCGGATGCAGATGTCTTCGAGGGCGGGACGGTCGGCGGGGCGGTAGGCGCGTACGGCGGGTGGCTGGGTCACTCATGCATACTGCGCCACTTGGGAGCGCTCCCACAAGGGCATGGTCAGGGGCGCGGGGCTGTATCGATTCGCGGCTCCGCCGCGTGGGCGCGAGCAGCCCCCACGAGCCGGCCACCGGTCAAGCGACGGATGGATCCACTGTCGCCTGATGAACCTCCGCAAGATGCTCCTCCGCCTTCAGCCACGGCAGGAACTGCGCCGAGATGCGCCACCCACAGGTGTCGCATCTCACCGTCCGCTGCACTCCCGTTCGCCGTACCTGGACGACGTGTTCGCGTCCGTGCTGGTCCCAGCGGGTGACCTTGCTCGTGTTGAGCTGCGGCATGACGCCTCCAGAGTCCTGGGAAAGCCCGAGGAGGAGTGTGCAGCAAGTCCAACATCAACAGGGAATCCTTCACGGCGAGTTGGCCAAGCTGTGCCCTGGGAGCCGCAGGCTCAGCAGTGCGGTCAGCGCCACGCCCGCCAGCTGCACCAGGAGCGTGATCACCAGGGCGTCGCGCATGCCCAGGCCCGGGACCAGGGAGAGGAAGAGCGTGCCGAGGGTGGCGACGCCCAGCGCCAGCGCGGACTGCTGGGCGGTGATCATCACGCCGCTGCCGACCCCGGCCCGCGCGGGCGGCACCTCGGAGAGCACGATCCGGAACAGCACGGGCAGTTGCAGGGCCTGCCCCGCTCCGGCGACGGCCGCTCCGGGCAGCAGCGTCAGCAGGTCCAGGTCCGGCCAGGAGCGCCACGCGGCGAGGGCGATCAGGACCAGACCGAGCCCTTGGAGCAGCGCACCGGCGGTCACCACGCGGGTGCCGTACCGGGCGACGAGGCGCGGCCCGGCGAGCGAGACGACGAAGAACGACACGGCCATCGGGGCGAGCGCCAGACCCGCCCGGACCGGTCCGAGGCCCGCGCCCTGCTGGAGCGCCACCGCGATCACGAACATGAAGCCGCTGAACCCGATCGAGAACGGCAGGATCATCACCAGACCGCGCCGCAGCGAGGTCAGCGCGAACAGGCTCGGCGGCACCAGCGGCGTACGGCCGCGCCGGTCCGCACCGCGCTCCACGGCGTAGAAGGCCGCCGCCGCGAACGGGAACGCCGCCAGCGACAGCCAGGTCCACAGCGGCCAGCCCGCCGCCCGGCCCTCGGTGAGCGGGACCAGCAGGGTGAGCAGGGCGAGGGCGAGCAGTACGGTGCCCGCGCCGTCGACAGGCTCCGGGTGCGCGGAGCGCGTCTCGGGCACGGAGCGGACGGCCAGGAACAGGGCGAGCAGGACGACGGGCACGTTCACCAGGAACACCGAGCGCCAGCCGGTGCCCGCGACATCGGCGGCGACCAGGACGCCGCCGAGGATCTGCCCGGCGACCATGGAGAGCCCGGCGGTGGCGCCGTACAGGCCCATGGCCTTGGCGCGCCGGGGACCGGCGGTCGCCGACTGGATGGTGGCGAGGACCTGCGGGAGCATCGCGGCGGACGCGGCGCCCTGGGCGACCCGGGCCGCGACGAGGGTCCAGGCGGTCGGGGCGAGCCCGCAGGCCAGCGAGGTCAGTCCGAAGGCGGCCATGCCGCCCAGGAAGAGCCGGCGCCGGCCGAAGAGGTCGCCGAGCCGGCCGCCCAGGACGAGGAGTACGGCGTAGGCGACGCCGTAGCCCGCGACGACGAGCTCCAGGACGGACTCGCTCGCGGCGAGGTCCTGGGCGATAGTGGGCAGGGCCACGTTGACGATGAAGAAGTCGATGAGCGGAAGTGCCGCACCCAGCAGCACGGTGAACAGGCCGAGTCCGCCGAGCGTGGGTGGCGTGGCGGCTGCTCGGGCCCGCTGTGAGGTCATGGTTTCGGTCACGCCACCGAGCCTGCGCCCGTCCGGAGACTGGTACCAGAGTGTTCTTATCCTGGTAGCAGGAGTACCTGGCAACAGGGTCCGGGTGGCGGCAGGCTGGAGGCATGACGACGATGGCGCAGGAATCGATCACGGGCCCGCGTCCCCGCGAGGCGGGCGAGGCGGACATCCGACGGCATGAACTCGCCGCCTTCCTGCGGCACCGCCGCGAGCACATCGCCCCCGAGCAGGTCGGCCTCCCGCGCGGCCGCCGACGCCGTACCCCGGGGCTGCGCCGCGAGGAGGTCGCCCAGCTCTCGGCGGTCGGCGTCACCTGGTACACGTGGCTGGAGCAGGCCCGGGACATCCAGGTCTCGGTACAGGTCCTCGACGCCCTGGCCCGCGCCCTGCTGCTCGACGCGGGCGAGCGGGGGCATCTCTTCCAGCTGGCCGGAGCGGTCGACCCGACCCCGGCCACCACCTGCCCGTCGGCGACTCCGGCGCTGCGGGCGGTCATCGAGGCCCTGGAGCCCATGCCCGCCTGCATCCAGAACAGCCGCTACGACATCCTCGCCTACAACCGGACGTACGGCCTGCTCCTCTGCGACCTGGACGAGATCCCCCCGGAGGACCGCAACTGCATCGTCCTGTCGTACACCAACGACGAGTGGCGCTCCTCGATCGTCCACCTGGAGGAGACCCAGCGCCTGATGGCGGCCCGCTTCCGCGCCGCGATGGCCGGCCATCTCGCCGAGCCCGCCTGGAAGATGCTCCTGAAGCGACTGCGCACGGAATCCCCGGAGTTCCGCCAGGCCTGGGACCGCCATGAGGTCATCACCCACCGCACGAAGCGCAAGGAGTTCCTCAACCGCCACGTGGGCCGCGTCCTCGTCGACCACACGGACCTGTGGCTGAGCCCGGACGTGGGACCGAGGGTGGTGACTTACGTACCGGCGGACGAGGAGTCGAGGCTACGGCTGAAGAAACTGCACGACATCGCGAGGGCGAGGGAGACCGACTTCTAGCCGCCGCATGACACGTGGATCCCGCGGCCTGGTCGGTGGGTCAAGAAGGACTACAGCGCGTCGAGGGGCGGCACGATGCGGACGATGATGATCAACGGATCGTGCTCCCGAGGTCGCTGACGTCGATGCCGGTACTGGCGAGGTCGACGAGCTGGTCGGCCAGGCGCTCTACCTCGGCCACCACGTGAGCGGGGATGCCGCCCGCCACATGGTCGTGGTCAGGGTCGTACTCCCAGTGCCAGGCCGTGTTCACCGGGCCAGGAGTCCGACGGCCTCGTGGGCTGCGTCCAGGATCTGTCCGATCTGGGAGGCGGCCTGGCGTGCCTGAGCGGCGTCATCCGACTCGGCGGCGTTTTCCCAGCGGCGGAGGTCTGCCGCCAGTTCGGGCTGGCGCTGGATGTGAACGTAGACGGCCCACTGGGCCACGAACCGCTGGAGGGGTGCCAGATCGGATCCTTGCCGGGACTGGTCGGCTGCCTGATCCAGTTCCTGTGTGAAAGCAGGTAGTGCGGCAGGTGCGATCTGTCTGACGGCTTGCCGTAGCGCGGCAACCGTGGCGGGGGGCTGAGGGATGAGCGGTTGCCCAGCGGCGGAGGTGGTCATGGCTGCTCCCGTGGGCGCGATTCTGATCCCGAGCGTCAGCGTATCGGGAGGACTCACTTCTTCACCGCTCGAACGAGTGAGGGCGCGGCGACAGAGCCACTCACGGACTCCAGCCTCTCCGCCGCACGCTCGGATGTCCGCTGTGCCCAAGGCCCAGTGGTGAGAAGCCCCAGCCCCAGTACCACCAGCCCGCATCCCGTGAGGATCCACCACCCCGGCACGGCGGCGGTCACGAACGCTTCCCGGTACGGCGAGGAACCGACTCCAGCCGCCAGTACGGCGCCCACCACCGCGACGCCGAGGGTCTGGCCCAGTTGGCGGCTCGTGGAGGCGACCGCTGCCGCGACTCCGGCCTGGGCGCGGGGCATGCCGGAGACCGCCGTGTTGGTGATGGGGGCGTTGACGAAGCCGAAGCCGATGCCGAAGAGGACGTAGCCGAGGAACAGGGTGGTGTTCGAGGTCTCCGCGTCGAGTACGGCGAACAGCAGCGCGCTTGCCGTCATCGTCACGCCTGCGATCAGCAGGGGGAGGCGGGGGCCGCGGCTGCCGATCAGGCGGCCGGACAGCGGGGCGCAGAGGAAGGTCGGTACGGCGAGTGGCAGCATCCACAGGCCGGCCTGCAAGGCACTGAGGCCCCGGACGTTCTGGAGGTACAGCGTCGAGAGGAACAGGAACCCGCCCAGTGCGGCGAACGCGCTGATCGCGATCACCGTGGCCCCACTGAAGGGTGCCGAGCGGAAGAAGCGCAGGTCGATGAGGGGGTCGGTGCGGCGGGGCTCGTATCGGAGGAGGGCGATCAGGGCGATCACGGACAGTGCCGCGAAGGGGATCACCGCGGTGAGGGAGGTCGGCGCCTCGATGATCGCGTAGGTCAGGGAACCGAACAGCGCGATCACCAGCACCTGCCCGACCGGGTCGACGCGGCGGGGCTTCGGGGCCCGGGACTCCGGTACGTATCGCAGGGTCAGCGCCAGTGCGGCCATGCCCACCGGCAGGTTCAGCCAGAAGATCGAGCGCCAGCCGACCGAATCCACGAGCAGGCCGCCGACCAGAGGTCCCGCGGCCATCGAGATGCCGACCACCGCGCCCCACACCCCGATCGCGCGGGCGCGTTCCCGGGAGTCCGTGAAGGTGTTGGTGATGATGGACATGGCGACCGGGTTGAGCTCCCCCAGTGCCTTAAGGGCCTGGGAGGTACCCCCACTCCCCACCCACCGCCTGCACCATCCGGGCCGCGATCAGCAGGTCCAGGTCGGGGACGAGGGAGCAGAGCAGGGAGCCGAGCGAGAACACGACCAGGCCCGCCATGAAGACCCGCTTGCGGCCGATGCGGTCGGCCGTGGAGCCCGCGAGCATCAGCAGGGACGCCAGGACCAGGGTGTAGGCGTCGATCGTCCACTGGAGACCGGAGGTGTCGGCGTGCAGATCGCGCTGCATCGACGGCAGGGCCACGTTCAGGACGGTGTTGTCCAGGCTCACGATCAGCAGACTCATGCAGCAGATCGCGAGCACCAGCATGCGACGGCGTGGGCTGAGCTCGGGCATGGGGTCATCGTACGCCGATTTCGATAGTGTGGCTAACTAACGAATTTTGCCAACTCATTGCACGGCACAATGGAGGAATGCCCACGACCCCTTCGCCCCTGCGGATCGGCCCGCACACGGTCCAGCCGCCCGTCGTCCTCGCCCCCATGGCGGGGATCACCAACGCGCCCTTCCGCACGCTGTGCCGGTCCTTCGCCGGAGGCGAATCAAAGGATGGAGCCAGCGGTGGCAAGGGGCTGTTCGTGAGCGAGATGATCACGACTCGGGCGCTGGTCGAGCGCAACGAGAAGACCATGCAGCTGATCCACTTCGACGAGAGTGAGAAGCCGCGGTCCATCCAGCTCTACGGCGTCGACCCCGCCACAGTCGGCAAGGCCGTCCGCATGATCGCCGAGGAGGGTCTCGCCGATCACATCGACCTGAACTTCGGCTGCCCCGTGCCGAAGGTCACCAGGAAGGGCGGCGGATCGGCGCTGCCGTACAAGCGGAACCTGTTGCGGGCGATCCTGCGGGAGGCGGTCAGCGGGGCGGGCGAGCTGCCGGTCACGATGAAGATGCGCAAGGGCATCGACGACGATCACATCACCTACCTCGACGCCGGGCGGATCGCGGTGGAGGAGGGCGTCACGGCGATCGCGCTGCACGGCCGCACCGCCGCCCAGCACTACGGCGGCACCGCCGACTGGGACGCCATAGCCCGGCTCAAGGAGCATGTGCCGGAGATCCCGGTGCTCGGCAACGGCGACATCTGGTCGGCCGCGGACGCGGTGCGGATGGTGCGGGAGACCGGCTGCGACGGTGTGGTCGTGGGCCGGGGATGCCTGGGGCGGCCGTGGCTGTTCGCGGATCTGGTGGCGGCGTTCGAAGGACGGGACGATTTCCGTCGTCCCGCGCTGCGTGAGGTCGCCGATGTCATGGTCCGGCACGCCACGCTGCTCGGTGAGTGGATCGGCGACGAGGCCCGCGGGGTCATCGACTTCCGCAAGCACGTCGCCTGGTATCTGAAGGGCTTCGCGGTCGGCTCCGAGATGCGCAAGCGGCTTGCCATTACGTCGTCGCTGGCGGAACTCCGCTCGGGGCTCGACGAGTTGGATCTGGATCAGGCTTGGCCTCTCGGGGCGGACGGGCCTCGTGGGCGTACGTCCGGCAACAACCGGGTGGTGCTGCCGGACGGTTGGCTGAAGGATCCGTACGACTGTGCCGGCGTGAGTGAGGAAGCAGAGCTGGACACCTCGGGGGGCTGAGCGTGGACGGGGCGGTGTGGGTCGCGGCCTTCACCGGGGGTACGGCGGTGCTGGCGAGCTGGGTGACCAACCTCGGGAACGTGCGTGCCGCCAGAGCCCAGGCCGAGGCGTCTGCGGTGGCGCAGGAGCGCGGGCGGGCCAGGGAGTTGCGGCGGGCCGCCTATCTCGACCTCATGGAACAGGCACACTGCACCGGGGAGTTGTACTGGCGCGCGGTGTTCGCCTTCGATCAAGTCGATGACGCGGACGAGTTGTTGGCGCGGGTCCAGGAACTGCGGGTCCAGCTGCGGGACGCGTACGAACCGCTCATGCGGACGGTGCGGGTCATCGCGTTGGAAGGGCCGGCCGGTGTCGCCGAGGCGGCCGAGGCGGTGTTGGGGGCGGCGGCGGACACGAACCGGACGCTGTGGCACTTCGTGCTGGGGGAGTCCGGGGCGCGGGAGCGGTTCGAGGCGTGTCACGGGGAGTTCAAGCGGTTGCTGGCGGACTTCGTGGCTGCGGCTCGGGAGGCCATGGCCGCCGGGTCGTGAGGCATGCAGCGGCCGTGGCGGCGGGGAAGGTCATGGCAGGGCCGGTCAGTTCTTGGTGGGGTGGGGTGTTGAGCCGTAGGCCGTCAGGAAGCGGTCTCGGAAGGTGTCCATCTTCCAGACGGGGGCGTCGGGGGCGGGCTGTAGGCCGTCCGTCCAGTTCCAGGTGGTGATGTTGTCGAGGACCTTCGGGTCCTTCGCCACGATGGAGATCGGGACGTCCCGGCTTGCCTTGTTGCCGCTGACCCGGGCGATCGGCTGGTGGTCGCCGAGGAAGACCAGGACCGTGTCGTCGGTGCCGTAGCGCTCCAGCCACTGGGTCAGGGACGTGACCGAGTACACGATCGACTTGCCGTATTCCTCACGGGACTTGGTGGTGTCCGTGATGATGTCCTGCGGCTTCTTGCCCGCCTTCTGGACGGGGTCGAAGATTTCGCCGTCGCCGAGGTCGTCCCAGTCGACCAGTTCCGGGATCGGGGCCCAGGGCTGATGGCTGGAGGTCAGGATGATCTCCGACATCAGGGGCTTGTCGCGCTTCTTGCTGTGGACTTGGCGTTGGAAGGCTTCGAGCGCGTATTGGTCGGGCATGGTCGACCAGCTGAACTTCGGGCCCTGGTATCCGAGTTGGAAGGCGTCGTAGACCTTGTCCAGGCCGTAGAAGCTCGCCTCGGGCCAGCCCTTCTGGATGCCCGGCATGATGCCGACCGTGTCCCAGGCGCCCGTCTTCTGGAACGCCTTGGTGAGGGTGAGGTGGTCGCCCGAGGTCACCGTGCGGTAGCGCTGCTGGTTGTCGATCCACAGGCCGGAGAGGAACGTGGAGTGGCCGAGCCAGCTGCTGCCGCCGTAGGTCGCCGACGTCAGCCAGCCGCTTTTGGCTTTGTAGCCCGCCTTGTCGAGGGATTCGGTGTTGGTTTCGAGGGCGCTGGTCACTCCGGGGGCCATGATCGGGTCCTCGATCGCGCTGCGGCCGTAGCTCTCGATGAAGGTGAAGATCACGTCCTTGCCGCGCAGGTCGGGGAGGAGTTGGGCCGCGGGGGTCGCGCCGAAGCTGTCCTCCTTGGCCTCCTTCGCGAAGGCTGCCTCGTCTCTCAGGGTGTTCTGTACGCGCCTCGCCTGCATGGTCAGTGCGGAGACGGCTCGGTCGGAGGCGATGGGCAGTCCGGCGAGCTGTAGGCCCAGGGCGGAGCAGGTGATCCAGACGGTGCCGGCTATGAGGGTGGCCTTGGCCGCCCTTTCCTTGTGGTCGGCCAGGACGTTTCCGAGTCTGACCGTGGCCAGGGCGGTGGCTACGAGGAGGAGTACGGCGAGGAGTACGGCGGCGATGGTGGCGGTGAGGGTGGTGGCCTCGCCCATCGAGTCCTTCATGTACGACTGGGCGTCGTCCAGGAGGGACCAGTCGAGGACGAGGTTGAAGCCCCGGCCCAGGTATTCCTGGAAGCCCATGTCCAGGAAGTTGAGGATGGTCAGGGCGCCGAGGGTGGTGCCGGCGAGGGCTGCGGCGATGGTTCTCGGGCGGCGGGGGAGGGAGAGGAGGATTGCGGCGCCGACGATCGCTTCTGCGGGGATTCGGGTGAAGCGGTTGGGGCGGAGGGCGGCGAGGCTGTTGGGGAGGAGGAGGGTGGCGAGGACGAGGGCGGCGGAGAGGGTGGTGAGGGTCCAGCGGAGGGTTCGGCGACGTCCGGCCTCGGCTTCGCCCTCGGCCGGATTCTTGCTCCCACCCGTACCACCCGTGTCACTTTCGTCGTCGGGTGCGGGTGGCCCTTGTGGGGGGTTCTCGCCGTCGGCGGCTGCGGGCTCGTCGGGCGGGGGTGCGGCTGCGGGAACGTCTTCGTGCTCAGTCTCGCTCGGCGCGGGTGCCTTCTCGGCCTCTGGCTGGGTGGGTGTTGGTTCGTCGGCCGTCGGCTCTTTCGTGGAGACAGGCACCCGGTGGTCCTTCCGTGCGGCCCGGCGGGGTGGGCTGGGGGTTTGGGCCCGCCGTAGGTTCGTACGGGCCCGTTCCCTTCGCTGTTCAGCCGCACCGGGCCAGCGCTCGGCAAACACCGGGCAAACGTCCGGCCAACCGGACCTTCACGCCCCGCCCACAGCCGTCAGCAGTGCCAGCGGGGCCGTTGCCGAGCGGGACTCGCGGATGCAGGCGTGGGGGTAGGGGACCGGTTCGGGGTGGGATTCGCGGCCGTAGCCCGCCAGGACCTCCGGGAGGCGGTGGCCTGTTGTCGTTGCCGCGTCCACCAGGGCGTGGGCCACCGTGCGGGCCTCGTCGTGCAGGCCGTAGCGGGCCAGGCCCAGGGTGATCAGGGCGTTGTCGTGCGGCCAGACCGAGCCGCGGTGGTAGGAGAGGGGGTGGTACGCCGGTTGGCCGGCGGCCAGGGTTCGCACTCCCCAGCCCGAGAAGAAGTCCGGTTCCAGGAGGCGGCGGCCCACCTGCTCGCCGTACTCCTTGTCCAGCAGGCCGGACCAGAGCAGGTGGCCCGCGTCGGACGCCAGCGCGTCCACCTGGCGGCCCTCGCCGTCCAGCGCCAGCGCGGGGAAGGAGCGCTCCGGCATCCAGAAGTCCCGTTGGAAACGGTCTCGTAGGTCGCCCGCCGCCTGTTCGAGGAGTGCCGCGTATGTCTCGTCCTCCCATACCGTGCGCGACAGCCATGCCGTGCGGCGCAGGGCGTCGTACGCGTAGCCCTGCGCGCCCGCCGCCATCACCGGGCCGCTCGCGCGGGTGCCGTCGGACCAGCAGATCGCGCCGGGGGAGTCCTTCCAGTTCTGGTTGGCGAGGCCGCCTCGGTCGGCTCGGTAGACCAGGTAGCCGCGGGAGGTCAGGCCGCCGTGGTCCAGCATCCAGGCGACGGCCGCTCGGGCGTGCCGTTCCAGGCGGCGGGCGAGCTCCATGTCGCCGGTCTGATCCACGTATGCGCCCAGCAGGACCAGGAACAGCGGTGTCGCGTCGACCGAGCCGTAGTAGCGGCCGTACGGCACCTGACCGAAGTGGGCCAGCTCGCCGTGCCGCACCTCGTGCACGATCTTGCCGGGCTGGGCCACCGCGGCCGCGCCGGTCTCCGTGGCCTGGGTCGCGGCCAGCGCGGGGAGGGTGGCCGCCGCCAGGCCGGGGCGGTAGGGGAGGGCGAAGAGGGAGGTGAGCAGGGCGTCTCGGCCGAGGAGGGTGAGGAACCACGGTGCTCCCGCGGCGGGGACGCGGACCTCCTCGCCGTCCAGGCCCGTCGCCGGGATCTGGAGCGAGGCCAGGTCCGCCAGGCCCCGGGCGCAGGCCGCGGCCAGTTCCGGCCAGCCCGTCGGGAAGGAGATTCCCTCCACGAACTCGCCTTCCAAGGCAAGTAGTTGCTCGTTCAGGGCGGCTGGGGAGCGGGGGACCCGCAGGGCTCGTTTGTCGCCGTGGGGGCGGGCCATCACTCGTAAGGCCAGCTCCGCCGTGCCGTGCGGGGGCAGTTCCAGGGTCCATACGAGGCGCCTGGCGCCGGTGCCGGTCTCCTCCACCGCGTCCGGCGCCGGCTCGGCCGTCACCGTCGTGCACGAACGCCATTCGCCCCGTTGATAGGTGAACTCCACGCCGTGGTCCAGGGCTTGGCGGGAGCGGACGGCGCCCGACTTGGCGTAGGTGCGGTGGTCGGAGCGGAGTTCGAACTGGTCCGTGAAGTCGGCGTCCGCCGTGATGGCCAGGCGGACCGTGGTGGCGGTCGGGCGGTTGCTGGTCACCCGCAGGGACTCGACGAACGAGCCGTCTCCCACCGCCTGTTCGCGGAACAGCGTGTGCGCCGGTGGCTCCTGGCGGCCGCCCCGGGGGACCAGGACACAGCGGGCCGTGTCCCCGTCGGCCACGGGGGACAGGGTCTCCGGCACCGCGCCGTCCAGTGTCAGCTGCCATCGGCTCAGATGGCGGGCGTCTCGTGTGAACAGGCCGTCCGGGGAGCTGCCGGCGCCCCGGACACCGCTGATGTCCCCGCCGTCGCCCACGGCGGCGAACGTCTCTCCGTGCACAAGCAGATGATGGCGGTCCGTCATCCCCGGTCCCCTCCCTTGATGTTGTTGATTTCCTTGATTTCCATGGCTTCTTTGACGCCGTACGTGTCCCTCGCGGGCTCGTCGTGCAGCAGGTCGAGCGCCAGCGCGGCCGTCCAGCTGAAGTCGGTCGTGCCGCAGGCCGCACCCGTGTACGGGTCGACGTACTCGGCGAATCCCGACGACTCGGCCAACTCCAGTACCGAGCTGCGTAGTTCGCCCGCCAACTCCCGCTCGCCGTGGGTGCGCAGACCGCGCTCCAGCAGCCAGGCGGTGTTGAACCAGGCGGGGCCGCGCCAGTAGCGCTGCGGGTCGAAGGCCTCGCCGAGCAGGTCGTAGCTCGGGACCAGGCGGGTGGTGTCGCCGAGCGAGAAGTGCGGTCCGCGCGCGGTGCGGACGAGGGCGGCGGTGACATCCCGGGGCAGTGTGGGCAGGAGGAGCGGGATCAGGCCGGATACTCCGCGCTCCGGGATCAGGTCGCCGCCGCGCACATCCCGGCAGAAGAACATCCCCCGCCCCGGATCCCACAGCCGGTCCAGCAACGCCGTCGTCAGCCGCTCGGCACGCGCATGGCGGGCGGTGCCGGTCGCGCCCAGCTCACAGGCGATCCTCGCCAGGGCGTGCTCGGAGGCGATGAGCAGGGCGTTGAACGCCGGGTCCTCCACCGCGAAGGCGCCCGCCCGCCGCCCGCCGCCGACCTCGCCCACGGCGCCGACGCCGCCCACGCCGTCGGCGTACCCCGCGTCCCGGTAGTCCGTCGCCAGCCGCACGTACCGCCCGTAGTCCAGATCCGTCGGCCGGTCCTCGGGGGCGCCGTGGTCGAGGTCGGCGCGGCGGAAGGAGCGGGCCGGGGCGGGCAGGACGCGGGCCAGCGGGGCGTCCCAGCAGGGGCTGTTGTCCATGCCCTGCTCCCATGGGTGGACGACCGAGGCCAGACCGCCGCCGCCCAGGTCCCGCCGGTGCAGCAGATAGCGGTGCCAGGCCGCCAGTTTCGGGTAGATCCGGGCCAGGAAGCCGCGCCCGCGGGAGAGCCCGGGGTCCGCGCGGTGCACCAGCCAGGCGGCCAGCGCGTGCACCGGTGGCTGCACGATGCCGGACGTCTGTACGGTGCGCGGGGCGCCCGCAGCGCGCCCCGCGGTCGAGGAGCGCCAGAAGTCGGGGCTCGGGAAGTACGCGTCCAGCGGGACGGAGGGGTTGAAGACGATGTGCGGAATGCGTCCGTCGCCCCATTGGGCGGTCAGCAGCGTCTCCAGCTCCGTCTGGGCCCGTAACGGCGACAGGTGCCGTAGTCCGATCGCGATGAACGCCGAGTCCCAGGACCACTGGTGCGGATACAGGCCGCGCGAGGGGACCGTGGAGGAGCCCGTCCAGTTGGACTCCAGGACCCGGGCGGCCCTGGTGTGCAGGGACGATGTCCGGTCGGCCGGATCGTATGCAATGGTCCGCTCCGCTGGGCGGGCGACGAGCTGGGCGGTGCGATCCACGCGGGACTCCCCGGGAGATGACTGGCCTGATCGGTTCAGCGGTAGCCGCAGTGGGGTTACGTCTATTTAACACGCAAAACTCAATATGTAAGGCAAACTTGAGAAACACAAGGGGGTGCGCATGACGAGTCGAGGTCAGGTCAGCGCCGGCGATCTGCTCGAACTGGTCCGCAGCGGCCGGGCCACGACGCGCGGTGCCCTCCAGCAGGTGACCGGGCTCTCCCGGGCCACCGTCGGCCAGCGCCTGGACCGGCTCTTTCGCGCGGGCTGGCTGCGCGAGGGCGCCGGCGGCCCGGTCGACTCCCCGCTGGGCGGACGCCCCTCCATCACCCTGGAATTCGACGACGCGCACGCCGTCGTCCTCGCCGCCGACCTCGACACCCGGCACGCCCGCGCCGCCGTCCTGTCGCTGACCGGCGAGATCCTCGCCGAGCACGGCGGCACGCTGATCGTCGAGGACGGTCCGGAAGCGGTCCTCGGAGAGCTGGGCCGCTGGTTCGCCGAGCTGCTGGAGAAGGCCGGACACCACGCGGACGAGGTCTGCGGCATCGGCGTCGCCGTCCCGGGGCCGGTCGACAGCGAGACCGGCCGGGTCGTCCAGCCGCCGATCATGCCCGGCTGGGACGGCTACGACATCCGGGGCCGCCTCGCCCGGGCCCTCACCGAGCACACCGGCGCCCCCCGGGTGCCGGTCCTGGTGGACAACGACGCCAACCTCATGGCGTACGGCGAACAGCGCGTCGGTTACCCCGACTGCTCCGCGTTCGTCCTGGTCAAGGTCTCCACCGGCATCGGCGCGGGCGTCGTGGTCGACGGCTCGGTCTTCCGGGGCGTCGACGGCGGCGCCGGGGACATCGGCCATATCCGGGTGGGCGCCGACGCCCTGTGCCGCTGCGGGTCCTACGGCTGTCTCGCCGCCGTCGCCAGCGGCGGCGCCGTCGCCCGGCGGCTGGCCGAGGCCGGGGTGCGGGCGGCCTCCGGCTCGGATGTGCGGGAGCTGCTGGCGGCCGGGCATCCGGAGGCGGTCGGGCTGGCGCGGGAGGCGGGCCGGCAGGTCGGGGATGTCCTCGCGACTGTGGTGACCCTGCTGAACCCCGGGGTGCTGATGATCGCGGGCGACCTGGCCGGGACGCCGTTCCTGACCGGCGTACGAGAGTTGCTCTACCAGCGGGCGCTACCGCGCTCCACCGCTCATCTGGAGATCGTCACCTCGCGGCTCGGGGAGCGGGCCGGGCTGGTCGGGGCGGGTGCGCTGGTCGTGGAGTACCTGTACGCGCCCGAGCGGGTCGAGGAGCGGCTCCGCGCGCTCGGCGTGTGACTGTCGTGTTTCCGTCCCAAATCACGTCCGCATGGTGAAATCCCGGCGCCTGTGACAGCGTGATTCTCGCCACCCTTGATAAGGGTTGCGCTCAGATGAGCGAATCTTGAGCTACTGCACTTCTCCAAGGGGTGGCACTCGGTGCCACCCCTTGATCGTTCATCGATCGAAATCAGACGTGTGGATACACGCTCATATGAGCGGAATCAGCGGTCCATGGGAGTGTATTCGTTCAAGAGGTGAACACATGACGGCGCGCTTCCTTGCCAAGCTTTGACTTTCAATCCCCTGGCTGACGACTGGTTACAGGCGCATGACGCACAAGTGGACGTACCCAGGCGCCTTCGATCTGGGTATGTTCCTCGCCGTCAGGGCAGCCACCGAGTCCTCGAGGAGTTGGGACCCGTGTCGGAAAACAAAAAGTTCGTTTACGACTTCACCGAGGGCAACAAGGAGCTCAAGGACCTTCTGGGCGGTAAGGGTGCGAACCTCGCCGAGATGACCAACCTGGGCCTCCCGGTACCTCCCGGCTTCACCATCACCACCGAGGCCTGCAAGGTCTACCTGGACAGCGGCGCGGAGCCGGCGGCACTGCGTGACGAGGTGAGTGCGCACCTCGACGCCCTTGAGACCCGGATGGGCAAGAAGCTCGGCCAGGCCGACAACCCCCTCCTTGTGTCGGTCCGCTCCGGTGCCAAGTTCTCCATGCCCGGCATGATGGACACGGTCCTCAACATCGGCCTCTCCGACAAGTCGGTGCAGGGCCTCGCCAAGCAGGCCGGCGACGACCGCTTCGCCTGGGACTCCTACCGCCGTCTCATCCAGATGTTCGGCAAGACGGTCCTCGGCGTCGACGGCGAGCTCTTCGAGGACGCGCTGGACGCGGCGAAGGCGGCCAAGAAGGTCACGGTCGACACCGAGCTGGAGGCGGCCGACCTCAAGAAGCTCGTCACCAAGTTCAAGAAGATCGTCAAGACCGAGGCCGGCCGGGACTTCCCGCAGGACCCGCGCGAGCAGATGGACCTCGCCATCGAGGCGGTCTTCAACTCGTGGAACACCGACCGCGCCAAGCTCTACCGCCGCCAGGAGCGCATCCCCGGCGACCTGGGCACCGCCGTCAACGTCTGCTCGATGGTCTTCGGCAACCTGGGCCCGGACTCCGGCACCGGCGTCGCCTTCACCCGTGACCCCGCCTCCGGCCACCAGGGCGTCTACGGCGACTACCTCCAGAACGCCCAGGGCGAGGACGTGGTGGCGGGCATCCGCAACACGGTCCCGCTCGCGGAGCTGGAGTCGATCGACAAGAAGTCGTACGACCAGCTGATGCAGATCATGGCGACGCTGGAGAACCACTACAAGGATCTCTGCGACATCGAGTTCACCATCGAGCGCGGCCAGCTCTGGATGCTCCAGACGCGTGTCGGCAAGCGTACGGCGGGCGCGGCCTTCCGGATCGCCACGCAGCTCGTGGACCAGGGCCTGATCGACGAGGCGGAGGCGCTCCAGCGCGTCACCGGCGCCCAGCTCGCGCAGCTGATGTTCCCGAAGTTCGACGAAGAGGCGAAGGTCGAGCAGGTCGGCCGGGGCATCGCGGCGTCGCCCGGTGCGGCGGTCGGCAAGGCGGTCTTCGACTCCTACACCGCGGTGAAGTGGTCGCGCTCGGGCGAGAAGGTCATCCTGGTCCGCCGGGAGACCAACCCCGACGACCTCGACGGCATGATCGCGGCCGAGGGCATCCTGACCTCGCGCGGCGGCAAGACCTCCCACGCGGCCGTGGTCGCGCGCGGCATGGGCAAGACCTGTGTGTGCGGCGCGGAGGAGCTGGAGGTCGACACCAAGCGTCGCCGTATGACGGTCCCCGGCGGACACGTGGTCGAAGAGGGCGACGTCATCTCCATCGACGGCTCCTCCGGCAAGGTCTACCTGGGCGAGGTCCCGGTCGTCCCGTCTCCCGTCGTGGAGTACTTCGAGGGCCGCATGCACGCCGGTGCGCAGGACGCCGACGAGCTGGTCGAGGCGGTGCACCGCATCATGGCGTTCGCCGACCGCAAGCGCCGGCTGCGGGTCCGCGCCAACGCGGACAACGCCGAGGACGCGATGCGCGCCCGTCGCTTCGGCGCCCAGGGCATCGGCCTGTGCCGTACGGAGCACATGTTCCTCGGCGACCGGCGCGAGCTGGTCGAGCGGCTGATCCTGGCCGACACCGAGGACGAGCGCGAGGAGTCGCTGAAGGCGCTGCTCCCGCTCCAGAAGCAGGACTTCGTGGAGCTGTTCTCCGCGATGGACGGCCTGCCGGTGACGGTACGGCTCCTCGACCCGCCGCTGCACGAGTTCCTGCCCGACATCACCGAGCTGTCGGTACGCGTGGCGCTGGCCGAGGCCCGCAAGGACCCGCACGAGAACGAGCTGCGGCTGCTCCAGGCCGTGCACCGGCTGCACGAGCAGAACCCGATGCTGGGTCTGCGCGGCGTACGCCTGGGCCTGGTCATCCCCGGCCTGTTCACGATGCAGGTCCGGGCCATCGCGGAGGCGGCCGCCGAGCGCAAGAACGCCAAGGGCGACCCGCGCGCCGAGATCATGATCCCGCTCGTCGGCACGGTCCAGGAGCTGGAGATCGTCCGCGAGGAGGCCGACGCGGTGATCGCGGAGGTCGAGGCGGCGACGGGTACCTCGCTGAAGCTGTCGATCGGCACGATGATCGAACTCCCGCGCGCCGCGCTGACCGCCGGTCAGATCGCGGAGGCGGCGGAGTTCTTCTCCTTCGGCACGAACGACCTCACCCAGACGGTGTGGGGCTTCAGCCGGGACGACGTGGAGGCCTCGTTCTTCACGGCCTACCTGGAGAAGGGCATCTTCGGCGTCAGCCCCTTCGAGACGATCGACAAGGACGGCGTGGGCTCGCTGGTCAAGGCCGCGGCGAAGGCGGGCCGCGAGACCCGCCCCGACCTCAAGCTCGGCGTCTGCGGCGAACACGGCGGCGACCCGGAGTCGGTCCACTTCTTCCACGAGGTGGGTCTGGACTACGTCTCCTGCTCCCCGTTCCGCATCCCGGTCGCGCGGCTCGAAGCCGGTCGCGCGGCCTCCCAGTCCGAGGGCAGCGACCACCGCTGACCTCACCGACTCCGGAGCCGCTGTGGGTCCCCGACCCTCAGCACCGATCCACGGCGGCTCCGGATCGCCAGAAGAGGGGCGGCACCCGTGCGGGGATGCCGCCCCTCGGCGTTGTGCTATCGCACGTCGGCACGGCGCCGTCGTACGGCCAGCAGGACGCCGCCTCCGGCGAGCAGCACCACGGCGCCACCGCCCGCGAGATAGGGGGTGGCGCCGTTGCCGCCGGTGGCGGCGAGGTCGGTGCTGTCGTCGGTGCTGTCATCGGCGGTGTTCTCGGCGCCCGCGCCGTCCGCCACCGGTTCGAAGTCGGCCGGCGGCTGGTCGCAGCCGATGCCGTCCTGGTCGCGGTCCAGATGACTGCCGTAGTGCTCGTCCCCCTCGGCGATGTTCGCGTACCCGTTGGCATACGCCTCGGAGCAGGTCGCGAACGGGTGATCGCCCTCGTGGGCCTGGGCGACGCCGGGAGCCAGGGCCAGCGCGAGCGCGGCCAGAGCGGTGGATGTACGGACATGCCTCATGTGTTAACCCCCCAAAGGATTTGAGGTGTTGACGGTATTGAGGGGCCCGTGGGGACGCGGCGGTTAAGCGGACCTGTGATGCAAGCGTGACGTGACCGGACGGTAGCTCTCCGCTACCGAAGTTGCTGTCGAAGAGGGGGAGTCACGCCCGGAACGGGCCCCTCACCTCATACGTGATGCCGCCCGACGAACTGCCGCTCGTGCCGCGCTGGCTGCTGAAGTACAGGCGGGTGCCGTCGGGGGAGAAGGCCGGGCCCGTGATTTCCGAGCCGGACTGGCCGTCGATGCGCAGGAACGGGGCGATGACGTCGTCCGGGGTGATGACGCAGATCTCCATGTTGCCGCCGTCCTCGGCGACGAAGAGGTCGCCGGAGGCGGCGCCGGTGATGTTGTCCACGCCGGTGAGGGGCGCCGAACCGCCGGTCACCAGGGAGTCGTCGTACGCCAACTCGTAGGTGTTGTTGGTCAGGTTGACCTGCCAGACCCGGTTGTCGCCCTTCGTGGTGAACCACACAGTGTCGTCGGCGTAGTGGCAGCCCTCGCCGCCGTTGAAGGACTTCGCGCCGGAGACCTGGGTGCGGGTGGAGGTCGGGGAGCCGTCCGGGTCGGGGACGTTGGCCCAGGTGAAGGAGCCGGAGGTGCCGGAGCCCGCGACCATGACCTGGAGCGTGCCGGAGGAGAGGTTGCCCCAAGTGGTCGGCACGAAGCGGTAGAAGCGGCCGTTGGACTCGTCCTCGGTCAGGTAGATCACCTGGCGCACCGGGTCGGCGGCAGCCGCCTCGTGCTTGAAGCGGCCCATCGCGGCACGCCGCACGGCCGCGTTCACGCCCCACGGGTCCGTCTCGTAGACATAGCCGAGGGACACCTCCTCGCAGGACAGCCAGGTGTTCCACGGCGTTTTGCCGCCCGCGCAGTTCTGCCGGGTGGAGGAGAGGATGCGGTACGCGCCCGTGATCGTGCCGGACGAGTTGAACTTCACCGCGCTCGCGCCGCCGGAGGGGTTGATCTCCGAGTTGGAGACGTAGATCCAGCCGCTGCCGTCGGCGTAACAGGCGCCGCCGTCAGGGGCGTTGTGCCAGGTGTACGACGTTCCGGAGACCGTCTGCCCGGACCGGGCGATCACCCGGCTGGTGAAGCCGCTGGGCAGTCTGATGCCATTGGCGTCCGGCGAACCGAGCGCCCCGTACGGGCCCGTGCCGGGCTGGGCGGGCGCGGCGTACGCGGCGCCGCGCCACAGGGTTCCGCCGAGGACGGCGGAGGACCCGCCGAGGACGGCCGCACGCAGGACAGTACGACGTTCCACTCTCGCTCCAAGGGTGGAGACCGCCCCGCCACCGGTCGGCGACGGGGTCGTGCGGACACGGAGGCTAGGACTCCGGGGTTACCGCGCCCGGTGGCACTGGGTTGACGAGTCATGGACAGGTTGTGACGGGGGTGTACGCGCCTTGGGCGCATCACTCATGCGGGGAGCGGCGGAGCCTCACGGCGGCGCGTGCCCTGCCTGCCGATCGCGTTGGTGCCGGTCGGGAGTTCCGCCGACGGCAGGCGTACGACCGCGTCGAGCCCGCCGGTCGCCGCCGCGTGCAGGCTCGCCGCACCACCGCTCGCGACCGAGAGGCGTTGGACGAGGGAAAGGCCGAGCCCTGTACCGCCCTTGGGGGCACCCGGCGCGCGCCAGAAGCGGTCGAAGGCGCGTTGCCGCTGCTCCGGGGTCATGCCGGGGCCCTCGTCGGTGACATGCAGGTCCACCCAGCACGGGCGGGCGTCGCGCAGCGCGCGCTTGGCGGGGACCAGCAGCCGCAGTTCGATGGTCACGGTGCTGCCGGACGGGGAGGCCCGCAGGGCGTTGGAGAGCAGGTTGTCCAGGATCTGCTCGACCGCGCCCGGCACCGCGAGCACCGGGCCCACGCTCCCGGCGAACAGCACCAGCGCGACGCCCTCCCGTTCGAACAACGGCAGCCAGGTCCGGTGCCGTTCGACGCAGACGGCGCCCACGTCGACCGGGCCCGGGGTGGCCGCGTCCTCCTCCAGGCGGGCCATCGCCAGCAGGCCCTCGACCATCCTGGCGAGCCGGTCGGTCTCGGTCACGGCGGCTGCGAGACTGCCCCGGCCGGGCCCGCACACATCGGGCTCCAGGTTCTCCAGGCGCAGCCGCAGCGCCGCGAGCGGCGTCTTCAGCTGGTGCGAGGCCTCGCCCGCGAACGCGTGCTGGGAGGCGAGCAGATGGGCGAGCCGGGCCGCCGTACGGTTGAACGCGGCCGCCAGCCTGCGGACTTCCGGCGGACCCTTGGTGACCGGCACCGGGGCGGTCGCGTCGCCGTCCGCCAACGCGTGGGTGGCGCGCTCCAGTTCCCGGATGGGGCGGCCGGCCCAGCGGGCGAGGCCGAGGCCGATGACGGAGACCGCGGTGAGCACCCCGAGCCCGCCCGCGCCGAGCAGCAGCCAGGCGCGGCCGATCCGGTCCCGCGCCGTCTGCGTGGGCACGATGAGCCAGACGGCGCCCCGGGCCTCCTCGGCTCCCCTGACGACCGGCGCGGTGACGGACAGGTGCTCCGCCCCGCCGAACACGGCCGTGCGGACGTCCATCGCGGCCGAGCCCTTCAGCGCCGCGGCGATCCCGGGGCGCGCGGGCAGGGCGCGGGCCGCCCGGCGGGACACCGGGTGCGAGGCGGCGAGCACCCCGCCCGAGCCGTCGACGATCACCACCTTCCCGCCGACGCGTTCGGCGCAGTGGACCGCACGTTCCGTCAGGTCGAGTCCGGCCCGGCCGGTGGCCAGGGACAGCGCGGTGTACGCCGCCGCCGACTCGGCCTCGTCCCGCGCCGCGTCGGCCGCCCGGTCCCGTTCGTCGGCCGCGTAGCGGAAGCCGAGTGGGATCTCCAGGCAGAGCAGCACCAGGGCGGTCAGACAGAGATAGCTGGCCAGGAGGCGACGGGTCACGGGAAGTCCACCTGCTGCGGCGGCCCCGGATCCGTCTGCACCGCCAGCCGGAACCCCACTCCGCGCAGGGTCTGGATCCACGCCGAGTGCCCCAACTTCCGCCGCAGCGCGGCGACATGGACGTCCAGGGTCTTCGTCGGCCCCTCGTAGTGCGGGTCCCACACCCGGTCCAGGATCTGCTGCCGGGAGTACACCGCCCCCGGGTCCTCGGTGAGCAGCGCGAGCAGCTCGAACTCCTTGGGCGTCAGGGCGAGCGGCACCTCACCGACCCAGACCTGACGGGTACGGCGGTCCACCACCAGCGGGCCCGGTTCGTACGGTGGTCCCGGCGCCGTCTCCTCCACGGTGAGCGTCGCCTCCACCGGCGCCCGGGGGCGCTGGGTGCGCCGGGTCACCGCCCGGACCCGGGCCACCAACTCCCGTACGCTGAACGGCTTCGCGAGATAGTCGTCGGCCCCCAGCTCCAGGCCCAGCACCCGGTCGGCCTCCTCGCCGCGCGCGCTGAGGATGACGATGGGGACGTCGGAGACCTGCCGGATGCCCCGGCAGACGTCGACGCCGTCCATGTCCGGCAGGCCCAGGTCGAGCAGGACGACATCGCCGTAGGGACCTCTCAGGCCCTCGGTGCCGGTGGCGACATGGTCGACCGTCAGCCCGAAGTGCCCGAGCCCTTCGGCGAGCGGTTCGGCGATCGTCTCGTCGTCCTCGATGAGCAGCACTCGTATGCCCATACGTCCTGTCTCTCCGTGAAATCCGGACAACACGAATGACGTGTCGTGGAGTTGTCAACGCCAACCTACAAGTAGTTTCAATGCCGCGTCGCGTAAAAGCGGTCCGGTGTGACGAGCCGCTCAGAAAGCGATTTCTCGGAGTTGTCGAACCGTATTTCGGGCAAAGAATGTCCGCCTCCTGTCCGGGCCCTGGGGTTCTCTTAACCTTTGTCTGGTGTGCACCTGCCTACGCTGTGGTCACCTGGTCGAACTCCCCCCACAGGAGGCTCCGTTGAAGGCGTTGCTGGACCGTGCCCGCGCGTTCGGGCGGCGGGTCGATTTCGAGAGCGATGAATATCGGAAACTGGCCGACGGGCAAAATCCCGAGGTGCTCTTCATTACCTGCTCGGACTCGCGGGTCATACCCGCCCTGATCACCGGCGCCCGGCCCGGAGAGATATTCGAGCTACGGAACGCGGGCAATATCGTGCCGCCGTACGGGCGCCCCGGCGCCTCCGGCGAGGTCGCTACCGTCGAGTACGCACTCGAAGTGCTCGGGGTTCAGGACGTCGTGGTGTGCGGTCACTCACACTGCGGGGCGATGAGCGCGCTCACCACCGGCGACGACCTGTCCACCATGCCCGGCGTGGACGCCTGGCTGGAGTCGGCCCGGCCGGGTCTCGCGGAGGTGCTCACCACGGGCGGCGCCGATCCGTCGCTGTCCGGCGTGGCCCAGCGCAACGTCGTCAACCAGCTCGCCGCGCTGCGCAGCCACCCGGTGGTACGGCGCCGGCTGACCAAGGGCGACCTGCGGTTGCACGGCTGGTACTACGAGGTCGACACCGGTCGGGTGCATGAACTCGACGCCGACGACCGCTTCCGGGTGCACGCCGCATGAGCGGGGCGCATGCGCGCGGGCGCGGCCACGCACGGCCCAGGACCGAGCCACGGACCAAGACCGCGGCACAGCCGACGTCCACCGGCCGGGACGGGAGGGCGGGGAGCCTCGCCACCGAGATCACCGCTTCCTTCGTCGTCTTCCTCGTCGCCCTGCCGCTCTGCATCGGCGTGGCTGTCGCCTCCGGTGTCCCCGCCGAACTGGGCATCGTCTCCGGGGTCGTCGGCGGTCTTGTGGTAGGCGCGATCCGGGGCAGCACGCTCCAGGTCAGCGGGCCGGCGGCGGGGCTCGCCGCGCTGGTCGCGGAGACCGTCGCCGAGCACGGAGTGGGCGCGCTCGGCGTGATCGTGTTCTTCTCCGGCATCCTCCAGATCGTCCTCGGCCTGATCCGGCTCGGCCGGATGTTCCAGGCGATCTCCCTCGCCGTGGTCCAGGGCATGCTGGCCGGCATCGGACTGCCGCTGATGGTCGGCCAGCTCTACCCGATGACCGACGCCAAGGCCCCCGGCACCCCGATCGAGAACATGAGCGGCCTGCCCGGACTGCTGGGTGACGTGCTGGCCGACCGGCAGGCCCTGACCGCCGCCGGGCTCGGTGTCGTCACCATCGTGCTGGCCTTCGTCTGGAAGAAGGTGCCTGGGCCGCTCGGGAAGCTCCCGGCCGCGCTGGTCGCCGTAGGGATCGGCTGCGCCGTCGCCGCGCTGCCGGGCGTGGAGGTGAAGACCCTTCAGGTCGGCAATCTGACCGCCGCCATCCAGGTGCCGGGAGCCGAGGAGTTCGCGGGTCTCGCCGACGCGGCGATCATCACGTCGATCCTCACCTTCACGGTCATCGCCTCGGCGGAGAGCCTGTTCACCGCGGCCGCCGTGGACCGCATGCACAGCGGTCCGCGCACCCAGTACAACACCGAGCTGATCGCCCAGGGCACCGGCAACACCCTGGCGGGGCTGCTGGGCGCGCTGCCCATCACCGCGGTGGTCGCCCGCAGTTCGGCGAACGTCCAGGCCGGGGCGCGGACCCGGATCTCCCGTACGCTGCACGGCCTGTGGCTGCTCGCCTTCGCGCTGCTGCTGCCCCAGGTCCTCGCCCTGATCCCGATCTCGGTGCTCGCCGGCGTCCTCGTGCACAGCGGCTGGAAGCTGTTCGCGCCCGAGGAGTTCCCGAAGATGTGGCGGCAGGACCGGGGCGAGTTCGCGGTGATGACGGTGACCACGCTGGTGATCGTGGCGACGGCCCTGCTGGAGGGCGTGATCGTCGGGCTGCTCGCCGGGATCGTGCTGGCCGCGCTGCGCATGTCGCAGACCGTGATCCGGCAGCACCTGGAGGAGGACACCGCGAAGGTCGTCATGGCGGGCAACGCCACCTTCCTGCGGCTGCCCCAGGTGATCGAGGCGCTGGAGGCGGCAGCGGAGTCCGGCAAGCCGAGGATCCGCCTGGACCTGACCGCGGTGACCCACCTGGACCACGCCTGCCGCGGCCAGGTCGAGGAGTTCACGGCCCAGCAGCGGGCGCGAGGACTGCGGGTGGAGTTGCTGATGCCGGGAAAGCCGACCGCCACGGCCACGGCTCCACTGCCCACCCCGCCTTTGATCGAGAGCCTGCCGCAGCCGGACACCTTCCCGGGCCCCGGCGCCGAATGGTTCTACCTGGACACCCGCCCCCTTCCGGACGGGTACGCGGAGCGCTCCCCGCTCGTGGGCTGAGTCCGGGCCCCGGCGGAAGGAGCGCCGCCATGACCTCCGGCCGGGACGTCTGTGGCCGCCCCCCCCGGGAGGCGTCGGAACGGCTGACCAAGATGTCGTACGACGCCCTCGGGGCGTGCTGGTCAGTCCTTGCGGCCGGTCACGGCGACCGTGACGCCGAGCCCGATCATGGTCATCCCGCCGACTCCGCCCACCGCCGAAAGACGCCGGGGGGACCGGGCGAACCAGCCCCGGGCGGTCGCCGCGACCAGGCCCCACACGCTGTCCGAGGCGAGCGCGATGACGTTGAAGACCAGGCCGAGCAGCAGCATCTGGGCCGTCACATGCCCCGCGCCCCGGTCCACGAACTGAGGCAGTACCGCGGCGAAGAACACGATCGTCTTGGGGTTGGTCACCCCGACCGCGAACCCTTCCCAGAAGGTCCGCAGTCCACCGTGCGCCGCCGCTCCTGCCGCGTCCTCGGCGAACGCGGCCCGCAGCGCCCCGCGCCCACGCCACGCCTTGATCCCGAGATAAACGAGGTAGGCGGCCCCGGCGAGCTTCAGCAGCGTGAACACCAGGACCGACCGCTCCACGACCGACCCGACCCCGAGCGCCACCGCGAGAACCAGCACATACGCGCCGACGGTGTTCCCCACCACCGACGTCAGCGCGGCCCGGCGTCCCTGGGCGAGCGCCCGCCCGATGACGAACAGCACACTGGGCCCGGGCACCACGATCAGCAGGAACGACATGGCCGCGAAGGCGAGAAGACGGTCGGGGGACACCATGCGCTCATGAAAGCAGCCGGTGCCCAGGTCCCTCCACCGGGTTTTCGAGGCGTCCGGCCCGTCGTGTTCAGGTTGGTTCAGGTGAACGGCGTCGAACGGTGACCGTCCACACCGCGCTGGCCCGCCGTGACCACGTCGCGAACAGCCGCTGAATGCTGGAGAGTTGCCGCAGTTGAGCCGATCGGAGCTCATGACTCATGAGTGACAGCACGACGGCCCTGTCCCGCCCGAGAACGCCCTCCCGGCGCTGAAGCGTCAGCTCCGGCGCCTGC
Source organism: Streptomyces davaonensis JCM 4913 (assembly GCF_000349325.1). Taxonomy (GTDB): domain Bacteria; phylum Actinomycetota; class Actinomycetes; order Streptomycetales; family Streptomycetaceae; genus Streptomyces; species Streptomyces davaonensis. The sequence continues at coordinate 6,518,008 of NC_020504.1, forward strand.
GCGTGGAGCGTGGGCTGAGCATGGCGCGACTCGCACTCCGTGCCGGTCTGGGCCGGACCACGTCGAGCAAAGCCCTCAACGGCGACTCGACCCCCAGCGAGACAACCCTTGTGTCCTTGGCGAAGGCCCTGAGGACCGCCCCGAGGCCGGAACACCGGCGCAGGAGACGAGATTCACCTACGACTACCTTGCGCAGCGCCCGACCGGCCTGCTGCGCACGCTGCACGACAAACCGCGGATCAGATCCCCTACCTCGTCCGATGGCGGATCCGCACGGTCGACCTGCACCAGTCCTGGTTCAGCGAGGACCCGGGACTTCCCGGGCGGACGGCGCAGTACGCGGAGGAGTGCCTGGCGGACTTGGAGCGGATCATGGAAGTGCGGGCCAGGATCGAGAGGGAGGCGCCGGCAGCCCCTCCCTGGTCGGTGCTGGACAGCATCGGAGAGACCCTGCGTCTGGACTCCCACGCCTTCAGGTGACGCGTTCTCAGCGGGAGCAACCCGTCGACACGCGGACCTTGTTGGACCACGTGTTCGTCGTCACGTCCAGTGCCATCAGCGTGGAGTCCTTGGCGTAGCCGTAGGCCGTGCAGTCCAGCATTCCGGTGGTGACGTCGAAGGCGCCGCCGTGGCGGCCCGTCTTCCAGCGGGCGGTGGTGGTCCGGTACCAGGACGGGACGCCGGGGACCCGGTTGTCCTTGTACAGGACCAGCTTGACCTCGCCGCCGAGCGTGAAGCTCTGGCCGTGCAGCTCGATGCCGTAGACCCCGATCCGGCTGTCCCGGCGGGTGGCCCAGGCGTAGGGGTTGTAGCCGTACGCCTTGTTCTCCAGGGCCTGTCCGGAGGCCGCGGACTTCTTCTTGTCGCCGCTGTCGCTCTTCGGCGAGGCGTCCTCCGACGAGCCGCACGCCGTGGTCGTGGCGAGCGCGGCGGCGGTGAAGAGGGCGGCGAGGCCGAGTGCGGTGGCGCGGCGGTGTGTGCGTGCAGTGCGCATGGTCATCCCCCGATGTCCGACGGCCGCGACCCTCGTGGGCGGCCGGCAAACCCAGGGACAGCACCCCCTTGGGGACGGGTTCCCGGAGCGCGGGGGGACAGGGCGCACGGGGGTGGTGCGGGGGCGGGCGGCGTATCCGGTCGGCCGGGAGCGACCGCAGGTCGTGGGCGATGGACCGGGGGGTGGTACGGCGGCCCCCGCGCGCCCCGGCGTAGCCGGGACCGTCGTGCGGGCGGCATGGCGAGGGCCCGGCCGGAACCGCTCCGGCCGGGCCCGATGCCGTAGTTCAGGCCGCGCGCACCGCGTACGTCGCCACCCGCACCGACTCGTCGTCCAAGCACTGCCCGGAGGCGAGGTCGAACCGCTGCTTCAGCAGCGGCGAGGCCACGAACGGGCGCCCCTGGTGGGTGCCGGTCAGCCCGCGGGAGAGGACCCCGGCCCCGCTGAACGGGTCCCGGTTGTCGATGGCGTACAGCGTGCCGGAGCGGTCGCGGAACAGGGCCACCTGGCCGCCGTCCGGCAGCAGGGCCGCCACACCACGTCCGGGGATCAGCCGGCTCAGGTCACAGACCGTGAACCAGTCGTCCGCGAGCCGGAGTTGGACCTTGAGGTCGGTTACCTCGGGTGCCAGGGTCATCGCTGGTTGCTCCCTTCCAGGGGACGGTGGCCGATGGTCAGCAGCGGCAGGTCGGGCTTGATCTGGTCGCGCTCGGGGACGAAGCCGACGACCGGGTCCGGGGTGTCGGGCGCGTTCACGAAGGACACGAACCGGGCGAGCTTCTCGGGGTCGTTGATGGTCTCGGCCCACTCGTCGCGGTAGTGGTCGACATGGGCCGCCATCAGGGTCTCCAGCTCCTCGCAGATGCCGAGGGTGTCCTCCACGACCACGTCGCGCACGTGGTCGAGGCCGCCCGGGATCCGGTCCAGCCAGGTCGAGGTGCGCTCCAGGCGGTCGGCGGTGCGGATGTAGAACATCAGGAACCGGTCGATCAGGCGGATCAGTTCGGCGTCGCTGAGGTCCTGCGCGAGCAGGTCCGCGTGGCGCGGGGTGGCGCCGCCGTTGCCGCCGACGTAGAGGTTCCAGCCGTTGGCGGTGGCGATCACGCCGAAGTCCTTGGACTGGGCCTCGGCGCACTCGCGCTGGCAGCCGGAGACCGCCGACTTGAGCTTGTGCGGGGAGCGCAGGCCCCGGTAGCGCAGCTCCAGGTCGATCGCCATCCGGACCGAGTCCTGGACGCCGTAGCGGCACCAGGTCTGGCCGACGCAGGACTTCACCGTACGGAGGGACTTGCCGTACGCGTGGCCCGACTCGAAGCCGGCGTCCACCAACCTCGTCCAGATCAGCGGGAGTTGCTCGACCCGGGCGCCGAACATGTCGATGCGCTGGCCGCCGGTGATCTTTGTGTAGAGCCCGAAGTCGCGGGCGATCTCGCCGATCACGATCAGCTTCTCCGGGGTGATCTCACCGCCGGGGATGCGGGGCACGACCGAGTACGAGCCGTTCTTCTGGAGGTTGGCCAGAAAGTGGTCGTTGGTGTCCTGGAGCGCCGCCTGCTCGCCGTCGAGGACATAGCCGTCGGCGCCGATGGTCGGGGCGAGGGAGGCGATGATCGAGGCCACCGCGGGCTTGCAGATCTCGCAGCCGTCGCCGCCCCGTGCGGTGTCCCGGCCGTGCCGGTCCAGCAGGTCCTGGTACTTGTTGATGCGCAGGGCGAGGACGATCTCGTAGAGCTCCTCGCGGGTCTGCGAGAAGCAGCCGCACAGGCCCTTGTCGACCTCGACGCCGCTGGCCTCCAGCTCGGCGTTGACGAGCTGGCCGAGGACCTTGACGCAACTGCCGCAGCCCGTACCGGCCTTGGTGCACTTCTTGACCTCGGGCACGGTGGTGCACTGGTGCTCGGTGACCGCGCCGCGGATCGTGCCCTTGGTGACGTTGTGGCAGGAGCAGATCACCGCCTCGTCGGGGAGGGCCGACGGGCCGAGCTGGACCGAGGCGCCCGCGCCGGCGGGCAGCACCAGGGACTCGGGGGAGACCGGCGGGACCGAGCCGGTGAAGGCGCGCAGGGTGCCGTACGCCTCCGCGTCGCCGACCAGGATGCCGCCGAGCAGGGTGCCGTCCCGGCTGATGACCAGCTTCTTGTACAGGCCCGCGCGGGAGTCGGAGTAGACGACGTCCAGGCAGTCCTCGGTGGTGCCGTGCGCGTCGCCGAAGGAGGCGACGTCCACGCCGAGGAGCTTGAGCTTGGTGGACAGGTCGGCGCCGGTGAAGGCGGCCTCGTCGGCGGCGATGGTCGCGGCGGCCGTCTCGGCCTGCTCGTAACCCGGGGCCACCAGGCCGTAGACGCGCCCGTCGGAGGCCAGCGCGCACTCGCCGATCGCGAAGACGTGCGGGTCGTTGACCGTACGGCACTGCTCGTCGACGGCGATGCCGCCGCGCTCGCCGACCTGGAGGCCGCAGTCGCGGGCGAGTTGGTCCCTCGGCCGTACGCCCGCGCTGAACACGACCAGGTCGGTGGCGAGTTCGGAGCCGTCGGAGAGCTTCATGCCGGTGACGGCGCCCGCCTCGTCGACGACGATCTCCTGCGTGCCCACACCCGTGTGCACGGTCAGGCCCATGTCCTCGATGGTCCGCAGCAGCGCGGCGCCGCCGCCCTCGTCGACCTGCACCGGCATCAGCCGCGGCGCGAACTCCACGATGTGCGAGGTCAGTCCGAGGCCCTTCAGCGCGCCGGCCGCCTCGAGTCCGAGCAGACCGCCGCCGACCACGGCACCCGTCGTCGCGCTCTTCGCGTACTCCTCGATCGCGAGCAGGTCCTCGATCGTGCGGTAGACGAAGCAGCCGGTGGCGTCCTTGTTCGGGACGGGGGGCACGAACGGGAAGGAGCCGGTGGCGAGGACGAGGATGTCGTAGTCGTAGACCTGGCCCGACTTGGCGGTGACCTTCTTCGCCTCGCGGTCGACGGTCAGCGCCGGGTCGCCGACGTACAGCTCGATGGAGTGCTTCTCGATGAACTCCAGGTCGGTCATCGACAGGTCCTCGGGCGTCTTGCCCGAGAAGTACGAGGTGAGCGCGACGCGGTCATAGGCGGGGCGGGGCTCCTCGCAGAGCACGACCACGCGGTGCGTGGCGGTCAGGCCGCGCTCGGCGAGCGCCTCCAGGAAGCGCTGGCCGACCATGCCGTGGCCGACGAGCACGATCGTGGGGGTGGGCCCCGGGGTGGCGGTCATCAGGAGCCTCCGTCGTTGGTGAGCAGGTGGAGCAGGGGCGCGCCGTCGGAGGGGAGCGGCTCTGCTCCCTCCCAGGCGCGGGCGAGCGCGCCTACGGTGCCGAGTTCGCCGACGAGCACCCCGCCGACCACGCGGTCGTCGCGGACGACGACCTTGCGGTAGGTGCCGCGGGTGGCGTCGGTGAGCTGGACGACGTCGTCGCCCGGAAGCGCCTCGGTCTCGCCGAACGCGGCGAGGTCGAAGGCGGTGTTGCCGTGCAGGGTGAGCCGGGTCAGGGCCCGGGTGCCGGTGTAGCGGGCGCCGGGGTCACCGGCGAGCAGCTCCGCCAGCGCCTCGGCCTGTTCGAGGGCCGGGGTGGCGAGGCCGTAGAGCGTGCCGTCGTGCTGGGCGCAGTCGCCGATCGCCCGGATGTGCGGGTCGGAGGTGCGCAGCTCGTCGTCGACGAGGACGCCCTTGTGGACGGCCAGCCCGGCCTCCTTGGCGAGCCCGACCTTCGGGTGCACCCCGCAGGCCAGCACCACCAGATCGGCGTCGAGGGCGTAGCCGTCGGACATCTCCACCGAGCGGACCGCGCCGCCGACGCAGCGCACGTCGCGCACCCGGCACTCGGTGTGCACCTCGACGCCGAGGTCCTTCAGATGCCGCAGCACCAGCTTGGAGGCGCCCGGGTCGAGCTGGCGCTCCATGAGCCGCTCGGACTGCTGGGCGAGGACGACCTGGGCGCCGCGCACCGCGAGCGCGCGCGCCGCGGAGACCCCGAGCAGCCCGCCGCCGATGACGACCGCCCGCACTCCAGGCCGTACCGCCTTGGACAGGCCGAGGCAGTCGTCCATGGTGCGGAAGGCGTGCACGCCCTCGGGAAGCACATGATCGGGAGTGAACAGACCGCGCAGCGGCGGCAGCACCGGGTTGGAGCCGGTGGCGAGCACCAGCGTGTCGTATGCGATCTTCGAGCCGTCCGCGCACTCGACGACGCGCCCCTCCCGGTCGATGCCGGTGACCCGGGTGCGGAGCAGCCCCTGCGGGGTGGGCAGCGCGATCACCTCGGGGGCGTACCGCCCGGCCAGCACCTCGGCGAGCAGCACCCGGTTGTAGGGTCGGTGCTCCTCCTCGCCGATCAGCAGCGCGGACGTGCCGAGCTCGCCGAGCCGCCGGGCGAGCCGTACGCCCGCGAGCCCGGCGCCGATCACCACCACACGCGTATTCGAGGTCATGGCACTGAGCGTGCGGTGCGGGTGTTACCCGGCAGCATCACGTCTGTTTCACGCGAGGAACTCTGCCCTCAGCGGGGCGGCCGGATGGGTGTGAGGGTTCCCTGCGTTGGGCTGGGGCGGGCTGTGAGGACTGGGTACGGGGTGCCTCGTACCTCAGAAACCCCTCAGTTGGATGGACGTGGCATGTATCCCGTCCTTAGGGTCGCGATCATGTCCGACATATCGCTGACCATGATCGCCGTCCTGTGCCTCGCCGCCCTCGCGGCAGGCTGGATCGACGCCGTGGTCGGCGGCGGCGGGCTCCTGCTCCTGCCCGCACTGCTGCTGGGCCTGCCCTCGAACACCCCCGCCGCCTACGCTCTCGGCACCAACAAGGCGGTCGCGATCGTCGGCACCTCGGGCGCCGCGGTGACCTACGCCCGCAAGACCCGGGTCGACGTCCGCCTGGCCGTCCGCATCGGCCTCGCGGCGCTGGCCGGATCGTCCGGCGGGGCCTTCCTCGCGGCCGGGATGAGCACCGAGGTGCTCAAGCCGGTGATCATGGTGGTGCTGATCGCGGTCGCCGCCTTCGTGATCCTGCGCCCCGCCTTCGGCACCGCCCCGGCGACCGGCCCGGCCACCCGCCGCCAGATCCTCACCGCGATCGGACTCGCGGGCGTCGGCATCGGCTTCTACGACGGACTCATCGGCCCGGGCACCGGCACCTTCCTGGTCCTGACCCTCACCGCGATCCTCCACCTCGACCTGGTCGCCGCCTCCGCCACCGCGAAGATCATCAACTGCTGCACGAACGCGGGCGCGCTGGCGACCTTCGCGTGGCAGGGCACGGTGCTGTGGCAGCTGGCGGCGCTGATGGCCCTGTTCAACCTGGCGGGCGGGACGCTCGGTGCCCATACGGCGCTGAAGAAGGGGAGCGGGTTCGTCCGGGTCGTGCTGCTGACGGTGGTGTTCGCGCTGGTGGCGAACATGGCGTACGAGCAGTGGGTGGCCTAGCTTCCCTGTCGAAGCAGGAGGTCGACCATCCCCGTCGTGTCCTCCTCGCCCCGTCCCTGCGCGAGCAGCCGTTCCATGAGCGCCATGTACGGCGTCAGCAGTTCCGGACTCACCCCCTGCTCCTGTGCCGTGCGCAGCAGCGTGGCGTTGCCCGCCGTCTGCATGGCGAGGTTGGAGACGACGTTCTTCGTGAAGTCCTCGCTCTCCAGCTGGTCGGCGGTGTTGTGCACGGTGTGGGCCATCGCGGTGAGCCAGCCCTGGAGCAGCCCCGCGAACTCCTTCGGCGCGATGTCCTCCCGGCGCACCAGTGAGAAGGCGTGGAAGACCCCCGCGAACATGCCGGTCATGGCGCTGAGCAGGGCCACGTCGTGCAGCGCGGCGAAGCCCGGATCGGCGCCGACCCAAGCGGTTCCGGCCGGGACGGCGAGGGTCTCCCGGTGCTCCTCGAACAGCCCGGCGGAGCCGCTGTAGAAGACGTACGCCCCGGAGTCCGGGCTGCCGATCATCGGCGGTACGGCCATGATCCCGGCGTCCACGAACCGCGCTCCGCGCTCCTCGGCCCAGGCGGCACGGGCGCGGCCCTCGGCCGGGGTGCCGGTGGTGAGGTTCACCAGGTCCCGGCCGGTGAGGTCGGCCCCGGCGAGGGCCTCGCCGAGGGAGTCGTCGTCGAGGAGACAGGCGATCACCAGCCGGTTGGCGGCCACCGCGGCGGCGGCACTGCTCGCGACGGTCGCCCCTTCGGCGGCCAGTGCCGCGGTGCGGGCGGGGGTGCGGTTCCAGACGGTCACGGGGTGTCCGGCGGCGAGCCAGGCACGGCCGAGGGCGGTGCCCATGGCGCCGGTGCCGAGCAGGGTGAGGGGCATCGGAGAGGCGTTGTCAGTCATGGCGGTTAGCCTCGTAGCAGGTGAACGGCCTGCTCAAGTACGTACTTTGGAGTGGGCGCTTACCGCCGGGAAAGCATCGAGGCAGAGCGTTCGGGACAGAGCGTTCGGGACGAGAGGGACGGGGGCCGACATGGCGACGGCGCGACGGCCGGGGTCGTACCACTGCGGGATCGACGCGGCGATGGACGTGATCGGCGGCAAGTGGAAGGTGCTGATCCTGTGGGAGCTCTCGGTGCGTCCGCACCGGTTCGGGGAGCTGCGCCGCGCGCTGCCGGGCGTCACGGAGAAGGTGCTCGCCGCCCACCTGCGCGAGCTGGAGGCCGACGGCATCGTGCACCGCGAGGAGTACGAGGAGGTGCCGCCGCGGGTGGAGTACTCCCTGACCCCGAAGGGCGTCAGCCTCAACGCCGCGCTGGAACCGCTGGGCGCGTGGGGCAAGCGGAACATCCTGGGCACCTCACCGGCTGCCGGTGAGGTGCGCGAAGACGACGACGTTGCCCTGATAGCCCGTGGCGCGTGAGTAGCCCCCGCCGCAGGTGATCACCCGCAGCTCGGGGCGGCGGGCCGCGCCGTAGACCTTCTCGTCGGGGAAGTCCCGGGCGTCGTACACCTCGACGGAGTCGACCGTGAACACGGCCGTGGAGCCGTCGCGCCGGTCCACCTCCACCGCGCTGCCCTTCTTCAGGGCGCCGAGGCGGTAGAAGACGGCGGGGCCCTCGGCGTTGTCGACGTGGCCCGCGACGATGGCGGTGCCCTTCTCGCCGGGTGTGGTGCCGGACTCGTACCAGCCGGCCAGGTTCTTCTGCTCGGCGGGCGGCACGTCGAGGCTGCCGGACGGAGTGAGGCCGAGGCCCGTGAGGGGGGCGTCCACCCTGATCGACGGGATGCGGACATGGTCCGGTGGGGAGGGCGGCAGCGCGGGCGCGGCGGACGGCTGCCGGTCGGCGGGGTCGGCGTGCGCCTGGGCGGCGGAGGGCTGCGGCGGGGCGTGCCGTTCGGCGCCGCTGTGCAGCAGCCAGGCACCGGAGCACAGGGCCACCACCGTGACGGCCGCTGTCGCGGCGTCGCTGTACCTGCGCACGCGCGCCTCCTGAACGGGCTGACCCTGTTCCCCCTCCGGGCCGCGAGGGGCGTCGGACCCGGAGGGGGAGGGGACATGCGGTACCGGCGGGACGGACAGCGGAGGGTGTCCGTCAGATCCCGTCGCCTCTCGCCCGGCGATGCAGGAGCCAGGTACCGCCCGCGGCGGCGACGGCGAGTGCCGCCACGCCGGCCGCGGTCTGCACGGGGTCGGGGCCGAGTGCGCCGCCGACCCCCGTCTTCACACTTCCTCGCGGATGCACCGGTTGGCGCTGCGAGGTCAGCGTCACCACCAGATCGCCGGTCACCTTCCGCCCGCCCCCGGCACAGGTCGCGGTGATCTCGTACGTCCCCGGCTGCGCGCTCGGCGGCACCCGGAACCGTCCGATCGCGTCCCGCTCATGGGTGCTGGGCGCCAGCGTGAACCGACCCGCGCCCACCGCGCTGGCGTCGCCCACCGCGGTACCGCCGTCCGCGCAGGCCGAGGTGTTCACGGTGACCTGTCCGCCCGGCACGACCGAGGAGGGGTGGACCTCCAGGTGCGCGGCGCCCACGCCGTACGCCGGTGCGCAGACCAGCCCGGCAGCCGCGCCGGCGAGCGCGCTCCCGGTCAGCAGACGGGCGGTACGGCGCATCGATGCTCCCTGGGGATCAGCGGTGGTCACTGCCCTTCAGAGGTAAGGGGCAGTGGGCCGGGGCCGCTTCCTGATGGAGCGTCAGAATTGGGGTGAATGGGTGTCAGGAAGACCGGTGGGGCAGCGCGTTTTGGCAGGTCAAGGCGGTCGCTCGAAGGAGTCGGGCAACTGCCTGCCCGGCGCGTGTGAACGGGTGACCCGATGAGGCGCTTGACCTCGACAAAGGTTGAGGTATCACGCTGTCGTCATGACTTCCGCCATGGAACCCCTGAATGTCACCGTCGTCATCGGCAGCAACCGCCACGGCCGCTTCGGCCCTGTCGTGGCCGACTGGATCCTGGAGCACGTCGGGCGCCGCGAGGACCTCACGGCCGAGGTCGTGGACGTGGCCGGAATCGAGCTGCCCACGTCCTTCGCCCGCACCGAGGAGGCGACCGCGGCCCTCGCCGACGTGAGCCCGAAACTGGCCCGCGCCGACGCGTTCGTCGTCCTGACCCCCGAGTACAACCACTCCTTCCCGGCGGGCCTGAAGAACCTCATCGACTGGCACTACGCGGAGTGGCGCGCCAAGCCCGTCGCCCTGATCTCCTACGGCGGACTCGCGGGCGGCCTGCGAGCGGCGGAACACCTCCGGCAGGTCTTCGCCGAACTCCACGCCGTCACCGTCCGCGACACCGTCTCCTTCCACAACGCCGGCGCCTCCTTCGACGACTCCGGCCGCCTGAAGGACCCCACGGCCCCGGACGCGGCGGCCAAGACGATGCTGGACCAGCTGGTGTGGTGGGGGACGGCACTGCGGGAGGCGAAGGAGAGGCGCCCGTACGGGAGTTGAGAGCCTCCCTCGCCCCTACACCCCTGCCGCGCTCCCCGGATGCTCCGCGTCCCAGTCCGCCCGCGCCGCCGCGATGGCGGGTTTGTGGTCGCGGGACCAGTCGGCGAGCCCCGAGATCACGGCCGAGAAGCTGCGGCCCATCGGGGTGAGGCGGTACTCGACCTGGGGCGGGAGGGTCGGATGCACGATCCGCTCGACCAGCCCGTCCCGGCACAGCCGCTTCGTGGTCAGGGACAGCATGCGCTGCGAGATGCCGGGTATCGCGCGCTCCAACTCGCCGTAGCGGCGGCTGCCCTTGGCGAGTTCCACGATGACCAACACGGTCCACCGATCCCCCAGCCGGTCCAGCACATCACGGATCCCGCAGTCGTCATCGCCACACGGCCCTTCCGGAATAGCGCCGTTGACCTGGGAACTTACGGCGGTGTTCGGGCCTGACACGAAAGTGCCTCCTTTTGGAACCGCCGAACTCGGCGGATGCTCGGTGCTGTTCGTAAGGATCAACGCAAGGGGTGCTCGAATGATTCTCGTTACCGGAGTCTCAGGAGGACTGGGCCGACTGGTGCTCCAGGGCCTGACCGCACTGTCCGGGCCCGACGGGATCGAGGTCGTGGCAGGCACCCGGGGCGGCGACGGAGAGACCGCGCGCCGTATCGACTTCGACGACCCGGCGAGCCTCGTGGAGGGGTTCGCCGGGGTCGACGTCCTGGTGATGATCTCCGCCGGATACGCCGAGGACGACATAGTGCTGGCCCGCCACGGCGCGGTGGCCGACGCGGCGGCAGCGGCGGGCGTCCGCCACGTGATCTACACCAGCCTGGCCGCGTCGGGTGAACGCACCACCCTCGCCCTCCCGCACCGCTGGACCGAGGACCGTCTGGCCCATGGCCCGTACGACACGACGATCCTGCGCAACGGCCTCTACGCCGAACTCCTGGGCGGCCTCTCGGCGGGTTCCGCGGGACCGGCCGCCGAGACCGGGGTCTTCTCCGCCGCGTACGGCACGGGCCGGATGTCGGTCGTGGCCAGGGAGGACCTCGCGGACATCACGGTAAGCGTGGCCGCAGAGGCCGACCGTGCCCTGACCTCCGGGGGCCACAGCCGCCACGCCGGACGGACGTACGAACTGGAGGGCGTAACCGCGCTCGGCGGCACCGACCTGGCCGACCTCCTGACCAAGCGGTACGGCAGGCAGGTCGACTACCACCCCACGTCCCTCACCGACGCGCGCACCGCACTGGCAGGCCACGGCCTGGAGCCCTACCAGATCACCCACACCCTGTCCCTGCTCTCCAACATGGCGGCGGGCTTCCTGGAGGCGAAGACCTCCGACGTGCCGACCCTGTTGGGGTCTGCGCCGCGCCCGGTACACGACCTGGTGACCGAGTCCGCCACGGCGGGCGGCTGAACTCACCCGCACTCCGCCAGCACTTCAGCCACGGCCCGCCGCCCCACCCCCGCCAGCACCGGGTTCATGCCGTTGCCGAAGGCGTCGCCGTAGTAGTGATCGGCCATCAGCCCGAAGCAGAGGGCCCACCCCCGCCCCCGTTCCCAGGTGGCGTCGTCGATGTCGGCGGCGCCACGGAACGCCTCGCGGGTCTCGGCGCCGAACACGGTCCACGCGGCCATCAGGTCAGCTGCCGGATCCCCGACACCGAGGCAGCCGAAGTCGATGACGGAGGTGAGTCGGCCGTCGACGGTAAGCAGATTGCCCGGCAGAAGGTCCCCGTGCAGCCAGACGGGCGCGCGGTCCCATCCCGGCAACCCCAGAGTCCTCTCCCAGACCTCGGTGGCGAGCACCGGATCGATCGTCCCGTCGGACCCGAGATCACGGATGGCGCCCCGCACGTAGTCATCGTTGTGTCCGGGCGGCGAGCCCCGATAGGAAGTCGGCGCGTCGCTCGCGTCGGCCTGACGCAGGGCGGCGAGGAATCGCCCCAACTGCAAGGCGGCCTCGGCTGGTTGGGCGAGGGGCGTGTCGTGGGCGTTGGCCCCCTCAAGCCACTCGTACACCCCCCAAACCAGCGGGTACCCGCCCCCCGGAGCCCCCACAGCAACGGGCACCGGCACGGACAACGGCAACTCCGGCGCCAGCCGAGGCAGCCACCGGTACTCCCGCTGAACCTGCCCTTCCCCATCCCGCAACCGGGGCAGCCGCACGACGAGTTCGTCCCCGAGCCGATACATCGCATTGTCGGTCCCGGCCGACCGCACGAACCGAACCTCGAGCCCCGCCCACTCCGGAAACCGCCGGGCAATCAGCCGACGCACCAACTCCGCGTCGATGTCGAGCTCGTCGGGACGCATTTTGGGCGGTGAGGTCGGCATGGGGCTCCAAAGACTGTGGGCGGCAGGGGAGCCTAACCAGCCCCCTGCCGCCCAGGCCACCGCATTTCCCACGCTCAGCCCACGCCGACCGCGCTCCAAGCCGCAGCCACCGCCGCGTACTCCGAACTCCCGCTCCCGTACAGGTCCTTCGCCGCGCTCAGGGTCGCCGTACGCGCGCCGGCGTAGTTCGTCGAAGAGGTCATGTAGACCGTCAGCGCCCGGTACCAGATCGCGCCCAGCTTGGCGCGGCCGATTCCGGTCACCGAAGAGCCGTTGCAGGTGGGGGAGTTGTGAACCGTGCCGTTGATGGACTTCGCGCCGCTGCCCTCCGCCAGCAGGTACGCGAAGTGGTTGCCGATGCCGGAGGAGTAGTGGACGTCCAGGTCGGCCGCCCCCGTGGTCCAGCAGTCGACCGAGCTGCCGTCCTTGCTGGGCTTGTCCATGTAGCGCAGGGCGTCCTGGCCGAAGCCGTCCCGGACGATCTTCTCGCCGATCAGGTAGTCGCCGGGGTCGGAGGCGTTGGCCGCGTGGAACTCCACCAGCGTGCCGAAGACGTCCGACGTCGCCTCGTTCAGGCCCCCGGACTCGCCCGAGTACGTCAGCGCCGCCGTCTTGGACGTCACCCCGTGCGACATCTCGTGCCCGGCCACGTCCAGTGACACCAACGGGCCGAGGTTGGTCCCGTCACCGTCGCCGTAGGTCATGCAGAAGCAACTGTCGTCCCAGAAGGCGTTGTTGTACCGCGTCCCGTAGTGCACCCGGTTGTACGACCCCTTGCCGTCGCCCGCGATGCCGTTGCGGCCGTGCACGCCCTTGAAGTAGTCCCAGGTCATGTCGGTGCCGTACTGCGCGTCCACGGCGGCGGTCGCGCGGTCGGTGTTCGCGCCCGTGCCCCAGTGGTTGTCGGCGTCCGTGAACACCGTCGACGGCGCCCGGGTGACGCAGATGGTCCCGAGCAGACACAGGTCGACCTTGCCCGCCGCGTCACCCGTGTAAGTGCCCCCGCGTGAGGCGTCCTTGAGCTGGTACGTCGATCCCGAGAGGGTGGTGTTCAGGGGGACCGTTCCGCTGTACAGCGACTTTCCGTCGCCGCCCGCCGTCTCCAGGGTGTCCCACGCGTCGATCTCCGCACCGGTGCGCGCATCGGTCAGCACCGTCCGCCCGACCGGGTTGCCGAGCGAGTCCCGGGCCACGACATCGGTCCGCCAGGCCAGCTTCGGCGAGCCGTGCAGGGCGTCCACGACCAGCCGGGGCTTGGCCGTGAGTTGACGGAGGGCCTCGCCCAGGTTGGTGGCGCGCAGCGCGCTCACGGCGAGGTCGGCGGCGCGGGTCGCGGGGAGCGCGGGAGTGACACCGGCCGCCGGGGCGACGGATCCGCGAACGGCGCGCGAGGCGCTGCGGTACGTCCCGTCCTTGGCCAGGTGCACCACGAAGTCACCGCCCAGCACCGGAAGTTGACGATAGGTCCGGTCGTAGCGCACATGCTGCGTGCCGTCCGCGTCCACGATCACGTCCCGGACCTTCGTCTCCTGCGCGGAGGTCAGGCCCAGGGCGGCCGCGTGATCGACCAGTGCTGCCGCCGCGTTCTCGACCGCGACCGCCCGCGTCGGCTTGTTCGCGGCGCCCGCGCTCGGGGTGAGCGTCGCGGCGAGCAGACCGGCGGCGGTGACGGCCACACCGGCGGTGGCGAGACGGGAACCTCGGATGTGCGGCCGTATCCGGCTCATGGATCTCCTCGGGAGGGCACGGGTGATCTTGTCCTGCGATTTAAGGGGCCATGACAGGTGAGTGGCCAGAGTCGTCCCGTGGAGATGTGTGAGGAGACAGAATCGTTTCTGTGAGCCCTGTGACCCTTCCGTTCTTCGTCTACGGCACGCTGCGCTGCCGCGAGCCGAACCATGACCTCTTCCTGCGCGGACGCACGCTCAAGGAGGAACCGGCGAGGCTCTCAGGGGCGGTGCTCTACGACGGGCCGGGATATCCGTACGCCGTCGAGGACCCCGGGGGAGCGGTGCGCGGCGATCTGGTCACCGTGAGGGGGGAGGAGTACCCGGAGCTGCTGGCCGAACTGGACCGCCTGGAGGAGTACGTGCCCGGCGACCCGCGCAGTCTCTATCAGCGGGTCGCCCGGGACGTGACGCGGGACGCCGACGGCACGCGCGTGCGGGCGTGGGTGTACCTGGCCGCGCCCGCCGTGGCCACCCGACTGCGGGCCCACGGCAGACTCATCGCAAGCGGCGACTGGGCCGTGCGCTAGGACGCGACGGCTTCCAAGCGCACCGCGCACGACTTGAACTCCGGCATCCGTGACGTCGGGTCCAGCGCCGGGTTCGTCAGGGTGTTCGCCCGGCCCTCGCCCGGCCAGTGGAAGGGCATGAAGACCGTGTCGGGGCGGATGGAGTTCGTGATGCGGGCCGGGGCCACCGCTCGGCCGCGGCGGGAGACGACCGCGATCGGGTCGCCCTCGGCCGCCCCGAGACGGGCCGCCAACCGCGGGTGCAGCTCCACGAACGGCCCCGGCGCCGCCGCGTTCAGCTCGTCCACGCGGCGGGTCTGGGCGCCCGACTGGTACTGGGACACCACCCGTCCCGTCGTCAGCAGCACCGGGTACTCGTCGTCCGGCTCCTCCGCCGTGGCCCGGTGTGCGACGGGCGCGAACCGGGCCCGCCCGTCGGGCGTGGCGAACCGGTCGTGGAAGAGGCGGGGAGTGCCGGGGTGTTCGACGGCCTCCTCGGCGTCCCCGTCCGCCGGGCACGGCCAGAACACCCCGTTCTCCTCCGCGAGCCTGCGATAGGTGATCCCGGAGTAGTCCGCGACGCCCCCCGCGCTGGCCCGCCGCAACTCCTCGAAGACCTCCTCCGCATCCGTCGGGAAGCCCTTCTCCACGCCCAGCCGGTCCGCGAGTTCGTGCATGACCTCCAGGTCGCTGCGGACCCCCGAGGGTGGGGTGATCGCCTGCTTGCGCAGCAGCACCCGCCCCTCCAGGTTCGTCGTCGTGCCCGTCTCCTCCGCCCACTGCGTCACCGGGAGGACGACATCCGCCAGTGCCGCCGTCTCCGACAGCACGACGTCACAGACGGCAAGGAAATCAAGGGACTTGATCCGCTCCTCGACGTGCGCGGCACGTGGCGCCGAGACCACCGGGTTGGAGGCCATCAGCAGCAGCGCGCGAATATCCGTACCCAGCGCGTCCAGCAGCTCGTACGCACTGCGCCCCGGGCCCGGCAGCGAGTCGGGGTCCACACCCCACACCTCGGCCACGTGCCGCCGCGCCTCCGGGTCGTCCAGCTTGCGGTAGCCGGGCAACTGGTCGGCCTTCTGGCCGTGTTCGCGGCCGCCCTGGCCGTTGCCCTGCCCGGTGAGACAGCCGTAGCCGGACAGCGGGCGGCCCGCGCGGCCGGTCGCCAGGCACAGGTTGATCCAGGCGCCGACGGTGTCGGTGCCCTTGGACTGCTGCTCGGGCCCGCGGGCGGTCAGCACCATCGCCGACTCGGGCTCGCAGAACATCCGTACCGCTTCCCGGAGCTCGGGCACCGAGACGCCCGTGATCCGCTCGACGTACTCCGGCCAGTGCGCCAGCGCCTCCGCGCGGGCCTCCTCCCAGCCGGTCGTCCGCTCGCGGATGTACTCCTCGTCCGTGCGGCCCTCGGCGACGACCAGGTGCAGCATGCCCAGCGCGAGCGCCAGATCCGTCCCCGGCCGGGGTGCCAGGTGCAGGTCGGCCTGCTCGGCGGTCTTCGTGCGGCGCGGGTCGATGACGATCAGGGTGCCGCCGTTCTCCCGCAGCTCGTTGAAGAACCGCAGCGAGGGCGGCATGGTCTCCGCGAGGTTGGAGCCGACGAGGATCACACAGCCCGACTTTGGGATGTCCTCCAGCGGGAACGGCAGCCCCCGGTCCAGGCCGAACGCCTTGATCCCGGCGGCCGCCGCCGAGGACATGCAGAAGCGGCCGTTGTAGTCGATCTGCGAGGTGCCGAGCACCACCCGCGCGAACTTGCCGAGCGTGTACGCCTTCTCGTTGGTCAGTCCACCGCCGCCGAAGACGCCGCACGCGTCCGGGCCATGTTCCGTCCGCGTGCGGGTCAGCCCCTCGGCGATCCGGTCCAGCGCCTCCTCCCAGGAGGCGGGCACCAGAGTGCCCCCGGAGCGCACCAAAGGCGAGGTCAGGCGGACGCTCGTCGAAAGGACCGCCGGCGCCGTACGCCCCTTGCCGCACAGCGCACCCCGGTTCACCGGGAAGTCCGCCCGCTCGCTCACCTCGACCGTCCCGTCGGGGGCGGGCGTCAGATTCATCCCGCACTGCAAGGCGCAGTACGGACAGTGCGTGGGCGTGGCGGTGTTCGGCATGCTCCCCAGCGTGCTTCGGCCGTGTTACGTGCCGATACGGCGGATTGTTACGCCGAGCGCACACCGACCTCCCCGCCGGGCTCCGCGATCAGTGAGGCACCGTTCACCGTCCGGCGGCCAGCGCCTCCGCCACCCCCGGCTCCTGCGGCCCGAGGAAATGCGGATCCGGCTTGAACACGGCGTCCAGCGCGGCCTTGCCCGCCGCGAGGATCTCCCGCGTCCCCCCGTAGTACCAGGTGGCGTCGTGCACATCGTCGACACCGACCCCGTACGACGTCACCCCCGCCGCCTCGCACAGGGCGACCGCCCGCCGGATGTGGAAGCCCTGGCTGATCAGTACGGCCTCGTCGACGCCGAAGATCTTCTTCGCGCGGACGCAGGAGTCCCAGGTGTCGAAGCCCGCGTAGTCACTGACGATCCGCGCGTCGGGCACCCCGTGCCGGGTGAGATAGGTGCGCATCGCGTCCGGCTCGTCGTAGTCCTCACGGCTGTTGTCTCCGGTGACCAGGACGACCTTCACCCGCCCCGCGCGGTACAGCTCGGCCGCCGCGTCCAGCCGGTGGGCGAGGTACGGCGACGGCTCGCCCTGCCACAGGCCCGCGCCGAAGACCACGGCCACGTCGGTGCGCGGCGCGTCGGTGACGGTGCGCAGCCGGTCGTCCGTGGAGACGAACATCCAGGCCGACGGCAGCAGCGCCAGCACGCACGCCGCCATCAGCGCCTGCACGAGACGCCGCTGTCCGGTGCGGGTGCGAGGGATGCGCGGTCGGCTGATCCTCATGCCCCGAAGGACGCCGGACACCCGGCCCCGGTTGCGTGAGCAAGGTCACTCCGAGGCTCAAAACTCCAGGTCACTCCACCTCACAGTGACCGGGCCCCGGATGGTGAACCTGCGGAAAAGACCCGTGACGCCCATGCAACGGGGCGGCAACCTCCGCCCACCACCATCGGTTCATGACGGCGTCGCAACCCCTTCACGACGAGTCCACGTCCCTCGACAGTACGGCGCATCTCATGAACCGGATCAGCAGCCAGCTCGCCAGCCAGCTCAGCCTCGTCGCGCTCGACGGCCGGCGCCGCCCCACCCGGCCCGCGCTGGTGGTCGTGGCCCACGGCAGCCGTGACCCGCGCGCCCTGAGCACCGTGCGCACCCTCCTGGACCGGGTCCGCGAACTGCGCCCCGGGCTCCCCGTCCACCTGGGCCACATCGAACTGAACGCCCCTCTGCTCCCGGACACCCTCGCCGCCCTGGACACGGACGAGGCCGTCCTGGTCCCGCTCCTGCTCAGCCGCGGCTATCACGTGAAGCGGGACATCCCGGAGATGGCGGCCGAGTCCGGCGTACGAGCCCGCGTGGCCAAGGCGCTGGGCCCGCACCCGCTCCTGGTCGAGGCCCTGTACGACCGCCTCATGGAGGCGGGCTGGGCCGACACCCCCGGCACGGCGGTGGTCCTGGCGGCGGCGGGCTCCCGCGACCCGGAGTCCAAGGTGGACGCGGGCCGTACGGCAAGCGCCCTGTCCGAGCGCCTGGGAGTCCCGGTCGTCCCGGCATACGCGACGACGGCGGCACCGAGGGTCTCCGACGCGGTCCAGGCCCTGACGGCGAGGGGCCACCACCGGATAGCGGTGGCGTCGTACTTCACGGCTCCGGGCCGCTTCGCAACAGAGTGCGCGGCGACGGCCCCGTGGATGGCATCGGCCCCCTTGGGCCCGCACCCGGCAATGGCCCGCCTGATCCTCCACCGCTACGACCAATGCATGGCAACGAAGGGTGCGGCCACCTACCTCAGGGGCGCGGCGAACTCCGCGACCAGCCACCAACAACCCGCACTCGCGACGTAAGACAGCCAGGCAGACGATTAGGCGCCTACTGTCGATGCATGGCGCACGAGAACCACATCCCGCCCCAGGGCTATGACACACCGTCAGTGGAACGCTGGTCCAAGGAACCGGACAAGCGCCCCGGCCGGTCGGCCTTCCAGCGGGACCGGGCCCGAGTCCTCCACTCCTCGGCACTGAGAAGACTCGCCGGGAAAACCCAGGTCGTCACCCCCGGCACCTCCAGCCAGGCCTGGGACGCCAGCCCCCGCACCAGGCTCACCCACTCCCTGGAGTGCGCCCAGGTCGGCCGCGAACTCGGCGAAGCCCTCGGCTGTGACCCCGACCTGGTCGAAGCCGCGTGTCTCTCCCACGACCTGGGCCACCCCCCGTTCGGCCACAACGGCGAGCAGGCCCTGAACGAGTTCGCCAAGGACGTCGGCGGCTTCGAGGGCAACGCCCAGTCCCTCAGGCTCCTCACCCGTATCGAGCCCAAACGGTTCACCCCGGAGGGTTCCGTCGGCCTCAACCTCACCCGCGCCGCCCTCGACGCCGCCACCAAGTACCCCTGGCCCCGAGGTGCCCATCCCACCGACCCCACGTCCCCGAAGTTCGGCGTCTACGAGGACGACCGGCCGGTGTTCGACTGGGTCCGCGAGGGCGCCCCCGGCACCCGCGCCACCTTCGAGGCCCAGGTCATGGACTGGTCCGACGACGTGGCGTATTCCGTGCACGACGTCGAGGACGGACTGCACGCGGGCCACATCGACCCCAACCTCCTGCACGCCGAACCCGAACGCCAGGCCGTCTTCGCGGTGGCCGTCGGACGCTACGTCCCCGAGGACACCGACCCCGCGGAACTCGCCGAGGCGCTCGACCGGCTCCAGGAGGAAGCCTGGTGGCCGCACGGCTACGACGGCACCGCCGTCGCCCAGGCCCGGCTGAAGGACGCCACCAGCCAGCTCATCGGCCGCTTCTGCCTCGCCGCCGAGGCCGCCACCCGCGCCGCCCACGGCACCGGCCGGCTCACCCGCTACGGCGCCGAACTCGTCGTACCGCACGAGACCCGGCTGGAGTGCGCCGTACTGAAGGCCGTCGCCGACCGGTACGTCATGCAGCGGGCCGAGCAGGAGCGGCTGCGGGCCGATCAGCGGATCGTGGTCGCCGAACTGGCCGAGGCGCTCACCGCGCGGGCGCCCGAGGGGCTCGACCCGCAATTCCGGGCGCTGTTCGACGCGGCGCCCGACGACCGGGCGCGCAAGCGGGTGATCGTGGACCAGATCGCGTCCCTCACCGACGCCTCGGCCCGTTCGCTTCACGTGCGTCTGACGGGACACTCATGAGCATGAGGTGACAAGAGTGAAGTGAAACACGCCCGAATGTGACCCTCCGTGGCCTGATCGGGCCACTCCCTCTTCCCCCATCACACTCCGTGCGGGACGCTCCCATGTGGCGGCACCCTTACGAGGAGGCATCAAGTGGTCGACGCGGATCAGACATTCGTCATCGTCGGAGGCGGACTCGCCGGCGCGAAGGCGGCCGAGACGCTGCGGGCGGAGGGCTTCACGGGCCGCGTGATACTGATCAGCGACGAGCGTGACCACCCCTATGAGCGACCCCCGCTCTCCAAGGGCTATCTGCTCGGCAAGGAGGAACGCGACAGCGTCTTCGTGCACGAGCCCGCCTGGTACGCGCAGAACGACATCGAACTCCACCTCGGCCAGACCGTCGACGCCATCGACCGCACGGCGAAGACGGTCCGCTTCGGGGAGGACGGCACGGTCGTCCACTACGACAAACTCCTGATCACGACCGGCGCCGAGCCCCGTCGGCTGGACATCCCGGGCACCGACCTGGCCGGCGTCCACCACCTGCGCCGGCTCGCCCACGCCGAGCGGCTCAAGGGCGTCCTGTCCACACTCGGCCGGGACAACGGCCACCTCGTGATCGCCGGCGCCGGCTGGATCGGCCTGGAGGTCGCGGCGGCGGCCCGGGAGTACGGCGCCGAGGTCACCGTCGTCGAACCGGCGCCGACTCCGCTGCACGCCGTCCTCGGCCCCGAACTGGGCGGCCTCTTCGGCGAGCTGCACCGGGACCACGGGGTGCGGTTCCACTTCGGCCGGCAGCTGACGGAGATCGTCGGCCAGGACGGCATGGTGCTGGCCGCGCGGTGCGACGACGGCGAGGAGCACCCCGCGCACGCCGTGCTGGCCGCGATCGGCGCGGCTCCCCGGATCGGCCTCGCGGAGGCGGCGGGTCTTGAGATCGCCGACCGCGCGGGCGGCCGGGGCGTCGTGGTGGACGAACAGCTGCGCACCTCCGACCCCGACATCTACGCCGCCGGTGACGTCGCCTCCTTCCCGCACGCCCTCTTCGGCGCCCGCCTGCGCGTGGAGCACTGGGCCAACGCCCTGAACGGCGGCCCGGCCGCGGCCCGCGCGATGCTCGGCCGGGACGTCGTCTACGACCGGGTCCCCTACTTCTTCTCCGACCAGTACGACTTGGGGATGGAGTACTCCGGCTGGGCGCCCGCCGGCGCCTACGACGAAGTGGTGATCCGGGGAGACGCCGGGAAGCGGGAGTTCATCGCGTTCTGGCTGAAGGACGGCCGGGTGCTGGCGGGGATGAACGTGAATGTGTGGGACGTCACAGACCCGATCCAACGGCTGGTCCGAAGCGGGGCACAGGTGAACGCGGAGTCGCTGGCTGACCCGCACGTAGCGCTGGAAAGCCTCATCCCGTAGCTGTCAGGAGCGTCCAGGAGTGTCAGTCCGCCCCCGTAGAATTCACGCGTGGCAGGACGGATCAACGACGAGGACGTGAAGGCGGTACGGGACGCGGTCCCGATCGACGCCGTGGTCTCCGAGTACCTCCAGCTGCGCAACGCCGGTGGCGGAAACCTCAAGGGGCTGTGCCCCTTCCATGACGAGAAGTCGCCGTCCTTCCAGGTCAGCCCGAGCAAGGGGCTCTTCCACTGCTTCGGCTGCCAGGAGGGCGGCGACACCATCACGTTCGTGATGAAGGTCGACCACCTCTCCTTCTCCGAGGCGGTCGAGCGGCTCGCCGCCCAGGCCGGCATCACCCTGCGCTACGAGGAGGGCGGCTACAACCCCGCCCACCAGCGCGGCGAGCGGATCCGGCTGGTCGAGGCCCACAAGATCGCCGCCGACTGGTACGCCGAGCAGCTCGCCGTCAGCCCCGAGGCCGACACCGGCCGGGTCTTCCTCGCCGAGCGCGGCTTCGACCAGGCGGCCGCCGTCCACTTCGGCGTCGGCTACAGCCCGCAAGGATGGGACCACCTCACCCGCTTCCTGCGCGGCAAGGGCTTCACCGACAAGGAACTGCTCCTCTCCGGCCTCTCCCAGGAGGGCCGCCGCGGCCCCATCGACCGCTTCCGCGGCCGCCTGATGTGGCCGATCCGCGACATCGGCGGCGACGTCGTCGGCTTCGGCGCCCGCAAGCTGTACGAGGCCGACAACGGCCCCAAGTACCTCAACACCCCCGACACGGCGATCTACAGGAAGAGCCAGGTCCTCTACGGCATCGACCTCGCCAAGAAGGACATCGCCAAGGCGTCCCGCGCGGTCGTCGTCGAGGGCTACACCGACGTCATGGCCTGCCACCTCGCCGGCGTCACGACGGCCATCGCCACCTGCGGCACCGCCTTCGGCGGCGACCACATCAAGATCCTGCGCCGACTCCTCATGGACAACGGCTCGGCCCGCGTGATCTTCACCTTCGACGGCGACGCGGCCGGCCAGAAGGCGGCCCTGCGTGCCTTCGAGGACGACCAGAAGTTCGCCGCCGAGACCTACATCGCCATCGCACCCGACGGCATGGACCCCTGCGAGCTGCGCCTGGCCAAGGGCGACGAGGCCGTCGCCGAACTGGCCGAGCCCCGCACCCCGCTCTTCGAGTTCGCCCTGCGTCAGATCGTCGTGCGCTACGACCTGGACACCCCCGCGGGCCGCGCCTCCGCGCTCGACGAGGCCGCGCCGATCGTCGCGCGCATCAAGAACAGCGGCGCGCAGCACGAGGTCGCCGTCCAGCTCGCCGGGATGCTCGGCATCCTCGACACCCAGTTCGTGGTCAAGCGGGTCGCCCAGCTGGCCCGTTGGGCCCGCGACCGTGGCGGCAAGGGCCCGGCCCCGACGCGCGGCCCGCAGCAGCCGTACGACGCCGCCCCTCGGCCCTCCGCCGCCGGACCGGCGCTCAATCTGCGCAACCCCGTCTACGCCACCGAGCGCGAGCTGCTCAAGCTCGCCCTCCAGCGCCCCGAGCTGGTCTCCCCGGCGTTCGACGCGTACGGCATCGACGAGTTCACCGCGGCGCCCTACGCCGCCGTACGCCTGGCCGTGATGGAGGCGGGCGGCGCCGAGTACGGCGTCCGGGACGGGCAGGAGTATCTGCTCCGGGTCCGGGACGCCGCCCCCGACGACGCGGTCCGCGCGATGGTCACCGAACTGGCCGTCGAGGCGATCATGCGCCGCACCGTGGACGAGAACTACGCGGGCGAACAGCTCGTCACCGTCCGCCGCCGCGCCGTCGAACGCCGCATCCGGGACATCCAGTCCCAGATGGCCCGGCTCTCCGCGGGCGGAGACCCGGCCCAACTCGCCGCTACACAGAACGAACTCTGGGTACTCCAGCAGTACGACCAAGCCCTGCGGGAGCACGGAGCCGCAGCTCTGTAGCCTGCCGGGCCCCGCGCGGTCACCACGCCGTCACGGGCCGGACGCAAAAAGTCACCGCACGCCCCTCGTGGCGGCGATGTGTCGTACTCCACACTGGGTTCCGGTGCCTGAGTCCTCGGAGCGCGGCCGACCCGTCCCCCACGGGTCCCACACCCCCGCGATTCCGCTCATCGCGTACGGGACGGACAGCGGCGAGGCCGCCGACTCCGCCCTCGAAGCCGCGCTGCCGCACACTTCAGCAGCGATCATCCTGGAGGTCGCCCCCGTGCAGACCCAGACCCTCACCCAGACCGAGATCAGTACGGACGGCACGGAACCGGACGCCGAGTCCGACGTTCTCGTCGCGGTGCCCCCACAGAACCGTGCCGTGCACCACCCCGAGACGGAGCCGGAGACCCAGCCGGAGGCCCAGCCCGACACTCCGGCCGTCCTCGAAGAACCGCCCGAGCCGGTGCGCGTCCCGCGTGCCGACACCGGCGGGCCGTCCTCGGACCTGTTCCGCCAGTACCTGCGGGAGATCGGCCGGATCCCCCTGCTCACCGCCGCGGAGGAGGTCGAGCTCGCCCGCCGGGTCGAGGCCGGTCTTTTCGCCGAGGAGAAGCTGAGCAACACCCCCGACCTGGACAGCCAGTTGGGGCTGGACCTGGACCGACTGGTGGTCATGGGGCGGATGGCCAAGCGCCGTCTGATCGAGGCGAACCTCAGGCTGGTCGTCTCCGTGGCCAAGCGGTACGTGGGCCGCGGTCTGACCATGCTGGACCTGGTCCAGGAGGGAAACCTCGGCCTGATCCGCGCCGTCGAGAAGTTCGACTACGCCCGCGGCTACAAGTTCTCCACGTACGCCACCTGGTGGATCCGCCAGGCCATGTCCCGGGCCCTGGCCGACCAGGCCCGCACGATCCGCGTCCCGGTCCATGTCGTGGAGCTGATCAACCGCGTGGTCCGCGTCCAGCGCCGCATGCTCCAGGAACGCGGCTACGAGCCGACCCCGGAGGAGGTGGCCGCCCACCTCGATCTCCCCCCGGAGCGCGTCAGCGAGGTACTGCGCCTGGCCCAGGAACCGGTCTCCCTGCACGCCCCGGTGGGCGAGGAGGACGACGTGGCCCTCGGCGACCTCATCGAGGACGGCGACGCGGCGAGCCCCGTGGAATCGGCGGCGTTCCTGTTGCTGAGGGAGCACCTGGAAGCGGTCCTCTCCACCCTCGGCGAACGCGAACGCAAGGTGGTCCAACTCCGCTACGGCCTGGCCGACGGCCGCCCCCGCACGCTGGAGGAGATAGGCCGCATCTTCGGCGTGACCAGGGAACGCATCCGCCAGATCGAGTCCAAGACCCTGAACAAACTCAGGGACCACGCCTTCGCGGACCAGCTGAGGGGATACCTGGACTAGCAGGGGGGCCGCCTGACGGCGGCCCCCGCGTACCTAGTCGACCTCGGCCACCGCCTCCGCGAACTGCGCCTTGTACAGCCGCGCATACGCCCCGTCGGCGGCCAGCAGCTCGCCGTGCGCGCCCTGCTCCACGATCGAGCCGTTCTCCATGACGAGGATCGTGTCGGCGTCCCGGATGGTCGAGAGACGGTGCGCGATCACGAACGACGTACGCCCGTGCGCGAGCTTCGCCATCGCCTTCTGGATCAGCACCTCCGTCCGGGTGTCGACCGAGGACGTCGCCTCGTCCAGCACCAGGATCACCGGATCCGACAGGAACGCACGGGCGATGGTGATCAGCTGCTTCTCACCCGCACTGACCCCGGCCCCCTCGTCGTCGATCACCGTGTCGTAGCCGTCGGGAAGCGTACGGACGAACCGGTCCGCGTGAGCGGCCCGCGCCGCCTCCTCGATCTCCCCCCGAGTCACCTCACGCGCCGCCCCGTACGCGATGTTCTCCGCGATCGTGCCGCCGAACAGCCACGTGTCCTGGAGCACCATGCCGATCCCGGCCCGCAGCTCGTCCCGGGACATCGTCGCGACGTCCACCCCGTCCAGCGTGATCCGCCCGCCGGAGACCTCGTAGAACCGCATCAGAAGGTTGACCAGCGTGGTCTTCCCGGCGCCGGTCGGGCCGACGATGGCGACCGTCTGTCCGGGCTCCACCGTCAGGGAGAGGTCCTCGATGAGCGGCTTTTCGGGGTCGTACCGGAAGGACACGCCCTCCAGCGCCACCCGCCCGCGCAGCTCCTCCGGCCGCACCCCGGGCACGGGGTCCGCCGACTGCTCCTCCGCGTCGAGGAGTTCGAAGATCCGCTCGGCCGACGCCACACCCGACTGCACCAGGTTCGCCATGGACGCCACCTGCGTCAGCGGCATGGAGAACTGCCGCGAGTACTGGATGAAGGCCTGCACGTCACCGATCGACAGCGACCCGGAGGCGACCCGCAGACCGCCGACCACCGCCACCAGCACATAGTTGATGTTCGACACGAACATCATCAGCGGCTGCATGATCCCGCTGTTGAACTGAGCCTTGAACCCGGCCTCGTACAGCGCCTCGTTCTGCTCGGCGAACTGCTCGGCCGACTCCTCCTGCCGCCCGAACACCTTCACCAGGGTGTGCCCGGTGTACATCTCCTCCACATGCGCGTTCAGCTTGCCCGTGGTGCGCCACTGCTGCACGAAGTGCGGCTGCGACCGCTTGCCGACCCGGGTGGCGACGACGAACGACACGGGCACCGTCACCAGCGCCACGAGCGCCAGGATCCACGACACCCAGAACATCATCGCGAGCACACCGATGATGGTGAGCACCGAGTTGATGAGCTGGCCCATCGACTGCTGGAGCGTCTGCCCGATGTTGTCGATGTCGTTGGTGGCGCGGGAGAGCACTTCGCCGCGCTGCCGCTTGTCGAAGTAGGACAGCGGCAGCCGCGACAGCTTGACCTGCACGTCCTCCCGCATCCGGTACATCGTCCGGTTCACGGCCCGGTTCACCAGACGCGTCGCCACCGCCATCAGCAGCCCCGCCACGGTGAACACGGCGAGCGCGAGCAGCAGCACATGCCCGACGGCGGTGAAGTCGATCCCCTCGCCGGGTGTGAAGTCGGTGGAGCGGAGCATGTCGGCGACATCGCCGTCACCGCGGTCCCGCATGCCCTCCAGGACCTGTTCCTTCGTCGCCCCGGGCTCCATCTCCCGTCCGACGATGCCCGCGAAGACCAGGTCGGTGGCCTTGCCGAGGATCTTCGGCCCGATGACCGACAGACCCACGCTGAGTACGACACACAGGAGCAGCACATAGATGGTGAGCCGCTCCGGCTTGAACTGGGCGACCAGCCGCTTGCCCGACACCTTGAAGTCCAGCGAGCGGTGGTCCGGGCCGGTGCCGGCCATCATCCGCCCCATCGGCCCGGCCATCAGGCGGCCTCCGCTTCCGTCAGCTGGGAGAGCACGATCTCCCGGTACGTCTCGTTGTCCGCCATCAGCTCCTGGTGGCGCCCGGTGCCGACGACCCGCCCCTCGTCGAGGACGACGATCCGGTCGGCGTCCCGGATGGTCGCCACCCGCTGGGCGACGATCACCACGGTCGCCTCGGCGGTCTCCTGGGACAGCGCGGCGCGCAGGGCCGCGTCGGTGGCGTAGTCGAGCGCGGAGAAGGAGTCGTCGAAGAGATAGATCTCCGGCCGCTGCACGAGGGTGCGGGCGATGGCGAGCCGCTGCCGCTGGCCGCCGGAGACATTGGTGCCGCCCTGCGCGATCGGGGCGTCGAGCCCGTTCTCGAGTCCCTGCACGAACTCCTTGGCCTGCGCCACTTCCAGCGCGTGCCACAGCTCCTCGTCGGTGGCGTCGGGATTGCCGTAGCGAAGGTTCGTCGCCACTGTCCCGGCGAACAGATACGGCTTCTGCGGCACCAGGCCGACCGTTCTGGCCAGCACCTTCGGGTCGATGCCGGCCACGTCCTCGCCGTCCACCAGCACCCGGCCGTCGGTCGCGTCGAACAGCCGGGGGACCAGGCCCAGCAGGGTGGACTTGCCGCTGCCGGTCGAGCCGATCACGGCCGTGGTCTCGCCGGGCAGCGCCATCAGGTCGATGCCCTTGAGCACCGGCTCCTCGGCACCCGGGTAGCGGAAGCCCGCGCCTCGGATCTCCAGCTGGCCGTGCCGGCGCAGCTCCAGCACCGGCGCCTTCGGCGGCACCACGCTGGACTCGGTGTCGAGCACCTCCTGGATCCGCTCGGCACACACCTCCGCGCGCGGCACCATCATGAACATGAAGGTGGCCATCATCACGGACATCACGATCTGCATCAGATAGG
This sequence comes from Streptomyces davaonensis JCM 4913, assembly GCF_000349325.1. Lineage (GTDB taxonomy): Bacteria > Actinomycetota > Actinomycetes > Streptomycetales > Streptomycetaceae > Streptomyces > Streptomyces davaonensis. The sequence continues at coordinate 6,545,305 of NC_020504.1, forward strand.
CGAGGAACGCCGTCAGATCACCGATCTGCATGCCACCGCTGTCGATGCGATGGGCGCCGAACCACACCACGGCGATCGACGACATGTTCACCACGGTCATCACGATCGGGAACATCAGCGCGAGCAGATTGCCGGTGCCCAGCGACATCGCGGTGAGGTCGGTGTTGGCCTTGCGGAACCGTTGCTGCTCGTACTCGTCGCGGACGAAGGCGCGGATCACGCGGTTGCCGGTGATCTGCTCGCGCAGCACCCGGTTCACCGTGTCCAGGCGCTCCTGCATGGACCGGAACAGCGGCCGCAGCCGCCGCACGATCAAGGTCACGCAGATGCCCAGCACCGGCACCACGGCGACCAGCACCGCCGACAGCGGCACATCGAGGCCGAGCGCCAGCACGATGCCGCCGACGCACATGATCGGCGCCGACACCATCAGCGTGAACGTCATCAGGGCCAGCATCTGGACCTGCTGCACGTCATTGGTGGTGCGGGTGATCAGCGAGGGCGCGCCGAAATGGCCGACCTCACGCGCGGAGAAGGACTGCACCCGGCCGAAGACGGCGGCGCGCATGTCCCGGCCCAGCGCCGAGGCGGTCCGGGCGCCGTAGTACACGGCCCCGATGTTGCACACGACCTGCGCCAGCGAGATGCCGATCATCAGGGCGCCGTAGCTGAGGATGTAGCCGGTGTCTCCGTTGACGACACCGTTGTCGATGATGTCCGCGTTCAGGGTCGGCAGGTAGAGCGTGGCGCAGGTCTGCAGGAACTGGAGCAGCACCAGCAGGGCGATGGGTTTTCGGTAGGGCCTGAGGTAGGTCCGCAGGAGTCGTATGAGCACGCTGTGTCTCTCGGAGTCGGCGGCGGGGCGGTTGGTTGCCCCTGGCCCCTATCGTCGGACACTCCACCCGCGTTACCTCAACTGATTAACCCAACGAGGGTGCGCTACGAGCGAAAGGCCCCCGGATGGGTCTGCTCCCGCACCGACACGAACTGCTGTCGCACGGCCTGCCCCACCGCCAGCTCCTCGCCGGGATCCAGCACCTGAGCCGCCGGACCCTGCCACAGCGGCGGGGTGCGCGCGTCGAGCGCGCCCTGCGACGCACCCAGCGCCCAGGCCGCCTGCCGGGCGGCCCCGATCGCCGCATAGTCCGCCGGCTGCGGTACGACGACCTGGGCGCCGAAGATCGACGGCGCGGAGGCCTGCACCGCGGGCAGCTCGGCGGCCGCCCCCAGCAGGAAGACCCGCCGCACCTCGACGCCCCGGCCGCGCAGTACGTCGAGGGCGTCCGCGAGCCCGCACAGCATGCCCTCGAACGCGGCCCGCGCCAGATGCTCAGGACGCATCGCCTCCCGCCTGAGCCCCGCCAGCGTGCCGGCGGTGTGCGGCAGGTTCGGCGTCCGCTCGCCCTCCAGATAGGGCAGCAGTACAAGTCCGTGCGATCCGGGCGTCGACTTCATCGCCAGCTCGGACAGACTCTCCAGATCCGGCACCCCGAGCAGCTCGGCGGTCCCGCGCAGGGTCCGTACGGCGTTCAGGGTGGTGACGACCGGCAGGTGCATGCCGGTCGCGTCGGCCAGCGAGGTGATCATCCCGGTCGGGTCGTGCAGCGCCTCGGGGTGGATGGCCATGACCGAGCCGGAGGCGCCCAGCGACACCACGGCGTCCCCGAACCCGAGTCCGAGCCCGAACGCGGCGGCCATGGTCTCGCCGGTCCCGGCGGAGATCAGCAGCCCCTCCGGCGTCGTACCGGCCGCCTCGGCGGGGCCGATGACCTCCGGCAGCATGGCCTGGTGACCGAGCGCCAGCTCGACGAGGTCGGTGCGGTAGCTGCCGGTGGCGGCGGACCAGTACCCGGTGCCGGAGGCCCCGCCGCGGTCGGTGGTACGGCGCACCGGGCGCCCGAGCAGCTGCCACACCAGCCAATCGTGAGCCTGGAGCAGGACGGCGGTGCGCAGGGCGTTGTCCGGCTCGGTCTTGCTCAGCCAGCGCAGCTTGGTCACCGGCTGCGCGGCCTGCGGAACGCACCCCACGGCCTGCGCCCAGGCTTCACGCCCGCCGAGCGCGTCGATGAGATCGGCTGCGGCGACCTGGGCCCGCTTGTCACCGCCGACCATCGCGGGGCGGGTGGTGTTGCCCTGGGAGTCCAGCGGCACGACGGCGTTCTGCTGCGAGGAGACGCCGATGGCCTGCACGCCCTCCAGCAGACCCCCGCCGGCGGCCTCCCCGAGGGAGAGCAGCCAGGCCTGGGGATCGACGTCGGAGGGCCGCCCCTCGACCGGATGCGGCGCATAGCCCTGCCGGAGCACGGCTCCGGTGTCCGCGTCGCAGACGACGATACGAGTGAACTCGGGCGAGCTGTCCAACCCGGCGACTATCCCCATGGCGAAAATTCTATGGGGCACGCGAGGCAGGGGAGTGCGTGCATGCGCGTGCCGCTCAGGTGTTGCTCGTGCCCCAGTCGTCCTCGACCTCGCCGTTGGGGTGGCGGTCGCGCAGGTGCCGGACGCGCTGGCTCACGGACTGCGGTACGTGGTCGCCGACCTTGTCGCTGACCGCGTGGTAGGCCTTGCCCGCGTACACCCGGCCCTGCTGGGCCGCCGTCTCGGCGGTGTTGCGGACCGCCGGGTTCTGGGCCACCTGACGCGCCGACTTCTTCAGCTGTTCGTAGCGTTCGCGCCCGGCGCGGGTGCCGAGCACGTAACCCAGAGCCAGCCCGACGACGAACGTGAGCTTGTAGCGCATGGAGGCCACCCTTCCCTCAGGTAGGTCGGTGCCGGGGGAACCGATTGGCGGAGCACCCCCCTGCTTGCGCTAATGTATGTGTCGCAGCGAGCGCCCGCCCCCTGGCGAATACCCAGGTAGGTACGTTCGATGCAACGAGGCATTCCTCCGTAGCTCAATTGGCAGAGCAGCCGGCTGTTAACCGGCAGGTTACTGGTTCGAGTCCAGTCGGGGGAGCTCGGTCCTCCGTAGCTCAATTGGCAGAGCAGCCGGCTGTTAACCGGCAGGTTACTGGTTCGAGTCCAGTCGGGGGAGCAGGTTGAAGAGGACCCCACGGGGTCCTTTTTCATGTCCTGTTTCAGCTGCTCGGGAACCGTGCGGGGCGCGCTGAAGTCCTTCTGGGCATGCGTAGTCGACCATCCGAAGCAGGAGATCGTATGAGCGGCTATGCTGCGGCAGACGGCGCGTACAAATGTGCGCGACACGCCGCTATGGGGCGGTAGCTCAGCCGGTTAGAGCAGCGGACTCATAATCCGTCGGCCGTGGGTTCGAGTCCCACCCGCCCCACCTTGCACCCTCCGTGCAGAAACGATGTGACCTGCGAGGCACGTCTCAGCGCCGGGTGTTGTCGGGGGTCGAGAGCGAGCGTAGGCCCGCGATGATGCACTGAAGGCCGAAGGCGAAGTTGCGGTCACGGATCTCGGTGGCCGTGCCGATGTCGCGGCCCGCGAGCTCCCGCAGCGACGCGAACTCGGTCAGGCCCGAGCGGACCGCGTCCGAGACCTCGGCGAAACCCTCGTCCGGCGAACTCTCGCCGTCGCGCTCCGCGTGCGCCGCGTTCTCGATCATGCGGGTCTCCGCGGTGGCGAAACCGCAGACGTACTCCAGGACCAGCGCGGCGGCGCTGTCGGTCTGATCGGGCGCCAGGCCCGAGCCGTTCACCACACGCAGCGCCGTGTCGGTCATCCGCAGCGCGTTCGGGCCGATGTTGAGGTACTCGCCGATCAGTCGGGCGGCCCACCGGTGGCGGCCGAACATCGCGCGCAGGCTGCCCGCCAGGGCGCGCAATTGCTCGTCCCAGGGGAGGTCTTCCGGGGGCGCCGCGACTTCTCCGAACACCTCGTCGAGGGCCAGCTCCAACAAGGCGCCCTTGGTGGTCACATGCCAGTACAGGGACATGTGACCGGCGCCGAGCGCCGCGGCCACCCGGCGCATGGACAGGGCCTGGAGGCCTTCGGCGTCCAGGAGTTCGACCGCGGTGCGCACGATGCGGTCCCGGCTCAGTCCCGGAGGGCCGGGCTGCCGCACCGGGGGTGCCAGCCACACGCTCGCGGTCTTCGCCGCACCCCGCTTGCGATCGGCCACGCCCGGCCCCTCCTCGGCATCGGTCCGGCACCTCCGGAACCTGTACGCAGGCCTGTCATCGTACGGCCGTACGCCGCACGGACCGGGTCACACCGGGCTGGGGCTGCCCGGGTCCTCGCGGTCGCCGGAGACCACGGCGCCGACCGGGGTCGGCGGGGCGGTGGGCTCGCGGCTCGCCCAGCCGAGCAGCGCGCCGGCCGCGATGCCGCCGACCGCCACGGCGAGGGCGCCGAGGAACTGGCTGGTCTCCAGGGCCGAGACGAAGGCGTCGCGGACCTCCTCCGCCCGGCCGCCCGCCCCGGCGAGCGCGGTGGGCAGCGACTCCTCGGCGCCGTCCGGCAGGGCGGCGGGCAGCCCCGCGTCGAACCGGGCGACCAGGGCGGCGCCGAGCGCGGCCACGCCCAGGCCGGTGCCCAGCTCCTGGAGCGTGCCGTTGACGCCGGAGGCGGTACCGGCCCGGGCCGGCGGGATCGCGCTCATCAGGGCGGCTCCGGCGGCGGGGCCCGCGGTGCCCATCGCGAACCCGACCAGGATCAGCCCCGGCAGGGTCCAGCCGTAGCCGCTGTCACTGGTGGCGGCGATGGCGCACAGGCCGAGCGCGGCCGCCACCATGCTGAGCGCCACGGTCCGGGCGAGGCCGATCCTCTTGCCCAGCGGGGCGCTGGCGGCGCCGCTGCCGATGAGCAGGGCCACGGCGAACGGCACGATGCGCAGGCCGGTTTCGAGCGGCGAGTAGCCGAGGACGAACTGGAGCTGCTGGGTGAGCAGGAAGAGCGAGCCGCCCATGCCGAAGGCGGCGAGCAGGCCGCCGAGCGCCGCGCCGGTGAACCGTCGTTCGGTGAACAGGCTCATGTCCAGCATCGGATGCGGTGTCCGGCGCTCCCACACCGCGAACACGGCCATGGCGGCGACGGCCACGGCGAGCGGGCCGAGGACCAGCGTGTCGGTCCAGCCGTGCTCGGGGATCGCGATGACCGCCCAGACCAGGGACACCATGCCCAGCACGGAGACCGGCAGGCCGACGAAGTCGGGCCGTTCGCTGTGCGGGTTGCGGGACTCGGGTACCAGCCAGGCGATGGCGACCAGGCCGACGACCGCGATCGGCACGTTGATCAGGAAGACCGAGCCCCACCAGAAGTGGGCCAGCAGAAAGCCGCCGATGACCGGGCCGCCCGCCATGCCGGCCGCGGACACCGCCATCCAGATGCCGATGGCCTTCATGCGCTCCTCGTCCCCGAAGACGTGCATGAGGACCGCGAGGGTGGCCGGCATCAGCAGGGAGGCGCCGAGGCCCATCGTCACCCGGGCCGCGACCAGGGTGCCCACCGAGTCCGCCAGGGCGCCGGTCAGCGAGCCCACGCCGAACAGGGTGAGTCCCGCGAACAGGGCCCGCTTGCGGCCGAAGTGGTCGGCCATGCCGCCGGAGGCGATGAGGAAGCCGGCCAGGGCGAGCGAATAGGCGTTGATCACCCACTGCACATCGGCCGTACTGGCGTCGAGGTCCTCCATGAGGGTGGGGACGGCGACGTTGAGGACGGTGTTGTCGAGCACCGTCGTCAGCAGGGTCAGGCAGAGGACCCCCAGGATCCACCACTTGCGGTCACGTTCGGATGTCGCCATGACTGTGCTCCTTCCGGGCCGGACTCGTACACCATACGATTGAGTCGTACAGTGGACGAGAGGGTCTGGGTGCGGATTCCGGCCAACCTGGGAAGGTCATCCGTGACGGCCTGGCGCTACGAGAACGGAGACGCATCACGTGGCACGGGGAATCGGGGACGAGAGGGACCGCGCCTGGGTGGACCGGGCGATCGAGCTGCTGCTGGCAGACCGGGCCGCCGAGGCGCCCACGCCGCTGCGGGCGTTCCCGCTGGCCGGCCCGCCGGGGGCGGCGCTGTATCTGAAGGACGAGTCGCGGCGGCCGACGGGGAGTCTGAAGCACGGGCCCGCGCGTGATCTTTTCCTCGACGCCCTGAAGGCCGGTCAGATCGGGCCCGACACCTCTTTGTTCGAGGCGACCAGCGGCAACATGGCGGTCGCGCAGGCCTACTTCGCGCGGCTGCTGGGGCTGCCGTTCACGGCCGTCGTACCGGGGAAGACGGGGGCGGCCAAGCGGCGGCGGATCGAGGAGCAGGGCGGGCGGTGCCATCCCTTCGACCCGCCGCTTGCCGTGTACGAGAAGGCGCGCTCCCTTGCCGAGGAGTCCGGGGGGCACTGTCTGGACCATCTGGAGCGGGTGGGGGACGCCGTCGACTGGCGGGGGCCGGAGAGTCTCGGGGCGCAGATTCTGGGGGACCTGGAGAAGGCGGGGGAGTCTGCGCCGGTGTGGGTCGTTGTCGGGGTCGGGAGTGGGGCGACCTCGGCGGCGGTGGGCAAGTATCTGCGGATGCGGGGGGTGGGGACCAGGGTGGCCGTGGTCGATCCCGAGCACTCGGCGTACTTTCCCGGCTGGGCCGCGGATTTTCCCGGGTACACCACCGGGATGCCGTCCCGGATCGAGGGGATCGGACGGCCGCGTATGGAGCCCGCCTTCGACTCGTCCGTGGTCGATCTGGTGATTCCGGTGCCGGATGTGGCGAGTGTGGCGGCGATGCGGCATCTGCACGCGGTCACCGGGGTGATGGCGGGGCCCTCCTCCGGGAGTTGTCTGTGGGGGGCGTTCTCTGTGCTGGACCGGATGCGGCGGGAGGGGGAGCGAGGGAGTGTCGTGATGGTCGTGGGGGATGCGGGGGAGAGCTACCGGGATACGTACTACGACGACTCCTGGGTCGCTGCGAAGGGGTGGGAGCTGGGTGGGCCGCTCTCTGACATGGAGCGGTTCACTGCTACGGGGACTTGGGGCGTCGCCCTGGGTGAGTGAGGTGCCGTAAGGGTGGGTTTCGCTCGCCCGCGCCGGCGGGGTGCCTCCCCCCAGAGGGGGGACCCCAGCCCACCCGTGCCGCCCCAGCGGCACGACTGCCCGCAGCTACGCGGGTTGGGGCGGCACGGCGCCCGCGGTTACCTGGGTTCTACCGAGACCGGCAGGCTTGTTACGCCGTAGATGTCTGGGCGTTGGTGGTAGGTGGGGGTGCCCAGGGTGATGGTGCGGTAGCGGGTCAGGAGGGCGTTCAGGACGATGGATGACTCCATCCTGGCCAGGGGGGCGCCCAGGCAGAAGTGGATGCCGTGGGAGAAGGTCAGGTGGCCGGTGGGGGCGCGGTGGGGGTCGAAGCGGTCGGGGTCGGGGAACTGGACTTCGTCCCGGTTGGCCGAGAGGAGCCAGGTGACCACGATGCGGCCGGCCGGGACGTCCACCTCGCCGATGCGGGTGTCCTCGCGGGTCAGGCGGTAGAGGAAGGACACCGGCGGGCGGTAGCGCAGCACCTCGTCCAAGGCGCCGGGGATGAGGGACGGGTCCTTGCGGATCTCGGTGAGGGTGCCCGGGGTCTCGGCGAAGCTGAGCAGGGCGTTGCTCATGAAGAGGGTCGTCGTCAGGTGGCCCGCCAGCAGCAGGAACGCCGAGAAGTTGACCATCTGCTTGTCGGTGAGGCGTTCGCCGTCCGCCTCCGCCGCCGCCAGCCGGGACAGCAGGTCGTCCCGGGGTGTCGTACGGCGGTCCTGGACGTGGGAGAGGAGATAGTCGGCCATCTCGGTCAGCTCGGCGGCCCGGGTCTTCGCGTAGCCGCCCTCCAGGAACTCGCCCGCCGTCACCTCGTCGCTGGGCGGCAGCAGATACTCCGCCCAGCGCCGGAACATCTCCCGGTCCGAGCTCGGGATGCCCAGCAGCTCGGCGATCACCACCACCGGCAGCGGCCCCGACAACTCCTCCACCAGGTCGAAGTCGGTGCGCTCGGCGATCGAGTCGAGCAGTTCCGTGGTGACCGCCTGGATCCGCGGTTCCAGGCCCGCCACCGTACGCGGGGTGAACGCCTGGCTGATCAGCTTGCGCAGCTGACCGTGGCGCGGCGGGTCGGTCACGCTCAGGGACGCCTCCGCGAAGTTCGGCAGACCCGGCTCCGGCGGCGGCGCCAGGGAGCTGAAGTCCGAGGAGAACACCGCGGGTTCGGACAGGACCCGCAGGGCGTCGGCGTGCCGGAGGACGTGGCACGAGCCGCTGGCGGGGTCGATCCACACCGGTGCCTCGCGGCGCATCCGCTTCAGCCACGCGTACAGCTCCCGGCCGTCGCCCACCACGGCCGGCGGCCCCTCGAACGGTGCGGCCTCGGGTGTCGCTGACGTCATCGGCTCGTCTCCTCAGGCGGTCTCGACGGTGATCGGCAGGCTCTTCACCCCGAAGATCTCGGGGCTGCGCTCGTAGTAGACGGGCGTTCCCACGTCCACCTGGCGGTAGCGGTCGAGGAGTTCGTTCAGCACGATCCGGGACTCCAGCCGGGCCAGCGGGGTGCCGATGCAGAAGTGGATGCCGTGACCGAACGTCAGATGGGTGTTCGGGGTGCGGGAGATGTCGAAGCGGTCCGGGTCGGGGAAGTGCCGCTCGTCGCGGTTGCCGGACATCTGCCAGCACATCACCGGCACGTTCGCCGGCAGGGTGACCCCGCCGAGCTCGGTCTCCTGACGGGTGACCCTGGCCTGGAAGACCACCGGCGGGCGGTGCCGCAGCACCTCCTCCAGGGCGGCCGGCACCAGCTCGCGGTCCTCGCGCACCGCCTTCAGCTGCGCCGGCTCGTCCGCGAAGCTCAGCAGGGTGTTGCCCATCAGCAGCGACGTCGTCAGATGGCCCGCCAGCAGCAGGAAGTTCAGGAAGCTCACCGTCTCGCCGTCGGTCAGCGCGTCGCCGTCGACCTCGGCCGTCACCAGCCGGCTGATCAGATCGTCGCGCGGGGTGGTACGGCGGTCCTGGACGTGGCCGAGGAGATAGGCGTGCATCTCCTTGAGCTGGGCGGCGATCTGCTCGGGCATCGTGCCGTCGGGCACCGCGCCCACCGGCAGCTCGTAGTTGGTCGACAGCAGGGCCTCGCCCCAGCCGCGGAACAGCTCGCGGTCGGCCGGCGGGATGCCCAGCATCTCCGCGATGACGATCACCGGCAGCGGATAGGCCACCGCGGAGACCAGGTCGAAGTCCCGCTCCCCGGCGACCGTGTCGAACAGCTCCCGGGTCAGCACCTCCACCTTGGGCTCCAGCTGGGCCACCATGCGCGGGGTGAACGCCTGGCTGACCAGGCGGCGCAGCTTGCCGTGCCGGGGCGGGTCGGTCATCGTCAGCACGCCCTCGGTGAAGTTGGGGGCGTCCGGGTCGGGCGGCGGCATGATCGCGCTGAAGTCGGAGCTGAAGACGTCCGGGGAGGACAGCACCTTCAGCAGGTCGTCGTAGCGGAACACATGGGCGGCGCCGGTCATGTCGTCCCGCCACACCGGGTGGCGGTCACGCATGGTCCTCAGCCAGTCCAGCAGCTGACTGCCGTCGCCCACGCCGGTCGGGGGGCGCGGAATTTCGGTTGTCGCGGTGGCTTCCGTGGGTTCCATCGGTTGGGTCCCCTGTCGTTCGTCTGCGGCGCCGTCGTGGCTTGTTGCGCAGTTCCCCGCGCCCCTGAGGGACGCTGCCGAACCGCATCTGGTGCGGCGGACGTTAGTGCTCGTGACCGTCTCCGACCGGGGGTGCTGCCGGAAGTTGACGTCCCCGGGTCAGGAACGTGCCATCCCGGCGGTCGCGCCGGACGGCCGACCTAGCGTTCCCCTCAAGTCGCAGTCGTGAGGGACGGGGGACCCAGCGTGCACTTGACGGTCGACGGCACCACCACTCGCTTCCGCGCGTACGGACCGCGGCAGCTGGACGACATCGCCCGGCGCTATCCGCTCCCGGACGCCGCGCGCGAGACGGTACGGCTGCTGTCCCGGGTGCTGCCGTTCCGGGTGAACGAGTACGTGCTCTCCGAACTCGTCGACTGGACACGGGTTCCGGACGATCCCATGTACCAACTCGTCTTCCCACAGGCCGGGATGCTCGACGAGGCCGACCTGGGCGTACTGCGCCGGCTGGCCGGACGCCGGGACGGCGACCCCGAAGTGGTCGCCGCCGTACGGGAGATCCGGGAGCGGCTCAACCCGCATCCCGGCGGGCAGCAGGAGCTGAACGTGCCCCGCGACGACTCCGGTCCGGTCCCGGGGCTCCAGCACAAGTACCGCGAGACCGTGCTGTACTTCCCCGGCCAGGGCCAGACCTGCCACACCTACTGCACCTACTGCTTCCGCTGGGCGCAGTTCGTCGGGGACGCCGACCTGCGGTTCGCCGCGCGCGGTCCGGCCGGGCTGCTCCGGCATCTGCGCGGCCATCCCGACGTCAGCGATGTGCTCGTCACCGGCGGCGACCCGATGGTGATGACCACCGAGCGGCTGCGCGGCCACCTGGAGCCGCTGCTGGACGTGCCGACCGTGCGGACCGTCAGGATCGGCACCAAGTCGCCCGCCTACTGGCCGCAGCGGTTCGTCAGCGACAGCGACGCCGACGACGTCCTGCGCCTGTTCGAGCGGGTCGTCCAGTCCGGGCGCACCCTCGCGGTGATGGCCCACCTCAGCCATCCGCGCGAACTCGCCACCCCGCTCGCCCAGCGCGCCCTGGAACGGATCCGGGCGACCGGCGCCGTCGTGTACTGCCAGGCCCCGCTCATCGGCCACGTCAACGACAACGCCGCCACCTGGTCCGGGCTGTGGCGGGCCGAACTCGCCGCGGGGCTGGTGCCGTACTACATGTTCGTGGCCCGGGACACCGGGCCGCACGCCTACTACCGGGTGCCGCTGGCCCGCGCGGTGGACATCTTCCAGGAGGCCTACCGCGAACTGCCCGGCCTCGCCCGGACCGTGCGCGGGCCGGTGATGTCGACCACCGTCGGCAAGGTAGTCGTGGACGGGGTGGAACACCTTCCCGAGGGGCGGTACTTCCGGCTGCGGCTGCTCCAGGCCCGCGATCCACGCCTCGTCGGACGTCCGTTCCGGGCGCCCTGGTCGCCGACCGCCGCCTGGGTCGACGAGCTGCGGTGCGAGGCGGGCGCGGACGAGGCGCTGCACGCCGCACTCACCGGCGGGGCCCGGGCGGAGGTGGCGTGATGAGCTCCGGGATATCGCCCAATCTCGCACTCGACCAGGAGGTCGCCCGGCTCCGGGCCGCCGGGGAGCGGGTGCTGCATCTGGGGTTCGGGGAGGCGCGGCTGCCGTTGCCCGCCGGGCTGGTGCGGGCGCTCGGTGAAGCGGCCGGGCACACCGCCTACGGGCCGGTCGCGGGACGCCCCGAGGTGCTGGCCGCCGTGGCCGGGTACCACCGGCGGCGGGGGCTGCCCACCGAGGGCGGGCAGATCGCCGTGGCGCCCGGCAGCAAGCCGCTGCTGATGGCGCTGGTCGCCGCCGTCGAGGGGGACGTGCTGCTGCCCCGGCCGGCCTGGGTGACGTACGGGCCGCAGGCGCGGCTGATGGGGCGCCGGGCCTGGGGAGTGGACATCCCTCCGGAGTGCGGGGGCGTGCCCGAGCCGGACGCGCTGGCCCGGACCCTGGAGCGGATCCGGGAACAGGGGCGGCGGGCCGGGCTGCTGGTGCTGACCCTGCCGGACAACCCGACCGGCACGCTGGCGCCGCCCGAAATCGTCGACAGGGTCTGCGAGATCGCCCGCGAGGCGGACCTCACCGTGGTCTCCGACGAGATCTACCGGGACCTTCTGCACGACCCCGCCACCGGCTTCCGCAGCCCCGCCGAGGTCGCGCCCGAGCGCACGGTTGTCACCACCGGCCTCAGCAAGACGCATGCCCTCGGCGGCTGGCGGATCGGTTCGGCACGGTTCCCCGCCGGGGACCGGGGCGAGCGGCTGCGCGCCCGCGTCCTCGCCACCGCCAGCGAGGTCTGGTCCTCGCTGGCCGGACCGCTCCAGAGCGTCGCCCGGTACGCCTACGACGAACCGCCCGAGCTGACCGCGCACGTCGCCCGCGGCGCCCGGCTGCACGCCGACGTCACCCGGGCCGTGCACCGCGTCATGACCGACGCGGGCGCCCGGTGCCGTACCCCCGGCGGCGGCTTCTACGTCTACCCCGACTTCGAGCCCGCCCGCGAGGTGCTCGCCGCGCACGGCGCCGTCGACTCGGCGTCCCTGGAGCGGGTGCTGCTGGAGCGGGCCGGGGTCGCCGTGCTCGGCGGCCACCACTTCGGCGACGATCCGCACGCCCTGCGCTTCCGCGCCGCGACCAGCCTCATGCACGGCGCGACCGACCTTCAGCGCCGTACCGCGCTGGACGCCGACGACCCCACCGAACTTCCGCACATCCGCCGCGAGCTGGAACAGCTCGCGCAGGCCCTGACGAAGCTGACGGCCTGACGGCCGTGCCCACCGGAGGGAAAGACATGACCACGGGTGCCGAACCGGGCACACAGCCGTCGCTCGCCGGGTTCAGCGGCGACACCACCGTGTCCCCGCCGAGCGGATACGAGCACCGGCTGCGCGAGGACATCGCCGTACTCGACTCCTGGCTCGTCGACTACATCAGTCAGCCGCATCCGCAGCTGCGCCGCAAGGGAGCCGTCTGCCCGTTCGTGCCGGCCGCGCTCCAGGCCGACGCGCTGCGTGCCGCCTTCCACTACGAGGTCTCCGGCAAGGACCCCGACGAACTGCACGCCCTGCTGGAGGAGGAACTCGACCGGTTCGTCCGCCGGCCCGCCGAGGATTCCCTGGACAGCCTTGTCGTGGTGCTGCCCGACCTCGCCGAGGACGGGTACGCGGCCCTCGACGAGGTGCACGCCCGGCTGAAGAACGCCGCCGTGGCGGGCGGCGCCATGATCGGCCAGTTCCACCCCGCCTGCGACGAACGCTCGGTGCGCAACGACGGGTTCCGGGTCTCCCGCTCCCCGCTGCCGCTGCTCGCCGTCCGGCACATGGCCTCGCACGACATCCTCTTCCTGCACGAACTCCCGCACTGGTTCGCCGCCTACCGCGAACGCTTCGGCGCGCAGTTCGCCGAGGGCCGGATCCGCGAGCCGCTGATGCTCGGCCTGTACGCCGCGGCCGAGCGCCGCCACGTCCGGCGGAGGGAGTCCTGATGCGCCCCGAGGAAGCCGACGCCGCCGTCGCCGTACGCGCGCTGCTGTACGCCCCGCTGGTCTCGCGCGCCCTGTGCGCGGTGGCCGAACTGGGTATCCCCGACGCCCTGGCGGACGGTCCGCGCACCGCCGCCCGGCTCGCCCGGGACACCGGCGCCCACGAGGCGGCCCTGCACCAGGCGCTGACCGCGCTGACCGCCTTCGAGGTCTTCGAGGCGCTGCCGGACGGCCGGTTCGCCCTCGCCCGGCTCGGCACCGCCCTCACCACGAGCGCCCCCGGCAGTGCCCTGCCCAGCGCCCTGATGGCCCAGGCCCTCACCGCCCGCGCCTGGCAGGGCATCCCGGACACCGTGCGCACCGGGACGCCCGCCTTCGACCAGGAGTTCGGCGCCGACTTCTTCGCCGTCCTCGACCAACGCCCGGACCTGCGGGACCTGTTCGACGCCACGCAGGCCCGGGACGTCGAACTGGAGAGCGCCGCCATCCTGCGCGCCCACGACTTCTCCACGGCCGGCACCCTCGTCGACGTCGGCGGCGGCGACGGCGCCCTCCTGTGCGAACTGCTCGCGGCCCACCCGGAGTTGCGCGGGGTGCTGCTCGACCGGCCCGCCGCGGCCGCCGCGGCCCGCGCCCGGTTCACCGCCGCCGGGCTCGCCGACCGTGCCGAGACCCGTGCCGGGGACTTCTTCACCGCCGTACCGGACGGCGGGGACGTCTATCTGCTGCGCGAGATCCTGCACGACTGGGACGACGAGCAGTGCGTCACCGTGCTCGCCGCCTGCCGCCGCGCCATGCCCGCGCACGCCCGCCTCGTCGTCGTCGAACTCGCCGCCGACGACCGGCCGGGCACCGACGCCGACGCCCGGATGACCGCGCTGATGACGCTCTACATGCTCTCCGTGCTGCCCGGCCGCGAGCGCACCCCCGGCGAGTTCGAGGCCCTGTTCGGCAAGGCGGGCCTGCGGCTCACCTCCGTGACCCGCCTGACCGGACAGAAGACCCTCCTCGTCGCGGTCCCCGAAGGCGCCACCCCCGAACCCGCCGACCCGTCCGCCCGAACGAGCCGTGAGCGGAGCACCGACCATGTCTGAGACCCCCGCACCACGCCACCCGCTGACCGGCCCGCAGCTCGGCGCCTACTACGGCCATGAACTCGACCGGCTGAAGTCGACGTACAACCAGGCCTCCTACCTGGAGATCACCGGCCCGCTGCGGGCAGACCTGCTGGAGGCGGCGCTCCGGTCGGCGGTCGCCGAGACCGACGCGCTGCGGATGCGGTTCGCGGCCGACACCACCGGGCCCGTGCAGGTCCCCTACCCGCCCGAGCCGTTCCCCTTCCCGGTGGTCGACCTGACGGACCGCGACGATCCGCGGGCCGAGGCCGAGGCATGGATGCGGGCGGAACTGGCCCGCCCCGTCGACCTGGCGACCGGGCCCACGCACGCCCAGGCGCTGTTCCGGATCGGCCCCGACCGGCACCTGTGGTACCAGCGCTACCACCACCTCGTGCTCGACGGCTACGGCGTCTGGCTGCTCACCCGGCGCACCGCCGAGCTGTACGACGCGCTGCTCGCCGGCGCCGACAGCGCGGGCACCCCGCTGCGGCCCCTCGCCGACCTGCTCGACGAGTACACCGCCTACCTCGGCTCCGACGACTGCGCCCGCGACCGCGCCCACTGGCACCGACGGCTCGCCGAGCCGCCCGCCCCGGTGCTCCTCGGCGGCCGCGGCGCGCCCGCCGGACCGGAGTACATCCTGCACCGCACCGGAGCCGACGCCTCCGTCGTCCGGGGCCTGCACGCCCTGGCCGAACGGCTGGGGCAGCGCTGGACGCGTACCGCCGTGGCCGCCGTCGCCGCCCATGTGCACGCCGAGACCGGACGGCGGGACCTGCTGTTGACGCTGCCCGTCACCGGGCGTACCGCACCGGCCGCCCGCGAGGTGCCGGGCATGCTCGCCACGATGCAGCCCCTGCTGCTCGACCACGACCCGGACGCCACGCTCGCCGCCTTCACCGCCCAGGTCGCCGAGCGGGTCGACGAGGCCCTCGCCCACCAGCGCTACCCCTACGAACGGCTCCGCCGCGAGCTGCGCACCCCGGCCGACGCGCCCAAGCTGTACGGGCCGATCGTCAATGTGCTGGCCTTCTCCGCCGAGCCGACGTTCGGCGGGCTGCCCGCCGTACGGCAGTGGATCGCCATCGGGCCGGTCGACGACCTGGAGTTCATGATCCAGGAGTCGGCCACCGGGGAGCTCCAGCTCAACCTGTGGGCCAACGCCGCCGTGTACTCGCCCGAGACCGTGGCCCGGCACGGCGAGTCCGTCGTGGCGCTGCTCGGGCGGCTGGCCGAGGCCGGGCCGGAGACGTCCATGGCCGACCTCAGTGGTCCGCGGACCGTCGTGACCGCCCGGCCGGTGGTCGGGACCGCCGCCGGTCTCTTCGCCGCCCGTGTCGCCGCCGACCCGCATGCTCCCGCACTGCTCACCGACGGCGAACTTCCCATGTCCTACGGCGAGTTGGACACCCGTGCGGAGACGCTCGCCCGACGCCTGACCGAGCGTGGGATCGGTCCGGAGAGCCTCGTCGCGCTCGCCCTGCCGCGCGGGCGGACCCTGATGACGGCCGTGCTCGCGGTGTGGAAGGCGGGGGCCGCGTTCCTGCCCGTGGACCCCGACTACCCGCCGGACCGCGTCGAGTTCATGCTCGCCGACGCCCGCCCCGCACTCCTGCTGACCGACCCGTCCGTCGACCTGTCGGCCGTGGAACTGGCCGGACTGCCCCGGATGACGCTCCGCGACAACGACAGCGCACCCGCTTCGGCCTCGCCCGGGTCCGTCTCGGCCGACCCCGCCCACCCGGCCTACGTCATCTACACCTCGGGCTCCACCGGCCGCCCCAAGGGTGTCGTCGTCACCCACGCCGGGATCGCCGACCTCGTGCACACCCAGCGCACCCGGCTCGCCGCCGGGCCCGGCGCCCGTGTCCTTCAGTTCGCCTCGCCCAGCTTCGACGCGGCGTTCTGGGAAACCGCGATGGGCCTGTTCAGCGGGGCCGCGCTGGTGGTGGAACCGGCCGACAAGCTGACCCCGGGGCCCGCGCTCGCCGCGACCCTCGCCCGGCACCAGGTCACCCATCTCACCGTGCCGCCCTCCGCCCTGTCCGCGATGACGGGCCTCGACCTGCCCTCCGTGACCACGCTCGTCGTCGCCGGAGAAGCGGTGACCGAGCAACTGGTGGGCACCTGGGCGCCCGGCCGGACCATGGTCAACGCCTACGGCCCGACCGAGACGACGGTCTGCGCCACCACCAGCGCCCCGCTGACCACCGACGGCGGCCCCGCCCCGCTCGGCACCGGTGTCCAGGGCACCCGCGTCCACGTACTCGACGACGCCCTGCGCCCGGTCGCCCCCGGCGGCACCGGAGAGCTGTACATCGCCGGACACTCCCTCGCCCGCGGCTATCTGCGCCGCCCCGGACTGACCGCCACCCGTTTCGTGGCATGCCCGTTCGGGGCGCCCGGCGAGCGCATGTACCGCACCGGGGACCTGGTGCGCCGGACGGACGACGGACAGCTCCTCTTCGTCGGCCGCGCCGACGACCAGGTCAAGGTCCGCGGACACCGGGTGGAGCTCGGCGAGGTGGAGACCGTCCTGCGCCGCCACCCGGACGTCGCCCAGAACGCGGTCACCGTCCACGGCGAACTCCTCGTCGCCCACGTCGTGGCGGGACCCGGCGCCCGCGTCGACGCCGAGGCACTGCGCGCCTACGCCGCCGCACGGTTGCCGGAGTACATGGTGCCCGGCGCCTTCGTCCTGCTGGACGCGCTCCCGCTCACCCCCAACGGCAAGACGGACCGCGCCGCGCTCCCCGCCCCCGACTTCCGGGCGGCGCCCGCCTCCGAGGACGCCCACCGGCCGCTCACCGAGCACGAGGAACTCCTCGGCCGGCTGTTCGCCGAGGTCCTGGGCGTCGACGAGGTGGGCCCGGACGACAACTTCTTCGACCTGGGCGGTCACTCCCTGCTCGCCACCCGCCTGCTGGTGAAGATCCGTGCGACGGTCGGCGCCGAGCTGTCGGTCGCCGATCTCTTCGACGCGCCCACCCCCGCGGGCCTCGCGGTCCGCCTCGCCCCGCCCGCTCCCTCGGGTCTGGTCCGGCGGGAGCGGCCGTCCGCCGTGCCGCTGTCGTTCGCTCAGCGCCGGTTGTGGTTCCTGCACCGGCTGGAGGGGCCGAGCGCGACGTACAACATCCCGTTCGTCCTGGAGGTGGACGGGCCGCTCGACGTCGCGGTGCTGGAGGCGGCGGTCAATGACGTCGTCGCCCGGCACGAACCCCTGCGGACCGTGATCAGGGAGCGCGAGGGCGATCCGGAGCAGGTCATCCGGGAACCGGCGCCGGACCTGGTGACCGTGGACCGCGCCGACGTGGCTCCCGGTGAGCTGGAGTCGGCGCTGCGCGACGCGGTGGCCCACACCTTCGAGCTCGGCAGTGAACTCCCCCTGTGCGTCAGCGTGTTCCGCACGGCGGCCGACCGGTGGGCCGTGCTGCTCCTCATGCACCACATCGCCGGGGACGGCGCGTCCGTACGGCCGCTGCTGCGCGACCTGACCGAGGCGTACGCGGCGCGGCAGCGCGGGGCGGCCCCCGAGTGGGCGCCGCTGCCGGTGACGTACACCGACTACGCCCTGTGGCAGCGCGAGCAGTTCGGGGAGGACGCGGAGGACGCGGAGCACGAGGACCTGACGTACTGGCGCACGGCCCTCGCCGGTCTGCCCGACGCGCTGGAGCTGCCCTCCGACCGGCCGCGCCCGGCGGTCAGCAGCCATCGCGGTGCCGTGCACACCTTCCGCGTCGAACCGGCGCTGCACCAGGGGCTGTTGAGCCTGGCGCGGGAGACGGGGACGACGCTGTTCATGGTGGTGCAGGCCGGTCTGGCCGCGCTGTTGTCCCGGTTGGGGGCGGGGGAGGACATCCCGCTGGGCTCGCCGGTGGCGGGGCGTACGGACGACAGTCTGGAGGAGCTGGTCGGGTTCTTCGTGAACACGCTGGTGCTGCGTACGGATGTCTCGGGTGATCCTTCCTTCCGTGAGCTGCTGGCCCGGGTGCGGGCCGCTGATCTGGAGGCGTACGCCCATCAGGACCTGCCCTTCGAGCAGTTGGTGGAGGCGCTCAACCCGGAGCGGTCACTGTCCCGGCAGCCCCTCTTCCAGGTGATGCTGTCGCTGGACAACAACCCGTCCGCCGCCGTCGCCGTGCCCGGACTCGGTGTGCGCACCCGGGTGGTGCGGGCCGAGGTCGCCCGTGTCGATCTGACGCTCAGCCTCAGCGAGGTCGACGGCGGGGGTGTCGAGGGCTCCTTGGAGTACGCCACCGACCTGTTCGAGGCGGACACCGCCGCCGCGCTGATGGCCCGACTGGTGGGACTGCTCGGCGAGGCCGTGGCCGATCCTTCCGTCGCCGTGTCCGGCCTGGACGTCCTCCGGCCGGGTGAGACGGCGACGCTGACGGGGGAGTGGAACGCGCCCGCGCTGCCCGCCGCCGCGCAGCGCACGCCCCGCACGGTCCAGGAACGCTTCGCCGAACAGGCCGCCCGCACCCCGGACGCGGTCGCACTGCGCCAGGCTGACGGCGGCACCGTCACCTACCGCGAGCTGGACGAGCGGCAGCGCCGCCTCGCGGGACGGCTGCGCGCCCTCGGCATCGGCCCCGGCAGCCGGGTCGCCGTCCTCCAGGAGCGCTCGGCGGCGCTGGTCGTCACCACGCTGGCCGTCCTGCGCACCGGAGCCGCTTATGTCCCGCTGAACCCGGCCGACCCCGCGCCCCGCATGCGGCACGTCCTGGCCGAGACGGGCGCGGCGGCCCTGGTCACCGACCGGGATCCGGCCGAGGCCCTGGGCGTGCCGGTGCTGCGCGTGGACGGCGCGGAGCACGCCGACGGCACGGGCGACGATTCGCTCTTCGCGGGCCACCCCGACGATCTCGCCTACGTCATGTACACCTCGGGCTCGACCGGTGCCCCCAAGGGCATCGCCGTGACCCACGCCAACATCCTGGCGCTGGCCGACGACCGGCACTGGCGTTCCGGTGCGCACGGCCGGGTCCTGGTGCACTCGCCGTACGCCTTCGACGCCTCGACGTACGAGATGTGGGTGCCGCTCCTGCACGGCGGGGAGGCGGTGCTGGCCCCCGCGGGCCGGCTGGACTCCGCCGCGCTCGCCGACACCGTCCAACGGCACGGTGTCACCGCGGTGTTCCTCACCACGGCCCTGTTCAACCATCTCGTCGAGGACCACCCCGACTGTCTGTCCGGGGTGCGGGAGGTGTGGACCGGCGGCGAGTTCGTCTCCCCGGGCGCGGTCCGACGGGCCCTCGAACGTTGCCCCGGCACCATCGTCGTCCACGTCTACGGACCCACCGAGACGACGACGTTCGCGGTCTGCCACCCACTGGCGGGGCCGGAGTCGGTCCGGGGCGAGACCGTGCCGATCGGCCGCGCCCTGGACGGCGACCGCTGCTTCGTGCTCGACGATCGGCTGCGGCCCGTGCCGCCCCATGTCGTGGGCGAGCTCTACATCGCGGGCGAGGGAGTGGCCCGCGGATACGTCGGCCAACCGGGCCTGACGGCAGGCCGGTTCGTGGCATGCCCGTTCGGGGCGCCCGGCGAGCGCATGTACCGCACCGGCGACCTGGTGCGCTGGACCGCCGACGGGCAGATCGTCTTCGTGGGCCGCGCCGACGACCAGGTGAAGATCCGCGGCCACCGCATCGAACTCGGCGAGATCCAGGCCGCGTTGCTCGACGACCCGAGCGTGGCGCACGCCGTGGTCACCGTCCTCGACGACGCCACCGTCGGCCGTCGCCTCGCCGCCCATGTCGTCCCCGCCGACCTCACGAACCCGCCCGTCGTGGACCGGCTGCGGGCCCGCCTCGCCCAGCTCCTGCCCGGGTTCATGGTGCCGGGGGTGTTCGTGGTGATGGAGGCGTTGCCGTTGACGCCGAACGGGAAGGTGGACCGGCGGGCGTTGCCGGTGCCTTCGGATGCGGTTCGGGGTGCTGACGGTGGTGGTCGGGTGGCGGGGTCGCCGGAGGAGGAGATGGTCTGCCGGGTGTTCGCGGAGGTGCTGGGTCTTTCGCGGGTGGGGGCGGACGCGCACTTCTTCGAGCTGGGTGGGCATTCGCTGCTGGCGACGCGGGTGGTGGGCCGGTTGCGGTCGTTGTTCGGGGTGGAGTTGCCGATCCAGGCGCTCTTCGATGCTCCGACGCCTGCGGGTCTTGCGGAGCGTGTGCGGGGTGTGGAGGGTCGGTCGCGGCCGGGTGTGGTGCGGCGGGAGCGGCCTGTGGTGGTGCCGTTGTCGTTCGCTCAGCGCCGGTTGTGGTTCCTGCACCGGCTGGAGGGTCCGAGTGCGACGTACAACATTCCGCTGGCTCTGGAGGTGGAAGGGCGGTTGGATGTCGGGGTGTTGGAGGGGGCGGTCAATGACGTCGTCGCCCGGCACGAACCCCTGCGGACCGTGATCGGGGAGCGCGAGGGCGTTCCCCAGCAGGTCATCCACGAGCCGGCGCCGGACCTGGTCGCCGTACGGACTCACGAGGTCGCGGCGGACGGGCTGCCGTCCGCGCTCGCGGAGGCGGTGACGTATCCCTTCGATCTCGGTGCCGAACTGCCGTTGCGGGTGGAGGTGTTCCGGTCCGGTCCGGAGCGGTGGACGGTGCTGCTGCTGGTGCATCACATCGCCGGGGACGGCTGGTCGCTGCGGCCGTTGCTGCGGGACCTGACCGAGGCGTACGCGGCACGGCAGCGCGGTGAGGTTCCGGAGTGGGCCCCGCTGCCGGTGACGTACACCGACTACGCGCTCTGGCAGCAGGAACTGCTCGGCGACGAGGACCAGCCCGGCACCCTCGCCCGGGAACAACTCGCCTATTGGCAAGGCGCCTTGAACGGAATCCCGGAACAGCTCGCGCTGCCCACGGACCGACCTCGGCCCGCCGAGCCCAGTTACCGCGGCGACATGCGCCACTTCTTCATCGAACCCGAGCTGCACCGGGCCCTGTTGGAACTGGCGCGGGAGACGGGGACGACGCTGTTCATGGTGGTGCAGGCCGGTCTGGCCGCGCTGTTGTCCCGGTTGGGGGCGGGGGAGGACATCCCGCTCGGCTCGCCGGTGGCGGGGCGTACGGACGACAGTCTGGAGGAGCTGGTCGGGTTCTTCGTGAACACGCTGGTGCTGCGTACGGATGTCTCGGGTGATCCTTCCTTCCGTGAGCTGCTGGCCCGGGTGCGGGCCGCTGATCTGGAGGCGTACGCCCATCAGGACCTGCCCTTCGAGCAGTTGGTGGACGCGGTCGGCGCCGAGCGGTCCATGGCGTACAACCCGCTGTTCCAGGTGATGCTGGCGCTGGACAACAACGCCGACACCGCCGTCGAGCTGCCAGGGCTCAGGGTGCGCCCGCGCCCGGTCGGCACCCGGGCCGCGCGCTTCGACCTCACGGTCGGGCTGAGCGAGCGGGTGGTGGGTGACCTGGGGGCCGAGGGGGTCCGGGGCAGCGTCGAGTACAGCACCGACCTGTTCGACGCGGCGACCGTCGACGCGTTCGCGGCCCGGCTGCTGCGACTGCTGGGCCAGGCGGTGGCCCGGCCCGACCTGCCCTTCGGCGAGCTGGAGATCCTCACCGACGAGGAGTCCACGGCACTGGGCACCGCCGGCCGACCGGAGGCCGCCGCCGCGGTCACGGCGCCCGCGCTGTTCGAGGAACGGGTCCGGGAGGCGCCGCACGCCGTCGCCGTCACGGCCGGGCGCGAACAGCGCACGTACCGGGAGCTGAACGAGGCCGCCAACCGGCTGGCCCGGGTACTGATCGAGCACGGGGCCGGTCCGGACACGGTGGTCGCGGTACGGCTGCCGCGTGGGCCCCGGCTCGCCGAGGCGATGCTGGCGGTCCTGAAGTCGGGCGCCGCGTACCTGCCGCTCGACCCGGACTATCCGGCCGGACGCATCGCCCACATGCTCGACGACGCCCGGCCGGTGCTCCTCGTCGGCCCGACGCCCGAAGCCGGGGTGCCCGTCCTCGACCTCGACGCCCCGGACACCCGCGACGCCCTCGGCGCCGTGTCCCCGCACGACGTGGCCGACTCCGAGCGCCGGGCACCCCTGCGCCCCGGGCATGTCGCCTACGTCGTCTACACCTCCGGCTCCACGGGCCGCCCCAAGGGCGTGGAGGTGCCGCACCGCGGGGTCGCCAACCTGGTCGCCGCCTCCCAGGAGGAGCTGGGTGGAGTCGGTCCCGGGAGCCGGGTGCTCCAGTTCGCCTCGCCCAGCTTCGACGGGGCGTTCTGGGAGATCGGCGCCACCCTGCTGGCCGGCGGCTGTGTGGTCATGCACCCCACGGGCGCGTGGAACGCCGCCGAGGACCTGGTACCGCTGGTGACCTCGCAGAAGGTGACCCATCTGGCCATCCCGCCGTCCGTGCTGGCGATCCTCCCCGACGACGCGCTGCTGCCGGACACCACGCTGTTCGTCGTCGGTGAGGCCTGCCCGCCCGCGCTGATGGCGCACTGGGCGCCGCGCTGCCGGATGCTCAACTCCTACGGCCCGACCGAGACCACCGTCTCGGCGACCGTCACCGAGCCGCTCACCGCGGGCGGCACCCCGCCCATCGGCACCCCGATCCGGGGCGTGCGCGTTCATCTGCTCGACGAGCGGCTGCGGCCGGTGCCGCCCGGTGTGCCGGCCGAGGTGTACATCGCCGGCGCGGGCCTGGCCCGCGGCTACCGGAGCCGGCCCACCGCCACCGCCGAACGCTTCGTGGCCGACCCCTGGGGCGCGCCGGGCAGCCGGATGTACCGCACCGGGGACCTCGCCAGGCGCCGCACGGACGGTCAGCTGGAGTTCGTCGGCCGGGTGGACGAACAGGTCAAGATCCGCGGCTACCGGATCGAACTCGGCGAGATCGAGACGGCGCTGGCCGCACACCCCGGGGTCGCCCGGACGGCCGTCGCCGTGCACACCGGGCCGCGCACCAGCCGCCTCGTCGGCTACGTCGTCCCCGCGCCCGGCACCGACGGCCCCGACGGCGCCGAGCTGCGGGCCTTCGTGGCGCGGACGCTGCCGGACTACATGGTCCCGGCCGCCTTCGTCACGCTGGACCGCCTGCCCCTGTCGCCCAACGGCAAGCTGGACCGGGCCGCGCTGCCCGCCCCCGAACCGGTGGGCGCCATCGGCGGACGGGCGCCGCTAGGGGCGGTGGAGGAGACGCTGTGCGGCATCGTGCGCGAGGCGCTCGGCATGCCGGACGCCGGAGTGGAGGACGACTTCTTCGACCTGGGCGGCGACAGCATCACCGCCATCCAGCTCAGCAGCCGGGCCCGGGCCGCCGGACTCGCCCTGTCGCCGCGGGACGTCTTCCGGCACCGCACGGTCGCCGCCCTCGCCCGCGTGGCCACCGAGACCGGCGCCGCGGTGGAGCCGGACGACGGCACCGGAGAAGTGACGCCGACGCCGGTGATGCGGTGGCTGTACGAGCTCGGCGGTCCCACCGACGGCTTCCACCAGTCGATGCTGCTGCGGACGCCCGCGGGCGTACGACAGGACACGGTCGCCGCGGTGCTCCAAACCCTCCTCGACCACCACGACATGCTGCGCGTGCGCCGGGACGAGGAGGGAAGGCTGGTGGTTCCGCCGGCCGGCGCGGTCCGGGCGGCGGAGCTGCTGCGCCGCGTGGACCGCGTAACGCCTGAGCACTTTGCGGAGGAGTCGGCGCGAACTGTTGCCGAACTCGCTCCCGCCCAGGGCCGTACCGTCGCCGCCGTCTGGTTCGACCATGGCCCCGACGAGTCGGGCCGACTGTTCCTCGCCGTGCACCACCTCGCCGTGGACGGGGTCTCCTGGCGCATCCTCCTGGAGGACATCGCCGAGGCGGGCCGCGCGCTCACCGAGGGCCGGGAACCGCGTCCACAGCCCGTGGTCACGTCCTTCCGGCGCTGGTCGCAGCTGCTGGCCGCCGAGGCCGACAGCACCCGGCGCACCGCCGAACTGCCGCACTGGCAGGCCACGTCGACCGTACCCGCGCCGCTCGCGCCGGGCCTGGACCCGGTGCCGGGCCGGGACGTCACCCGCACGATCCGGCGCCGCGCCGACAGCCTCGCCGCGGACACCGGCCGGGCGCTGCTCACGACGGTCGCCCCGGCGTTCCACTGCGGTCCCGACGAACTCCTGCTCACCGCGCTCGCGTTGGCCGTGGCCCGCTGGCGCCGCGACCGCGGCACACCGGCCGACGCGCTGCTCGTCGAGCTGGAGGGGCACGGCCGCGCCGACCTCCCCGGTGCGGACGTCTCCCGCACGGTCGGCTGGTTCACCAGCGCGCATCCGGTCCGGCTCGACCTCGCCCACACCGACCTGGACGAGGCGCTCGCCGGCGGACCGGCCCTCGGCGACGCCGTGAAGCGGATCAAGGAGCAGGTGCGGTCCGCCCCCGGCGACCGTATCGGCCACGGTCTGCTGCGCCATCTCAACGCGGGCACCGCGCCCCGGCTCGCCGGACTCGCCGTGCCGCGCGTCGGCTTCAACTACCTCGGCAGGCTGCCCTCCGGCGGCCCGGCCGCCGACTGGGCGATCGACCCGGCCCCGGGCGCCTTCGGCGGCGGCGCCGACCCGGACCTGCCCGCGGTGCACACCCTGGCCCTGAACGTCGTGGCCGAGGACCGCCCCGAGGGGCCGGTGCTGCGCGCCGGGTGGACCTGGCCGGGCGCGCTGCTCGGCGAGGACGACGTGGCGGCCCTCGCCGACACCTGGCTCGCGGTGCTGGCCACGCTCGCCCGGCACGACGCGGGCGACGCCGGGCGCACCCCGTCCGACGTACCGCTGGTCGGCCTCAGCCAGGACCAGCTCGACCGACTCGAAGCAGCTTGGAGGTCCCCGCGGTGAACCAACGGTCCGGACTGAGCGACGTCCTGCCGCTCTCCCCGCTCCAGGAGGGCCTGTTCTTCCACAGCCTCTACCACCCGGACGGGCCCGACGTGTACGTCACCCAGCTCGTCCTCGATCTCGCCGGTCCGCTCGACGCCACCGCGCTGCGCCGGTCCGCCGAGGCCCTGCTGGTGCGCCATCCCCAGCTGGGCGCGGCGTTCTGGACGGAGGGTCTCGACCGGCCGGTTCAGGTCCTGCCGCGTGCGGTCGAACTGCCGTGGGAGGAAGTCGACTTCAGCGGATCCCCGGACGGCGCCGACCGCTTCCTCGCCGCCGACCGGGCCCGCCGCTTCGACCTCGCGGCGCCCCCGCTGGTGCGCGCCGCCCTGCTCCGGCTGGCCCGGGACCGGCACCGGCTGATGCTGACGGTCCATCACATCCTGCTGGACGGCTGGTCCACGCCCGTGCTGGTGCGCGAACTCCTCGCGCTCTACGACGCGGACGGCGACCCCTTGGCCCTGCCGCCCGCCCCGCCCTACCGCGACTATCTGGCCTGGGTGGCCCGGCAGGACGGGGCCGCCGCCCGCGCGGCCTGGCGGGCCGAGCTGGCCGGGGTGGACGAGCCCACCCGGATCGCCCCGCCCGCCGCCGAGCCGGCTCCGCGGGTGCCCCGGCGCCGTACCGCCGACCTCGACGAGGACCTCACCCGGGCGCTCACCGAGCTGGCCCGCTCCCGGGGGCTGACCCTGAACAACCTGGTCCAGGCGGCCTGGGCGGTGCTGCTGGGCCGGCTCACCGGCCAGGACGACGTCGTCTTCGGAACCGTGGTCTCCGGACGGCCGCCCGAACTGCCCGGCGTCGACGCCATGGTGGGGCTGTTCATCAACACGGTGCCCACCCGGGTGCGTACGTCCCCCGCCGACCCGCTCGCCGCGGTGGCCGTCCAGGCCCGCGACCGGCACCTGGCGACGAGCGCGCACCACCATCTGCCGCTCGCCGACGTCCAGCGGGCGGCCGGGGTCGCCGAACTCTTCGACACCGTCGTCGTGTTCGAGAACTACCCCACCGGATCCGCCGCCCTCACCGCCCGGCAGCTGACCGTCACCGGCATCGTCGGCCATGACGCCACCCACTACCCGCTGATGCTGGCCGTCGTCCCCGGCGCCCGACTGCACCTGCGGCTCGACCACCGCGCCGACCTGATCGACGACGAACGCGCCGAGGAGATCCTGGCCGCGCTGTGCGCCGTCCTCATCGCCTTCGCCGCCGACCCCGACCAGGCCACGGGCCGCGTCGAACCGCTGCCGCCCGCCCGGCTGACGCAGGTCCTGACGGACTGGAACGACACCGGCCGCCCGGTGCCCGACACCACGCTCGCCGGACTCCTCGACGACTCCTTCCGCCGCCGCCCGCACGAGGTGGCCCTGGTCTTCGGCGACGAGGAGCTGACCTACGCCGAACTCGACGCGCGGGCCTCCCGGCTGGCCCGGTATCTGATCGAGCGGGGCGCGGGACCCGAGCGGATCGTGGCGCTCGCCGCCGACCGGTCCGTGCTGCTGGTCGTCGCCCTGCTCGCCATTGTCCGCACCGGTGCCGCCTACCTGCCCGTGGACCCGGACTACCCGGCCGAACGCATCACCGGCATGCTCGCCGACGCCCGGCCCGCCCTGCTGCTCTCCGACAGCGCGGCCGTCGGCCGACTCCCCGCCGCCGACTGGACCGTCCTCGACGAACTGGACCTCCAAGATCTCCAGGACCGCCCGGGCCCCCACGCCCCCGTCACCGGCGACACCGCCGTCAACGTCGTCTACACCTCCGGCTCCACCGGCCGCCCCAAGGGCGTCGTCGGCACCCAGCGCGGCCTGGTCAACCGGATGGCCTGGTTCGCCGAGCTGTACTCCTTCGACGCCAACGACCCGGTGTGCGCGAAGAGTTCGATCAGCTTCATCGACGGCACCGTGGAGATCCTCCAGACCCTCGTGCACGGCGGCCGGGTCGTCCTCGCCGACGCCGCCACCGCCAAGGACCCGGCCGCGCTCGCCGACCTCGTCGGCAAGAGCGGCACCCGCGTCCTGACCGCCGTACCGAGCCTGCTCCAGGCCCTGCTGAAGGAGGAGGAAGACAGCGCCGACGGCGCCGGACGGCTCGCCTCGCTGCGTCTCGTGCTCAGCAGCGGCGAGCCCATGCCGCCCGAACTGCCCGCCCGGCTCGCCCGCTGCTGCCCCGACGCGCGACTGATCAACTTCTGCGGCTGCACCGAGGTCAGCAGCGAGAGCCTGTACGCCCACTGCACCGTCCACGACCAGTCCATCGGCCGCCCCCTGTGGAACACCCGCGCCCACGTCCTCGACTCCGCCCTGCGCCCGGTGCCCCCGGGCACGCCCGGCGAGCTGTACTACGGCGGCGTCGGTGTGGGCCGCGGCTACCTGGGCCGGGCCGCGGTCACCGCCGAACGGTTCGTCGCCGACCCCTTCGGCCCGACCGGGGCGCGCATGTACCGCACCGGCGACCTGGTGATGTGGCGGCCCGACGGCAGCCTCGCCTTCCTGGGACGCGCCGACGACCAGGTGAAGGTGCGCGGGGTGCGGGTGGAGCCCGGCGAGGTCGAGGCCGTCCTCGCCGCCCACCCCGACGTCACCGAGGCCGCGGTGGCCGTACGGGAGCTGCCCGGCGCCGCCCGCGCCCTCGTCGGCTACGTCGTCCCCGCCCGCGGCGGCGACCCGCTCGACCCGGTCGCCCTGCGCCGGCACGCCGCGGACCGGCTGCCCGCGGCCATGGTGCCGGGCGCCCTGGTCGTCGTGGACCGCCTGCCGCGCACCCCGAACGGCAAGGTGAACCGGCGTGCCCTGCCCGCACCCGACGCGCGCGCGGCGCGGACCGCGCCTCCGTCGGGCCCCGAGGAACAGGTGCTGTGCGAGCTGTTCGCCGAGGTGCTCGAACTCCCCTTCGTGGGCGCCCAGGACGACTTCTTCGCGCTCGGCGGCCACTCCCTGCTGGCCACCAGGCTCGCCGCCCGGGTCCGCTCGGTGCTCGGCGTGGAACTCGGCCTGCGCACTCTGTTCGAGGCACCCACCCCGGCCGGGCTCGCCACCCGCCTCGGCGGCGGCGAGGCACGCGACGCCTGGTCCGTCCTGCTGCCGCTGCGCGCCACCGGCACCCGCGCCCCGCTGTTCTGCCTGCACCCGGCCGGCGGATTCAGCTGGTGCTACACCGGACTGCTCCGCCATCTCCCGCCCGACCAGCCGGTCTACGGCATCCAGGCGCGCGGACTGACCGAACCCGGCCATGTCCACGACGGCGTCGACCGGATGGCCGAGGACTACTGCGCCCGCATCCTGGAGGTCCGGCCCACCGGCCCGTACCACCTGCTCGGCTGGTCCTTCGGCGGACAGCTCGCCCAGGCCGTCGCGGCCCGGCTGCGGGCGGCCGGGCACCAGGTCGGGCTGCTGGCCATGCTCGACTCCTATCCGCCCGAGGCGCTGCCCGCCGACGAGCCGACCGACCGCGGCGAGGTGCTGCGCTTCCTGTTCGCCGAGTACTTCGGCGTCGAGCCGCCCGATCCCGCCGACGGACCGCTCGACCCGGCCCGCGCCGCGGCGCTGCTGCGCGCCGCCGGACTCGCCGACTTCACCGAGGACCACCTCACGGCCATCGCGGACGTCCTGCCCGCCAGTGCGCACGCCGCCCGGGCCCACCGGCCCACCCCGTACGACGGCGACCTGCTGCACTTCCGCGCCACGCTCGGCCGGGACGAGGGACTGCCCGACGCGGACGCCTGGCGGCCGCACATCACCGGCCGGATCGAGGCCCACGACATCGCCACCACGCACGGCCGGATGACCCGGCCCGACGAACTCGCGCAGCTCGGCCCCGTCGTGCGGGCCCGGCTGGACGCGGCCCAGTGACCCCGACCATCTTCGACCCGAGGAGCGGCACCATGAGCAACCCCTTCGAGGACAACGACGCCCGCTATCTGGTCCTGCGCAACGACGAGGGCCAGCACTCCCTGTGGCCGGCGTTCGCCGCCGTCCCCGACGGCTGGACGACCGTCCACGGGGAGGCCGGGCGGCAGGAGTGCCTGGACTACGTCGAGGAGCACTGGACCGACCTGCGTCCGGCGAGCCTGGTCCGGGCCGCCGATGTCTGATACCGGTCAGCTGGTCGAGGCGCCCGACCTGGCCGATCCGGCGTTGTACCGGGACGGCGAACCGGAGGCCGTGTGGGCGCGGTTGCGCGCCCGGTCGCCGGTGTACCGCAACGAGCGCGTCGGCAAGGAGTCCTTCTGGGCCGTGCTCGGCCACCGTGCGGCGCTGGACGTGCTGCGCCGGCCGGAGGTGTACGCCTCCGGCCGGGGCATGCGGCTCGACGACTCACCGGGCGCGACCGAGGCGGCCTCGGGGCGCATGCTCATCGTCACCGACCCGCCCCGGCACGCCAAGCTGAGGCACGTCATGAACGCCGCCTTCACCCCGCGTACGGTGGCCCGGCTGCGGCACGCCATGCGGGCCACCGCGCGGGGAATCGTCGAGGAGGCGCTGGAGCGCGGACGGTGCGATTTCGTGGACGTCGCGGCCAGGCTGCCGGTCGCGGTGATCTGCGATCTGCTCGGGGTGCCGCCCGCCGACCGGGCCTTCATGCTGGACCGCACCATGACGGCGTTCGGCCACGCCGGGCCGGGCTCCGCGGACCGCGCGGCGGCGGCCCGCGCGCACACCGACATCCTCGTGTACTACGCCGAACTCGCCGAGCTCAGACGGCGGGAGCCCGCGGACGACGTGGTCACCGCGCTCGTCCAGGGCACCGTCGACGGGCGGCCGCTGACCGACGAGGAGATCTACCTGAACTGCGACGGCCTCGTCTCCGGCGGCAACGAGACGACCCGGCACGCCACCGTCGGCGGGCTGCTCGCCCTGATGCGCGATCCGGGCCAGTGGGAGCTGGCGAGTCGGCCGGACCATCCGATGGAGACCACCGCGCAGGAGATCCTCCGGTTCACCAGCCCGGCCATGCATGTGCTGCGCACCGCCACCGAGGACGCCGAACTGGCCGGGCGACGGGTGCGGGCGGGGGACCGGGTCGCGGTGTGGCTGCCGGCCGCCAACCGCGACCCCGGGGTCTTCCCGGACCCCGACCGGTTCGACGCGCTGCGCACCCCGAACCGGCATGTGGCGCTGGCCCCGGGCGAGCACTACTGCCTCGGATCGGCCCTCGCGCTGGCCGAACTCACCGTGTTCTTCGAGGAGTTGACCCGCAGGGTGCGACTGCCCGAACCGGCCGGTGAGCCGGTCCGGGCAGCCTCCAACCTCATCCGCGGCTTCGAGTCACTGCCCGTGCTGCTGCGGGGGCGGTGACCCCTGGCGCCCGTCCTGTCGCGGCGTCCCGCTGGTCAGGCCCAGTTCGGCGGCGCGCAGCCCCGCCTGGAACCGGGAGGAGGCGTCGAGGCGCTGCATCACCTCCGAGACATGGCGCCGGTACGTCCGTACGGACATGTCGAGTTCGCGGGCGGCGACCTCGTCCGTACGGCCGGTGCCCATCAGGTGCAGCACCTTCAGCAGCGTTTCCTCCTCCTCGCCGCCGTCCTGGGAGGTGAAGCGCATCGCGATGGACCAGTCGGCGGCCCGGCTGAACACCGCGTCGAACAGCACGCGTAAGGAGTGCACGGTGTGCGGTTCGCGGACCAGGACCGAGCGGGAGGTGCCCCGGTGCGCGGGCAGGATCGCCGCGGTGCGGTTCAGCAGGGCGAAGCCGGACAGCGGATGCAGCGACACCCGCACCTGGGCGCCGCGTCGGACACTGCTCTCCAGACAGCCGATACGGCAGCCCTCGCCGCCGTCGGCCGCCACGGTCAGCACCCGCACCGGAGCGCCGTGCTCCAGGAGCCACTGCTGGGTCGGCCAGGCGCCGCCGTAACGGCAGGAGTAGCGGGCGCCGAGATCGACGTAGCAGAGTTCCGGGGAGGTGCGCCGGGGCTGGGAACGCCAGTGGTCGAGCGCGGCGCGGAAGGCGTCCTCGGTGCGCAGGGGTTCGGCCGGGCCGGGGAGCGGCCCGCGGGCGCTGTCGTGCGCGTGCAGCGCGGACTGGATGAGCGCCTGCGCCTGGGCCAGGGCGGCCTTGACGTGATCGTCCTTGAAGGCTTCGTCGGGGATTTTCGGGACGGATTCGCGTATGTGCGGCTCTTCGTGCGAAAGGCTGCTTGCGGTAGTGCTCAAGATTCCCCCGTCTTGCGTTCTGTTTCCTCTTGTGTCTGTTCTCTCTGTTCTTGTCGGTGGATCCGGATGTCACCTACATGGTATAGGCCATCAAGATCCTCATGGCTGTATATAAGCCATCCTGTCGCTACATCGACATTTGGGAATAGCGCTCTGACCTGCGAAAACGCCGCCTCTATGTGGAATGGAACATTCCGCGGCGAGGGGGGCCTGACCTTCGGATTGGCCGATATGCTCGCTCGATGTTCCGGTTTCGGCTGCTCGTGACCTCATATGCCGTGTCCGCCTACGGCAATTACCTCAATCTCATCGCATTGAGCCTTTTCTCCTACGAAGTCACGGGCACCGCCTTCGGTATCGGGGCCGTGATGGCGCTACGGCTGCTCGCCGGGGTCGTGGCCGGGCCCATAGCCGGAGCGGTCGGCGCGCGGGTCGGGCGGCGTGGCGTGATGATCGGCGCCGATGCCGCGCAGGCCACCGCCATGGCCGTGCTTGCGGTGTGCGGGGCGCGGACGCCGTTATGGGTGCTCGGGTGTGTCGTCGTGGTGCTGGGGGCCGGGAACACCTTCTTCAGTGTCGCGCTGCGCAGCGCCGTGCCCGTCATGGTCGGGCAGGAGGGGCGCGCGCACGCCAACGGGCTGTTGGTCACCGCTCGTTCCCTCGCCACCGTCCTCGGGTTCGCCTCCGCCGCGCCCGTCATCGCCTACGGCGGATACGGCACCGCGTTCGCCGTCAACGCCGCCAGCTTCGTGGTGTCCGGGGCGGCCCTGCTGGTGCTGCGCCCGCGCACCGAGGAGGAGTCCTCGGGAGAGTCCACGGAGCCCGTCGAGCCGGGCGGGTTCACGCGGGCCTGGGCCGGGGTGCCCGCGCTGGTGCTCGGGCTCGTCGCGCTGCGCGGTACGGACGCTCTGGCCTCCTCCTCGCACAACGTCGCCCTTCCCGTCGTGGCCGAGATCGCCGAGGCGTCGGATCCCGCGCTGTACATGAGCCGGTTCTGGGCCGCCTGGGCGGTCGGTACCGTGCTCGCCCACCAGGTGCTCAAGCGCGGTGGGAAAGCCCGCGGCGAGCGGGCCTTCGCGCTCGGTACCTGCGCGATGTCCTGCTCCTTCGTTCTCGCCTTCACCGGACTGCCCGCCGTGGCGCTGATGGTGGCCGCCGCCGCTGCCGGGTTCGCCGACGGCTGGACCGAGATCGTCTACACCTCCCGCCTCCAGGCCACCGGGGACCGGGAACGCGGGCGCCTCTTCGGGCTGTCCGCCACCGCGGAACAGGCCGGCTTCGCGCTGGGGACCGTCGTGGCCGCCGCCGCCCTGGAGTCGCTGTCCCCGCTGACCGTCGTCGCGCTCTTCCACGGAGTCGCCGTGTGCGGGGCCCTGGCCCTGCTGCTCGCCTCCCGCGCGGGACGCGTCGACCGGAAGACCACCGGCCTGAGCTACACGAGAGACGAACCGATGTGCACGGCACCGACAGAGGAAGAGGGGACGCATGGAACGCGTACGGGGGACGGCCGTCTGCCAGGGGCCTGAGCCGGAGTGGGACGCCTCGGATCCACGGGACGCGGCGGCGGCGCTGCTGCGGGCGGCGGAGACCGCGCCCGGCGCCGGGGTCGTCACCGTCGCCGCCGATGGGTCCACCAGCCGCCTCACCTACCCCGAACTTCTCCTGCGCGCCCGGCTGTTGCTCGGCGGCCTGCGTGAGCGCGGAGTGGGCCGCGGGGACTTCGTCGTGCTGTGCGGGCTGCCGCTCGCCGACTTCTTCCCCGCCTTCTGGGCCTGCGTCCTGGGCGGCATCCAGCCCGTCGCCATCGCCGACCCGCCCCTCGCGGGCTCGCCCGCGCACGAACGCCTGCGGCACGCCTGCGCGTTGTTGGGCGACCCGCTCGTCCTCACGGACGTGCACGAGCTTCCGGACGCCACGCCCGCCCACGAGTTCGCCGAGCCCCACGGGTCCGACGTCGCCCTGCTGATGCTCTCCTCCGGCAGCACCGGCGCGCCCAAGGCCGCGCGGCTGACGCATGCGGGGCTGGCGGACTTCGCCGCGAGCAGTCGGCGGATCCTGGACGTGCGGCCCGACGACACCATGGTCAACTGGCTCCCCGTCGACCACAGCGGGGCGTTCCTGCTCTACCACCTGCTCGCCGTCTTCACCGGCTGCACCAACGTCCACGCACCGACCGAACGGGTACTGGCCGACCCGCTGCGCTGGCTCGACCTCATGCACGAGCACCGGGCGCAGCACGGATGGGCGCCGACGTTCGCGTACCGGCTGGTCGCGGATGCGCTGGAGGAGCGTGAATCGCCCGACAGAACATGGGACTTGAGCAGTCTCAAGACCCTCGTCTGCGGGGGTGAGCAGATCACGCTCCCCGTTATGCGTGACTTCCTCGACGCGACGCATGGCCTCGGTGTCCGCGAGGGGCACATCGTCCCGGCCTGGGGCATGGCGGAGACCGTCACCGGCGTCACCTACGGCCGACTCGACCGGCCGGGCACGGTCCATCGGCTGCTCAAGAGCAGCCTCGGCGGCGACCTCCTGCGCGCCGACGCCTCGACGCCCGACGACGAGACCGTCACCTTCGTCGCGGCCGGGGCGCCCGCGCACGGTGTCACCCTGCGCATCGTCGACGACCGCGGCGACCTCGCCCCGGACGGTCGCATCGGCCGACTCCAGGTCCACTCGCCCGCCCGCCTCACCCCCGGTTACGTCGACGACCCGGAGGCCGACGCCGCGGCCTTCCCCGCTGGACGGGACTGGCTGGACACCGGCGACCTGGCCTTCCTCGACGCCGGTCAGGTCGTCATCACCGGCCGCCGCAAGGACCTGATCATCCTCAACGGGCACAACGTGTACGCCCATGAGGTGGAGGAGGCGGTGAGTGCCGTCCCCGGGATCCGGCAGGGCGAGGTGGCCGCCTGCGGCATCCCGCATCCGGTGCGCGGGACCGAGGAGCTGGCGGTGTTCTTCGTCGGCCGGGGCGGCGAGGAGGATGTGCGGATCGGGCGGGAGGTGCGGGCGGCCCTGTACACGCGGCTACGGCTCACCGCCGCCCATGTGGTGCCCGTTCCGGCGCGGGACTTCCCGAGGACGCCTGCGGGGAAGGTGCGGCGAGGCGAGCTGCGGGAACGGTTCATCGCGGGGACGGAGGCCGCCACGCGGCCCGACGCGGACGCCGTCATGCGAGCCGTACGGGAGGAACTCGCCGCCCTCCTCGACCGCCCGGCCGACGCGCACACCCCGTTCTACGAACTCGGCCTGACCTCCGTTCTCGTCGTACGGCTGCGCGCGCGGCTGGAGGGGCGGCTCGGGGTGCGGATCCCGCAGACGGTCTTCTTCGAGCATCCCACTGCCGCCGCGCTGGCGGCGCATCTCGGGGCGGGCCCCGGGACGGACGTACGCCCGGAGACGCCACCCAAGTCCGGTGCCGCCGACGACCGCCGTATCGCCGTCGTCGGGATGGCCCTGCGCTTCCCCGGCGCGGACACCATCGACGGGTTCTGGGCCAATCTGCGCGACGGCGTCGACAGTGTCCGGGTCTTCGGGGAGGTCGGACCCGAACGGGTGCCGGTCGCCGGAGTCCTGGACGGGGCCGAGGAGTTCGACGCCGAGTTCTTCGGGATGAGCCTCAAGGAGACCCGGCTCACCCATCCCGCGCACCGGCTGTTCCTGGAGTGCTGCCACCGGGCGCTGGAGGACGGCGGCTACGCGGCGGCCGAACCCGGCACCAGGATCGGCGTGTTCGCGGGCTCGGGCATGAATCTCTACGACCACCAGCAGGCCACGGAGGCGGCTTCGGCCGTGGACCCCGCCACCGGTATGCAGCGCGCCATGGGCGCCCAGCCGGACTTCCTCGCCACCCGCGTCGCCTACCGGCTCGGGCTCACCGGACCGGCGATCGGCGTGCAGACCGCCTGCTCCACCTCGCTGGTCGCCGTCCACCTCGCCGTGCAGGCCCTGCTGAACGGGGAGACCGAGCTGGCGCTCGCCGGGGCCGCGGCCGTGCATCTGCCGCAGGAGAGCGGCTACCGCACCCACCCCGGCTCCGTCCTCTCGCCCAGCGGCCGGTGCCGGGCCTTCGACGCGGACGCCGACGGCACGGTCGGTGGCAACGGCGTCGCCGCCGTGCTGCTCAAACGCCTCGACCGGGCCCTCGCCGACGGCGACACCGTGCACGCCGTCATCCTCGGCTCGGCCGTCAACAACGACGGCGCGGGCAAGGTCGGTTTCACCGCCCCCGGCGTCACCGGGCAGGTGGAGGTCGTACGGCAGGCCCTGCGCAGGGCGGACGTCGCCCCCGAGACGATCTCCTACGTCGAGGCCCACGGCACCGGCACCCGGCTCGGCGATCCCGTGGAGTTCGCGGCGCTCGGCCGGGCCCTCGGGGGCACTGCTTCCTGCGCCGTCGGCTCGGTCAAGCCGAACATCGGTCACCTGGACAGCTGCGCGGGCATGGCGGGGCTGATCAAGACGGTGCTCATGCTTCGGCACCGCATGCTGGTCCCCACGCTGAATCTGAACCGGCCCAACCCCGAACTGCGGCTCGATGACAGTCCGTTGAGCCTCGCGGCCGAGCTGCGTCCCTGGCCCGCCCCGGAAGGCACTCCCCGCCGGGCGGGCGTCAGCGCCCTCGGGGTCGGCGGCACCAACGCGCATGTCGTACTGGAGGAGGCGCCCCCACGGGCGTCGGGTCCCGGTCGCGAACTTCCGGTCCTGGTACCGGTGTCGGCGACCGACGAGAAGGCGCTCGCCGAGTTCACCGACTCGGTCGCAGACCATCTGCGGCGGCAGCCGGAGCCGGCGGCCACCGATGTGGCGGCGACCCTGGCCCTCGGCCGCCCGCATCGCGCCTTCCGTGCGACCGCGGTGGGGCGTACGGCGGCGGAGGTCGCGCGGTCACTGACCGAACGGGCGCCGGTGCGGGACGCGTTGGGCCCGGTTGGCTTCGCCTTCGCTTTCGCCGGGCAGGGCAGCGCGCGCCGGGGCATGGCGAGCGGGCTGTACGCCGCCCATCCCGTCGCCCGGCGGGTCCTCGACCAGTGTCCGGACGACGTGCTGCCCCTCCTGCTGGAGGAGAAGCCCACCGACCAGGTCTGGCCCACGGACACCGCGCAAGCTGCCCTCTTCGCCCACCAAGTGGCGCTCGCCGAGGTGTGGCGGGCCACCGGGATCGAGCCCGCGCTGCTGTTCGGGCACAGCGTGGGTGAGTACGCGGCGCTGTGTGTCGCCGGGGCGATCGACGTGGCGGACGGACTGCGGCTCACCGCCCTGCGCGGGCGGCTGATGCACACGCTCAGCCCGGTGGGCGGCATGCTCGCCGTGCGGGCGGAGCGCGAGGAGGCGGAGCGGGTGGCGCGGGCGGCCGGGGCGGAGCTCGCCGCCGTCAACGGTCCGCGCTCGCAGGTGATCTCGGGGGCGCCGGAGGCATTGGAGGCTGCGGCCCGGCTGTTGGACGCCGAGGGGCTGCGCTGGCGGGCGCTGTCGGTGGACCGGGCCTTTCACTCCGCCGCCGTGGAGGAGGCGTTGCGGGAGTTCCGGTCGGGGGCCGAGCAGGTGACGTACCGACCGCTGCGCACTCCGCTGGTCACCACGGCCGACGGGGAGGCGCGGCCCGAGGGATGGACCGTCGACGTCGACTATCTGCTCCGGCAGGCCCGGCGGCCGGTCCGGTTCGACCTCGCCATGGCCACGGCCGTCGAACGCGGGCACCTCGACTTCGTCGAGATCGGCGCGGGGGACACGCTCACCGGTTTGGGCCTGCACTGCGTTCCGAACAGCCGTTGGCTGAGCGGACAGGGCGGGGGAGCGGGAGCCGTGGAGCAGGCCGGCGGGGTGCTGGCGGGGCTGGGGGCGGCGTACGAGCGGGGTGCGGAACTGGACTGGCGGGCGATCACGTCGGACGGCGGGCGCATCCCGCTGCCGGGACATCCGCTGCGGGCGAGCCGGATCGAGGGGGAGGCTCCCGTCGTGGTCGGGGTGAATGGTGAAGTACTCGATGGCATAAGGGAGTTGGCAGCCGAGGCGCTCGGTAGTCCGGTCGCCGACATCACTGCCGACCGCTCCTTCTTCGAGCTGGGCGCGGACTCCCTCGCGTTGATGGGGATGACGACGCAGTTGGAGAAGCGGTACGGCGTGCGCGTGCCGGTGCGTGAGCTGTTCGACTCCGCCGATACGCCGAGGAAGCTGGCGGAGCGGATCGGGGGAGGGGGGCGAACGGCACCCCAGCCGGAGCCGCAGCCGGAGTCTCAGCCTCAGCCGGTTCCTGAGGAGCCGCCTTCGAACCTGCGCGACCTCTTCGGTCAGCAGCTGAAACCGGCCCAGCAACTGGCTGACCAAGTCACCGGAGTGATCAACCGTCAGCTCGACATACTGGCCACCCCACAGGCACCGGAACCGCAGCCCGCGAAACCGGTCGTCGAGCAATCCCCCTACACCCCCACCACCGGCCCCGACTTCAGCCTCTATTTCTTCGGCGACTACCCCGAGAACACCGCCCACGACAAGTACGGCCTCATCATGGACGCGGCCGAGTTCGCGGACCGTCAGGGCTTCCACGGGCTCTGGTTCCCCGAGCGGCACTTCGACTCCTTCGGCGCACTCTTCCCCAACCCTTCCGTCCTGGCCGCCGCCCTCGCCGCGCGGACCAGCAGGATCCGGCTGAACGCCGGTTCGGTGGTGCTGCCGTTGCACCATCCCGTGCGGGTCGCCGAGGAGTGGTCGGTCGTCGACAACATCTCCGGCGGCCGGGCGGGCCTGTGCGTGGCGAGCGGCTGGCACGCCGCAGACTTCGCGCTCGCGCCGGAGAACTACGGGCGGCACCGCGAGGTGATGTACGAACGGCTGGAGACGGTACGGCAGTTGTGGTCGGGCCAGGCGGTCCCGGTGACCGCGGGTGACGGCGCCGAGATCGACGTACGGCTGCACCCCCGCCCGATTCAGGCCGAACTGCCCCTGTACGCGGCCGTGGTGGGCAACCCGGACAGCTACCGCAGGGCCGCCGCCGAAGGGATCGGGGTCGTCACCAACCTGATGACGCAGACCGTCGAGCAGCTCGCGGAGAACATCGCCCTCTACCGGCGTACCCGGGCCGAGCACGGTCTCGATCCGGCGGCCGGGCGGGTCGTGGTGCTGGTGCACACCTATCTCGACGAGGACGGCGAGCGGGCTCGTGCGGAGGCGTACCGGCCGTTCGTGTCGTATCTGCGCTCCTCGCTCGCCCTCTTCGACCAGGTCACCAACAGCCTGGGTTTCGACGTCGATCTGGCGAACACCCCTGAGGAAGATGTGGAGTTTCTGCTCGGGCGGGCCTATGAGCGCTACTGCGCCTCCCGCGCGCTGATCGGTGACGAGCGCACGGCCGCCGAGGCGGTGGGCCGGCTGGTGGCGGCCGGTGCCGATGAGATCGCCTGCTTCGTGGACTTCGGGGTGTCGAGGGAGAAGGTGCTGGCCGGGCTGCCGGTGCTGGACAGGGTCCGACGGCACCCGTACGCATCGGAGGCGGCCCCGGCACGCCGCCGGATGCCCCTGTCTCCCGCCCAGCGCCGCATCTGGTTCCTCGAACGGCTGCACCCGGGCACCACCATGTACTGCGAGCCGAAGGCGATCCGCCTCGACGGCCCCCTCGACCTGCCCGCCCTGCGCGAGGCGCTGCGACGGGTGGCCGACCGGCACCCCGCCCTGCGCACGGTGTTCGGGGAGGCCGACGGGGTGCCCTACCAGGAGATACGCCCCGACGTCCGCCTGGACTGCCCGGTCGACGACCACAGCGGCGTGAGCGAGGAGGAGGCGCTGCGAGCCGTCCTCGCCACCCATGCCCGCGGCGGCATGGATCTCACCGCAGGCCCCCTCGTCACCGCCCGCCTGCTGCGGCTCTCGCCGGAACGCCATCTGCTCTTCCTGCTGGCCCACCACATCGTCTTCGACTCCTCCTCGACGACCGTTCTCGCCCGCGACCTGGCCGCCTACTACCGCGGCGAGGAGCCCCCGCCGCTGTCCGAACCGCCCACCCCCGACAGCCCCGAGCCCGCCGAACTCGCCGCCTCCCTGGACCACTGGCGCCGCGAGCTGGCCGACGCCCCCGAGCTCACCCTCCCCACCGACCGCCCCCGCCCGCCCGTCAGAACCGGCGAGGGCGCGAGCCTGACCCACCCAATCGACGCCCAACTCATCAGCGAACTAAGGACGTTCGCAGCGGGCCACCGAACCACCCTCTTCATGGCACTCACCGGCGCCATCGGCGCGGTCCTCGGCCGGTACAGCGGGCAGCGCGAGGTAGTGCTGGGCACCGCGGTCGCCGCCCGGCCCCTGGGCGCCGAGGACCAGGTCGGCCTCTTCCTCGACACCGTCCCGCTCCGCGTCGACCTCGACGGCGAACCGGACTTCCCGACGCTGCTGCGCCGCGTGCGCGACGGCAGCACGACGGCGTACGAGCACCGGCGCGTCCCCTTCGACGAGCTGGTCGGCGCGCTCAACCCGCACCGCGACCCGGGCCGCAATCCGCTCTTCCAGGTCATGGTCGAGTACGAGAACGAAGGCGCCGTCGACTTCGACCCGCCCCGCCTCACCGCCACCCTGCTCGACGTGCCCAGCGAGCGCGCCCCCTTCGACCTCAGCGTCTATCTGACCCACCACGCGGACGGACTGCGCTTCATGGTCGAGTACGACACGGCGCTCTTCGACGAGCCGACCGTGCGGCGCCTGGTGGCCGACGTCGAGCAGGTGCTGCGCCGCGCCCTGGACACCCCCACCGCCCCGCTCACCGACCTCACGGCCCCCGACCGGACCGCCCTGGCCCGGCTCGGACGCCTGGACGAGCCCGCACCGGCCGCCGGGGACACCCTGCACGGCCTGGTCGAGGGGCAGGCACCGGATGCCGTGGCTCTCGTCACCGATGAACAACGGGTCTCCTACGGCGAGTTGGAGGCATCCGCCAACCGGCTCGCCCACCTCCTGCGCGGCCGGGGCGCCGGGCGCGGGGAGCGCGTGGCAGTGCTGCTGCCGCGAGGACCCGAGCTGATCACGGCCCTGTTGGGTGTCCTGAAGAGCGGTGCCGCCTACCTGCCGCTCGACCCGTCCACGCCCACCCCGCGTCTGGCCGCCCTGCTCGCCGACGCGGGCCCGCTCCTCCTGCTGACCTCAGCCGCCTTGCAAGCCCGGCACCCCGGCCTCGACACCGAGACGCACCTCATGGAGGACACGGACGCCGGTCTGCCGTCCGAACCACCAGTCGTCGACGTACGCCCCGAGGACCCCGCGTACTGCATCTACACCTCGGGCTCGACCGGCCGCCCCAAGGGAGTCGTCGTCCCGCACCGGGGCCCCGCCAACCTGGTCCGCGCCCACCTCGCCGCGCACCCGCCCCTGCGCACCCTCCAGTGGACCTCGCCCTCCTTCGACGTGAGCGTGCAGGAGATCTTCACGACGCTGGCTTCCGGGGCGGAACTGGTCCTGATCGACGACGAGTTGAGGTACGACCCGGCCGCCGTGGCGGAGTCGGCGCGGAGGCACGAGGTGCAGCGGATGTTCATGCCGTGCACGCCGCTCCGGTATCTGATGGAGGCCGGGCCCCGGCTGCCCGCGCTGCGCGAGCTGTTCTCCGCGGGCGAGGCGCTCCAGCTCACCGACGCCTTCCGCCGCTTCCTCGCCGGGCACCCCGAGTGCGTGCTGTACAACCAGTACGGGCCGACGGAGACGTCCGTCATCGTCACCTCGCAGCGCGTCGACCCCGACGGCGAGACCCTGCCGCCCATCGGCACGCCGATCCCGGGCGCACGCATACTGCTGCGGGATCCGGCCGGGCGAACGGTCCCGGTCGGGGCCGTCGGGGAGATCCACGTAGGGGGAGTCCCGGTCGCCGACGGCTATCTGAACCGGCCCGAGGAGACCGCCGCGGCCTTCGTGGACGGCGGCGCCCTGTACCGCACCGGGGACTTGGCGCGCTGGCGCTCCGACGGCGCGCTCCAGTACTGCGGACGCGTCGACGACCAGGTCAAGATCCGTGGGCATCGGGTCGAACCGGCCGAGGCGCAGGCGGTGTTGGCCGCGCTGCCCGGGGTGCGGGACGCGGCGGTCGTAGCGCGTCGGGACCGGCACGGGGAGAGTGAGCTGGTGGCTTACGTCGTCGGGGGTGATCCGGCACCGCTGCGGGCCGCCCTCGCCGCCGAAGTGCCGGAGCATCTGGTGCCCGGGCGGTGGGTGGCCGTGGAACGGCTGCCGGTGAACGCCTCCGGGAAGCTGGACCGGGCCCGGCTGCCCGAACCCGGTGGACCGGCTTCGCCGGCCGAGGCGGAGCCCGGCACCCCGCTGGAGAAGGCCCTGCACGAGCTGTGGTGCGAGGAGTTGGGCGTGGCGCGGGTGTCGGTAACCCGCCCGTTCTTCGAGCTGGGCGGCCACTCGCTCGGCGCGATCCGGTTGCTGCACCGGATGGCGGAGGAGCTGGCCGTCGAGGTGTCGATGGCCGACTTCTTCCGGGCGCCGACGATCAGAGGCATCGCCGCGCGAGCCGCAGGCGGACGCGTGGCGGCGACCGTGCCGCTGACCTCGTCCCTGCGCAGGCTCTGGCGCCGGCACCATGAACGCACGGATCCTGCCGTCTACAACATCGCCCACCGCATCGACCTGCACGGGGAGTTGGACGTCGAGCGGCTGCGCGGTGCGCTGACCGAGCTGGTGCGACGGCACGACGCCTTGCGCGGCAGGTGTACCGAACGGGTGCTGGAGGTGCTGGCGGAGGTGCCGGTCGAGGTCCCGGTGGAGGACGTCGTCGACGCCGACCGGTGGTGCGAGGAGCACGCCCGGATGCCCTTCGCGCTGGACCGCGCCCCGCTGTTCCGCTTCCGCCTGGCCCGGCTCGCCGAGGACCGCTGGATCCTGCTGACGGTGTTCCACCACGCGGTCTGCGACGGCTGGTCGCTGGGAGTCTTGAGGGAGGAGCTGGGTGCCCTGTACGCGGGCACCGAACTCCCGCCCGCCTCCGCCCAGTTCACCGACTTCGCGCGTGATGAACAGGGGCTGACCCCCGAACGCAGGGCCGAACTGGACCGCTACTGGCGGACCGAACTCACCGGCGTCCCCCTGCGATTGCCGCTGCCCTACGACCACCCCCGCCCGCCGGCCCTCTCCGGCCGGGGCGCGCTGCACACCTGGACCATCGACGGCGAGACCCCGGACCGGATCGCCGCCACGGCCGCCCGTCTGGGCGTGACGCCGTACGCCGTGCTGGCCTCGGCGTTCGCACTGTGGGCGGGCCGACTGTGCGGGAACACCGGGGACGTCGTACTCGCCGCGTCCAGCGCGAACCGCACCCGACGCGACCGGTCCGGCACGGTCGGGCTGCTCGGGGACGCGGTGCTGATACGAGCGCGCCGGACCGAGAACTTCGAGGACCTGGTGACCCAGCTGGCCGAGAGCCTGTTCACCGCCCTCGACCACCAGGAGCTGCCGCTGACCGAGGTCGTGGACCTGGTGGAACCGGGTCCGGAGCTGTTCCCGACCGTCCTGTTCACGGTGGTCACCACCCCACCCCCGGTCCTGGAACTGCCGTCACTGCGGACGCGTGTGACGAGCCTGCCCATGCCGGGCGTGGCACGCAACGAGCTGTACGTGGTGCTGGTGCCCGGGGAGGAGGGGATCGAGGTCACCTTCGAGTACTCGACGGACCTGTTCACCGCGGCGAC
Organism: Streptomyces davaonensis JCM 4913; assembly: GCF_000349325.1. Taxonomy (GTDB): domain Bacteria; phylum Actinomycetota; class Actinomycetes; order Streptomycetales; family Streptomycetaceae; genus Streptomyces; species Streptomyces davaonensis. The sequence continues at coordinate 6,588,184 of NC_020504.1, forward strand.
CGTCGAAGGATGGGCGCGGACCTTCACCGCTGTCCTGGAAGAGCTAGCGTGAGTACGTGCGCGTGCTGGTCGTCGAGGACGAGGAGCGGTTCGCGGCCGGGCTCAGGGACGGGCTGGAGGCCGAGGGCTTCGCCGTCGACGTCGCGCTCGACGGCGTGGACGGGCTGTGGCTGGCCCGCGAGCACGCCTACGACGCCATCGTCCTCGACATCATGCTGCCCCGCCTCAACGGCTACCGCGTCTGCCGGGAGCTGCGCGGCGCCGGGGACTGGACCCCGATCCTCATGCTCACCGCCAAGGAGGGCGAGTGGGACGAGATCGAGGGCCTGGACACCGGCGCCGACGACTACCTGACCAAGCCGGTCTCCTACGGCGTGCTCCTGGCCCGCCTGCGCGCCCTGCTGCGCCGCGACGCCCACCAGCGGCCCGCCGTGCTCACCGCCGGTGACCTGCGTCTTGACCCGGCGACCCGGACGGTCAGCCGGGCCGGACGGGACATCGAGGTGACCGCGCGGGAGCTGGCGGTGCTGGAGTTCCTGCTGCGCCGGGCGGGCGAGGCGGTCGCCAAGCGGACCATCCTCGATCAGGTGTGGGGCGACGACTTCGAGGGCGACCCGAACATCGTCGAGGTGTATGTGCGGCGGCTGCGCAACAAGGTCGACCGGCCCTTCGGCCGGCGGTCGCTGGTGACGGTCCGGGGGCATGGCTACCGGCTGGTGCGGGATGACCCCGGGGACCGGTGAGCAGGCCCGGCGGCAACTGCGGGCCGTGCGGGTGCGGGCCACGGTCATCGCCGTGCTGGCGGTGGCGCTCGCGCTGGTCGCCGGGGGTGTCGCCCTGGTCCTGGGGCTGCGCACCGAGCTGAGCAACGACGTCCGGGACGCGGCCCGGGACCGGGCCGGTGAGGTGGCCCGGGTGATCGAGGCGGGCCGGGGCGTGCCGACGCTGGCCGTGTCCGCCGACGACGAGGAGTTCCTCCAGGTCGTGGCCGCGGACGGGACGGTGGTGGCGGCCAGCGACAACGTCGAGGGCCGCCCGGCGCTCGCCCGGCCGGCGCCCGGCGGCAGTACGACGGTGGAGACCGGCCTGGACGAGGACGCGTTCCTGGTCGTCGCGGTCGGCGCGCGGGACGGTGACCGCGAGCTGACGGTGCTGGACGGCCGGGCGCCCTCGGGGGTGGCCGAGGCGACGGGGACGGTGACCCGGCTGCTGCTGATCGGTGTGCCGGTGCTGCTGGTGCTCGCGGCCGCCGCGACCTGGGCGGCCGTGGGGCGGGCGCTGGGGCGGGTGGCCCGCGCCGAGGCCGCCCAGCGCCGCTTCGTCTCGGACGCCTCCCACGAACTGCGCTCACCGGTCGCGACGGTCCGCCAGCACGCCGAGGTCGCGCTCGCGCACCCCGCGCGGGCGGACGCCGCCGCGCTGGCCGGGACGGTGCGGGAGGAGGCCGTACGGATGCAGCGGCTGGTCGACGACCTGCTGCTCCTCGCCCGCGCCGACGAGAGCGCGCTCGCCGCGACCCGGCGCCCCGTCGACGTCGACGACCTGGTCCTGGAGGAGGTACGGCGCCTGCGCGCGAACGCCACGAACCTGACCGTCGACAGCACGGGCGTCGCCGCGGCCCGGGTGACCGGCGACTCCGACGCACTGCGGCGCCTGGTCCGCAACCTCGGCGAGAACGCGGCCCGCCATGCCCGTACACGCGTGACGTTCGCCCTGACGGACACGGGGGACGGGCAGGTGCGGCTGACCGTGGAGGACGACGGCCCGGGTGTCCCGCCCGCCGACCGGAAGCGGATCTTCGAACGCTTTGTACGGCTGGACGAGTCCCGGGGGCGCGGAGCGGGCGGGGCCGGCCTCGGCCTCGCGATCGTGGCGGAGGTGGCGGCGGCGCACCGGGGGCGGGCGGAGGCCGGGGCGGGCGCGTCCGGCGGGGCGAGGTTCGTGGTGACGCTGCCGTCGGCGGGGGAGTGAGCGGCCCGGCGCACCGCTCAGGTTTCCTGACAGGGCGTTCAGGGGCGTTCAGCAGGCGTTCAGCGGGTGTGCGGGAGGCTCTGTCGTAGGGGACCGGACCTGAGGAGGCCGCCATGAACGATCGGCGAAGGCTGCTGTGGCCGGGGGCGGTCGCGGGGATCGCGGTGCTGCTGGCCGGGGGCTGTTCCGGGGACGCGGGGGCCGGGGAGTGTGTGCGGGTCGTCGACGAGGACACGGGGGAGACGGGCAAGGAGTGCCTGCCGCTGGCGCCCGAGAGCGACCGGGTGGACCTGGCCGAGCCGGTCTTCTCCCACCCGACGCGGATCACCAACCCCCTGCACCCCACCAGCGAAGTGGACCAGGTCGTCATGGGCGGCCAGGCGGACGAGGCGGTCTTCCGCACCGAGGTCAGCTTGCTGCCCGGCAGCAAGACGATCAAGTGGGACGGAACCTCGGTCAAGGCTCTGACCTCGCAGTACGTCGCCTACGCCGACGGCCGGATCCAGGAGGTCGCCCTCGACTGGTACGCCCAGGCGGACGACGGGGCGGTCTGGTACCTCGGGGAGGACGTCTTCAACTACGAGGACGGGGTCGTGGCCGATACCGAGGGCACCTGGCAGGCGGGCCGTGACGGGGCTCCGCCGGCGATGATCATGCCCGCGGCTCCGGAGGAGGGGGATGTGTACCGGCCGGAGAACCTGCCCGGGGTGGTGTTCGAGGAGGTCACGGTGAAGACCGTGGACCAGACGGTCGACGGGCCGTACGGCGAGGTGAACGGTGCGATCACCGTCACCGAGGTACACATGGACGGCTCCACGGAGGACAAGGTCTTCGCGCCGGGGTACGGGGAGTTCTCGACCGGTACGGCGAGCGGTGACCTGGAGGCGGTGTCGCTGGCGGTGCCCACGGACGCGGCGCCCGGCGCGGCGCCCGCTGAACTGACCGCGCTGGACACGGCGGTCCGGGCGGCGCAGGACGGCGAGGTGACCGAGGACGACGCACGAGGGGTCCAGCGTGCCTGGAAGACGTACCTCGCCTCGGATGCGGTGCCGTCGCTGCTGTCGCGGCAGATGAACCGGGACGTCGAGGCGCTGGCAGGGGAGGAACCGGGTGAGGCGGCGCTGCGGGTCGCGCAGGACGTCGGGGATCTGCGGCTGCGCTACGAGTCCGTACGGGCCGTGGATCTGGACCGGTTCGACATGTGGGCACGGCAGTTGGGGATCGACGCGGAGGAGAAGGACGCGGGAGCGGTCGCGGGCGACGTCACCAGCCTGGAACTGACCTGGCAACGGCTCCGCGACGACTCGTCGGCGGCGCAGGACGTCACGGCGACCCTGGCGGAGGCCAGGGAGGCGGCGGACGGGAAGGACATGGGTACGGCTGAGCGCTTGGCCTCGGAGCTGACAGCGGCGATCGCGGAGGTGCCGAACGGGTCCTGATGCAGGTCACGGTCACGGCAGGCTCAGGTGGCCAGCGGGTCCAGCTCCAGCGGAGCGATCTTGCCCTCCAGCATGGTGCCGAGACCCTGCACGGCGCACACGTCCGGCCGTTCGGCGATGTGCACCGGCATGCCCGTGGCCTGCCGCAGCATCTGGTCGAACCCGGGCAGCAGCGCACTGCCGCCGACCATCATGATCCCCCGGTCCGCGAGGTCGGCGACCAGATCGGGCGGGCAGTCCCGCAGCACCTTGCCGATCCCGTCGAGCACGGCGGTGAGCGGGGTCTGGATGGCGTCCCGTACCGCGGCGGTGTCGACCTGGACCGAGCGGGCGAGGCCGGTGGCGACGTCCCGGCCGTGGATCTCGGTGGACGCCGGGCCGTGCGTGGTGAGCCCGTTGCCGGACAGGGCGAGCTGGAGCGGCCGTACCGACTGGCTCGGCAGCACCAACTCGTGCTGGTGGCGCAGATGCTGGACGATCGCGTGGTCCACGGCCTCGCCGCCCACCGCGATCCGCTCGGCCGTCACGATCGAGCCGAGGGAGAGCACGGCGACCTGGGTCGCCGCCGCGCCGCACACCATGACCATCGTGGCCTCGGGCTGCTCCACGGGCAGCCCGCAGCCCACGGCCGCGGCGATCAGCGTGTCCACCAGCTCCACCCGCCGCGCCCCGAGTCCGACCAGGGTCTCGATGGCCGCGCGCTGCGCCAGCGGATCGGCGTCGTGCGGGGTGCAGGCGGCGGCCCGCAGCCGCGGCTTGCGGCGCAGGGCGCGGCGGACCTTGTCGCCGAGCAGATGCCGCAGCATGCGCTGCGCCATCTCGATGTCGACCACCGTGCCGCCGGAGACGGGACGCACGACACGGATGTAGTCGGGCGTACGGCCGGTCATCTTCTCCGCGAACTCGCCGACCGCGATCAGCGCGCCGGTACGGGTGTTCACGGCGGCGGCGGAGGGCTGGTCGACGACGAGCCCGGCCCCCTTCACGTATACCCGCGTCCTCGCCGCGCCCAGATCGACGGCGAAGTGGCAGCGGCGCAGCTGCTCCAGACTGGCGGTCATGGCAGGCCTCCCGAGAGCACGGACCGTGGGCCGCCGAGTAGCGGGCCTCACTGGAATCGTGCGGGGGCTGTGGGAGGGGCGCGTGTTGTGGTGGGCCGGGTGGGGCGCCGCTGAATGGGGGGTTTGTCAGCGGGAGCGGGCGGCGTCGAGGAGGGGGGAGAGGCTGGAGACGAGCGGTACCTCTCGGTCCGCCACACGTAGTTGACGCCAGGAGTTCGGGCTGTAGCCGATGAACGGCAGGCCGATGGTGCGGGCGGCGGTCTGTTCGGCGACGGTGGAGGCGATCAGAACACAGGCGGAGGCGGGTGCCTGCGCGTGGTCGAGCGCCTCCAGCAGAACGTGCGGATGGGGCATCAGTCGGGTGAGGTCCGAGGAACGGCCGTACACGCCTCCCGGCACATGGTCGGTCAGGCGGCCTCGCCGCAGGAACCAGGTGGCCGCCTCAGTGGCCCGGTCGGTCACCACGGCCGGTCGGGCCCCGCCGACGTTCAACGCCTGGAGCAGCTCGCGGGCCAGAGGGTTGGGCCGGGCGATACGAGCCGCCCGGCTGTCGTGCAGGTCCACCAACTTGCGAACCTCATGGGCCAGCTTGTGTTCGGCGAATGCCCGCAACAGGCTGAGTGAGTCGGCTTGGTCCATGGGCCCGATCGACGGCAGCGGTTGCCCGGACAGCGCTCCCGCGGGGTCGCGTTCTTCAACAAGCAGCCGCGCGATGTCCTGAAGTACCTCCCGCTCGGCGTCCGCCGGGTACAGGTGCGCCAGGATCTCGTCGAATCCGAGCAGCACGCACTGCGCATTGCGGATCAGCTCCTGTGGCGTACGCAGGGCGGTGCCCGAGTGGATCACGGTGGGCCCCCCGAACGCCCGGGGCAGGGTCCAGCGCAGCGCGTACCCGGGCACACTCCACTGACCCAGTGCCTCTTTGAGCCCGCCCTTGCGGGCCGCTGCGGTGACCAGCACGTCGGTGAGCATCCTGGCCAGGTCCAGTCCGGGGCTCTCAGCGGCCTTGAGCGGGTCCTCGACACACCACGACACGGACACCCCCGGCACCCCGAGGCGTGAGAGATGGCGTTCCCATAGATCGACTTCGAAATATCGCCACCTGGCCCGGACGGCGTTGGACGCCTCCCGGACGGACGGCGAGTCCGTGCGAGCGAGCCCACCGTCCTCGAAGGAAAGGACGACGACCTGGCCCGGGTTCTGGGCCTGGGGGATCCCTCCGTCGTACGGCATGGGGAAAGGCCCGTGTACAGCTCGCCCCTCCGCCGGGAGGCGTGCGCCGTCGATCAGCCTGAACAGTCGGTACCAGCCGCCGCCCTCGCCGAACTGACGGAAGTCACGCGGGTCCGCGGCTTCACCGTCGATGACCTCCACGTAGTGCCAGAACTCCGACAGCGCGACGATCGCCCGCGCCTGGGACGCGTGCAGTGCCGTCCTGGCCAGCTCGAAGTCCGGCCGGTCGCTGGAGACCTCCGTGCCGTCGGGCGCCAGGTGCGCCTGCCAGAAAGTGACGCAGAGCCGTAGGTCGCCGAAGGCGGACAGGTGAGTGGACAGTGCGTCCATCGTCGTCCGGAACAGCGGGGCCCCGTCCACGTACGGCTCCATGCGCGCGGTCACGCCCCAGGAGGTCTGCATCAGCTGGTACTCGTCCGGGCCGAGACCGCTGGCCGCGACCAGCTCCGCGACCATTCGGCGAAGCGCCGCCATGGCCTCCGAGACCGGCACTCCGTCGGTGAACTCGAAGCGGGCGAAGTCGTGCTGTTCCGTCTCGGGTTCGTCGTCCGTGTCCTCCTCCACCAGCAGCCGGTCCGGCTCGTCCTCCCCGAGCAGCGGGGGCTCTTCCTCGAACGCGGGTTCCTCTGGCCGCCGGGACTGGGGGACATCCGTGAGCGCCTCGCGCAACTCGTGCCCCAGCACCAGCAGTTCGGGGTTGTCGCCACCCGAGACCTCATAGTCGTCGAACGCGTCCAGCGCCTCCTCCATCCGGCCCTGGCGCTGGAGTGCGATCAGGTACAGGCGGCGGAAGTCCTCGCGGGACGGGTGGGTGCGGAGGAGGTCCGCGAGGTCGGTGGCCGCTCGTTCGAACTCGCCGAGCTCCAGGTCCAGTTCGGCTCGGGTGGTGTAGAGGGAGAGGCGCAGTTGGTGGAAGCGGGTGCGGGCGGCGTCTGCTGACGGGCCCGGGACGCCGTCCAGGGCGTTGCCGTGCCAGAGGGCCAGGGCCTCGTCCACCGTGGCGCGGGCGGAGGCGAGTTCGCCTGCCGCGCGCTGCTTCTCCGTCTGTTCCACCAGCTTCTGGCAGGTGACGACGTCCACGAAGTCGGCGCTCGTGTGCAGGGCGTAGCTGTCGGGACGGGCGGCCAGTACTCCTGGTCCCAAGGCGTTGCGCAGCCGGGAGGCGTAGGTGCGCAGGAGGGCCTTGGGGTCGCCCTCGGGTCCCAGCTGTCCCCAGAAGATGCCCTCGATGAGTTCGGCATGGGTCACGTCGCGGCCGTGGTGGAGGAGCAGCATGGCCAGCATGGCCTGCTCCCGAGGGGAGCCGGTGGCGAGCGGGCGCCCTGAGCCCCGGCGGATGGAGACGGGGCCGAGGAGGGAGTAGTAGACCGGATCGTGGGACTTCCACGCCTGGCGGACGAACGCGCCGTGCTGGAGCACGCGCAGACCCTCCCGCTGGTCCGCGAGGACGTCCGACAGCAGCAGCCGGAGCGCCCGGGCATAGGAGGGGCGCATGGACTCCGGCAGCACGCCCAGCTGACCGGCCGAGACGTTCACACCGGTCACGACAGGGGTGCCCGACGCCAGTTCGAACACCAGCTCGCCGAGATGGCGCAGGTCCATGGCGTACGGCTCCTGGCCGCCGTGCCCCAGGTTGAACAAGGTCAGCCGCACCGTGCCGTCGGGCAGGAGCATGACCCGGTTGGTGTCGAGGAACCCGTGCGGGACCCCGGCCTGATGCATCCCGTCGACCGCGCGGGCCAGTTGGGTGACCGTCGAGGCCAGGAGCGGCGCGGGCATCCGGTGACCGCCGGGCGAGTCGAGGGAGTCCAGCGCGACGCCGTCCACGTAGTCCGTGACGAGGTACTGGTGTCCGTCCTCGACCCCGTAGTCGTGGACGGACACCACATGCGCCGGACGTCCCGCCTTCAGCGCCTCCGCCTCCCGCAGGAAGAGCCGCACCCGGTCCGGATCGCTGAGCACGGGGAACCGCGACACCACGACCTGCGCCCCGGTCTCCAGGTCCTCGGCCCGTCGCAGGAAGCCGCCCTCACCGACCCCCTCCGCCATCCGGTACCGATCCCGCAGCGACCGAGACCGCGACCGCTCCCGCCGCCCCACCAGCCGATCCCGCGTCTCCTCCTCCACCGTCGCGATCGGCTCGCTCCGCGGCTGAGTCTCCGACCCGGACTCCATCGGAGTCGTCGCCCGGATCTCGCCCGCCGCCGTCCCCGCCCGGTCGTCGATCAGTGCGCCCAGCCGGGAGAGGAGGTCCGTCGTCCCGCGCCGGGCGGTGCGCGGCAGGCTCCGGAGCAGCAACTCCCGTACGCCGGAACGGAACACATAGCTTCCCGGCGGCCCGGAGACCCCCGTCAGCATGCCGCTGAGGATCACCTCCGCGAGATGCTGCGGCCGCGGCTCCGGCTCCAGCGCGGCCTGCACCAGCCGCATCACCGCCAGATCCGGCCGTCCCAGCGCCAGATGCCCCGCCAGCCGGACGGCCTCCGGAGAGGCCGAGGCACGGAACCGCAGCACCAGTTCCTCCGCGGACAGCGCACCGAAGTCGGCCCGGTCCGCCGTGTCCCCGGTCCGCACGCTCAGCCGGCCCACCGCCCCCGGGAACCCCTGGCCGCCGGGCGCCGCGACCAGCGCCGCCCAGTTCGCCAGCCAGCGCGGGCCCGGTTCGAGGACGGGGAGCGGCATTCCGGTCCCGGTGGCCATGACCTCGTCGTACGGGGTGAAGGAGAGCGTGGAGTTGGGCGCCGCCGGATGCGGGGCGCTCAGCAGGCCGGGGGTCGTGGGCAGGGCGGTGTCCCGCCAGAGGTGTTCCGGCAGGGGCTGGACGACGGCCAGCGGCATTCGGCGGGCCCAGCGGCGCAGGGTGCCGTACCAGCGGGTCCCGGCCGGGCCCGGTCGCCACTGCGGGCCCATGCAGTCGCTGATCAGGAGGGTGACGGTGCGGCCGTCGGCGGGGGCGTGGGCGTCGGGGTGGCGGACCGTGCCGTCGGGCTCGGCGCGGTGCGCGGTCACCGTGCGGAAGATGCCCGACTGGGCGAGTGTGGTGTGCAGTTCGCGGATCAGCGGGCGCCAGACCGGCATCGTGGGGCCGGTGTCGTAGAGGAGGTTCAGACGCAGCCAGCGCTCCTGTGCGGGGCGCAGCACCGGCAGCCACCACTCGGGGCAGGCGCCCAGGCGGGCGATGCGGTCGGCGGTGGCCCGCTCGTCGAGTTCGAGCCGGTCGGGGGCGGCCGTGCGGCGCCTGAGCGGGCGCAGGGAGCGCTGGAGGGCGAGCGGGTGGTGGAGCATCGGCGGGGCGGGGGCCAGCAGCGCGGCGTGGGGTTCGGGGGAGGGCGGCGTCGTAGGCTCCGGCGGACGCGGTACCGGGGCCGGGGTGGGGGTGGGGAGGTGCAGCGGGGCGCGCGGGGGCTCCGGGGGGTCCTCGGCGCGTGGCTGTTCCACCGGGCGTGGTGGCTCCGGCGGTGGTACATCGTCGTCGTCAGGTGCCGGCCGCCGCTCCGGTGTCTCCGCCGCCCGCGGTTCCTCCATGTGCCGGGCCAGCCACAGCAGTTCGGCCAGTTCGAGCGCGGTCGGGCGCGCGCCGCCGCCCGCCTCGGCCAGTACGTCGGCCAGGCGGACCAGGGGTGAACGGCGGCGCTCAGAAGGCATCGGTGTGCTGGGCCTCCCCGAGGTAGGGCATGAGCCGCTCGGCGAGTTCGTCGAGGGAGTCGGCGCCGAGGTCGGACGAGCGGGCCAGGTAGATGGCGTTCAGGAGCTGGTCGGTGGCCAGGTCGCCGCCGCCGACCCGGGACAGGAAACGGCTGATCAGGCTCTGCGCGTAGGCGTCGGGCTCCTCGTCGAAGTGGGCGCGGACGATGTCGGCGAGCCGGGCGTCGTCGGGCTGGCGCAGCCGCAGGGTGACACAGCGGCGCAGGAAGGCGGGCGGGAACTCGCGCTCGCCGTTGCTGGTGAGCACGACGAACGGGAACGCCTGGCAGCGCACCCGGCCGCGCTCCACCGGAACCCGCTGATCGGTGCCGTGCACCAGCACGTCGGCGACGGGGGTGTCCCGGGCGCCGCGGATCAGCTCGGGGACCTCGTACTGGCCCTCCTCCAGCACGTTCAGCAGGTCGTTGGGCAGGTCCAGGTCGCTCTTGTCGATCTCGTCGATGAGCAGGGCGCGGGGACGTTCGTAGGGGAGCAGGGCGGTGCCGAGGGGGCCGAGGCGCAGATGGTCCTCGATGCCGGAGTCGGCGGGGGCGGTGGTGTGCCGGGCCGCGTACAGGCGGGAGAGCGGGTCGTACTGGTAGAGGCCGTCGTGCAGGGTGGAGCGGCTGGTGATGTTCCAGCGCAGGACCGGGCCGAGGCGCAGCTCGCGGGCGACGGCGTAGACCAGGGAGGACTTGCCGGTGCCGGGCGGGCCGGTGACGAGCAGCGGGCGGCGCAGATAGAGGGCGGCGTTGACGAGCTGCACCGTCTCCTCGGTGGCCCGGTAGGTCGCGGCGCGGTGGGTGCGGTCCGGGGAGACGGCGGCGGCGTCGGCGGTCGCGTCCGGGGAGGGGAGCGGCGGGCCGCCGTCGAAGGCCCGCCAGGGCGGGGGTGGCGGCAGCTCGGTGATGCCGTCGTGCGGCTCGTTGGTGCCGGTGTAGACGGGCCACAAGGGCATGGATCTTCTCTCCTGGATTCCTGGGTTCCTGGATCCTCAAGGCGCGTTCAGTTCGACGGGGGAGTGCAGGCTGGCGGCGGGCGGGGGGAAGCAGCGCGGATCGTCCCAGAGCAGCTGGACGTCCTTCGCCCAGTGCCCGTCCGGATCGTCGTCCGCGTCCGCGGTCTCCCGCAACTCCATGACGCGGCGCGGGAGTTCAGCGGGAGGCACGCGGGCCACGGTGGCGGTGAGCTCGTCGAGGAAGTCGGTGCCGGGGCAGGGGCCCAGGTGGGCGGGGTCGGTGCAGCCGGTGCGCGGCCACAGCAGCACCGGGACGGGGGTGTTGAGTCCGGCCTCGAAGTGCGGCCGGGAGGCGGTGGACGGGTAGGAGAAGACGGCCAGGTCGGCGTCGTCGTCGCGCAGCCGCTTGCGCAGGCTCGGCGGGCGTTCCAGGACACCGCAGTCGACGCGGTGCAGCCGGGCCGCCGTACGGGCGTCCAACTTCTGCCACTTCTTGGCCAGTTGATGCCGCAGGCGTCCGCTGCGGTACCGGGAGCGGTCCACCACGACCAGCGGGTGCGCGCAGCCCAGCGGGGTGGAGTCCTCGGGGCCGCACTCCCAGTGCGCCACCGGCTCGTTCAGCCACTCGCGCGGCAGCACGAACGTCACCAGCTCCTCCGCGTCCGGGGCGAGCTGCTCGAAGGCCTCGTCGACGCGCCGCTGGACGTACTCCCGTACGGCCGAGCGCGGCAGCCGCCGGGAGTCCACGCGCCGCCGGTGGCCGTCGCGGTAGGCGGAGACCTCCACGGTGACCTGGTCGGCACCGGCGCCGCTGTGCTCGATCTCGACGAGGATCGGCGACCAGGCGGGCGCGGCGGCGGGCGGCGCGGGCGGGGCACCGGCGGCCTCCAGCAGCTCCCGCAGCCGGTCGCCGAACGCGGTCACGGCGTCGGGCACCTCCCACTGCACATACCCGGCCGCCGCGCTCAGCGAGGCGAAGCCGCCCTTGGGCAGCGGCGGCCCGAACCGCCCCACGGCATCCAGGTACAGCCCGTCCGGGGCGCAGTCGAGTCCTTCGGCGACCGCCCGCTCCACCAGCGCGTACAGCCGGCGCAGCGCCTCGGGGCGGTGGTCGGAGTCGGGGATCCGCTCGCACAGCTCGGGCCAGTAGCGCACCAGGACCTGGGTCGGCAGCATCCGCCCGACCCGTGTGTCCCGGCCGCCCGCGACGGCCGACACCATCCCGACCACCCGGCCGTCCGCCAGGGTCACCGCCGCCCCGCTGAACCCCGCCGCCAGCGGCTGCCCGTGCGCGGTGAGGGCCTCCAACTGCGCCCACTCGCCGGAGATCAGCGGCCCCGGCAGCGCCCGATAGGAGGCGAGCATCCCCTCGTCGTACCCCTTGGGGAAGCCGTAGGCGATCAGCTCCGCGTGCTCCCCCTCATCGCCGGGCGAGGCGAACTCGGCCGGGGCGAGGGGCACTTCGCGGTCGAGTTCCAGTACGGCGAGGTCGCCGGGGTCGGTGGGTCGGCCCTGCCAGCCGCCGTGCACGGCGACGGTCGCCGGTATCCCGGTCAGCTCCCGGCGGCCCGGGAAGCTGACGACGACCGGCGCCAGGTCCCGCCGGCGCACCACATGGGCGCAGGTCAGCACATGGCGGCCGGAGACCAGGAAGCCCGCGCCCACCTCGGTGCCGCACTCGACGCGGGCGTGCCAGGCAGTGCCGTTCATGACCGCGCGGCGGCCTCCGGAGCCGGGCCACCGGACTGCCCCGGCGACCAGCTCAGCTTGACCACCAGATGCCCCTCCACGGCACCCTTGGCGATGACCGCGCCGGACTCCGCGGTGAGCTTCACTCCGAACTCCAGCTCCACCGAGTCGGGTCGCAGCGAGCCGTCCCGGAAGACCCGCAGCGCCGACTCGGCCGCCGCGCGGACGCCTTCCAGCGCGCCCTCGAAGGTCCGGGCCGCCCGCACCGGACCGTCCTCCCGCGCGACCAGCCGGGCCCCCGACTCGTCCTCGACCCCCTCCACCACCACGACGGCGCCGTCAGCGGTCTTGAACTCCATCAGCCCGTCCATGGCGCGGCTCGCTCCCCCGTGTGCTCTGTGCGGTCCCGATGGACTCCATTGTTACGGACCGTGCTCGGAATGTCGCCCGGTCCCGGCCGTTCAGGCCGACGCGATGCCGCGCACCACCCCCAGCTCCACCAAATCCTGTGGCCGAATACGGAGTTGATCCGCCGTCGGCTCCACCTCCGCAGCCGGGCGCTTCAGGATCGCCGCCGCCAGCTCCGGCGCGATCACCGAGAAGTAACTGTCCGGTGCGGCCCAGGTGTTGCCCGGCGCGGCGAGCGCGAGGGCGCCGCCGGAGCCGCCCTCGCCGATCACCAGCGTGGTGACCGGGGTGCGGGCCGCGGCCACCGCCGTGAACAGGTCCGCGATGGCCCCGCCCGCGGCCTGCCGCTCAGCCGCCGCGTCATTGGCGGCGCCCGGGGTGTCCACCAGGGTCAGCACCGGGATGCCCAGCCGGTCCGCGAGCCGGATCAGCCGGGCGGCCGTGCGGTAACCGGCGGGCCGGGTCGCCGTCCCGGTCTGCGCCGCGTAGGCGACCGTACGGCCCTCGTGCGTGCCGAAGCCGCACAGCATGCCGTCCGGGTCGGTGCCGCCCACCCGGTCGCCGCAGATGGCGACGCGATCAGTGAAGTAGGCGTCCAAGTAGCTTGCGGCGCGCGGTCGTTCCGCTGCGCGGGCCCGCCGTACCGCGTCCCAGCCCGTCGCCGGGAGCCCGGCGGCGCCGAGGGCCGCCGGTACCGGTGCCGGGGCCTTCGAGGTCGCCGTCAGCAGGCGCAGCCAGCGGCTCAGCGCCGCCCGCAGCTCCTCCGGCGGGACGAGCGCGTCGGCGGCCCCCGCCGCCACCTGTGCCTCGGCCGTGTAGGCCGCCGGGTCCGCGTCCGCGGGCCGGACCCGGGACCCGGCGAAACCGACCTGCGCCCCGGGCAGCGCCAGCACCACGTCGGCCCCCGCGCCCAGCGTGGCCCAGCCGCCGCCGGTCGTCGGGTCCCGCACCACCGCGATCTGCGCCAGACCCGCCTCCCGGGTCAGCACCGACTGCCGTGCCACGCGCTGGAGTTGGGTCAGCGCCAGCATGCCCTCCTGCATCCGGCTGCCGCCGGTGGCGACCAGCGGCACGACGGGCAGCCGGTAGGCGCGGGCGTGGGCGTAGGCCGCCTCCAGACGGTCGCCGGTGCGTTCACCGAGCGAGCCGCCGAGGAAGCCGAACTCGAACGCGATCAGCACCGCCCGGGTCCCGCCGACCAGGGCGGTGCCGCAGACCACGGACTCCTCCTCGCCGGTGCGCTCCGAGGCACGCAGCCGGGAGCCGTCGTAGCCCCGCCAGCCGAGCGGTCCGTCCGGCGCGGAGTCCCGTTCCGGGTGCGGGAGTTCGACGAAGGACGCATCATCGGCGACCAGCGCGATGACCTCCCGCGCGTGCAGGCGGTCAGCCATGGCTCAGCGCTCTCTTCATGATCTTCCCCATGTCGTTGCGGGGCAGCGCGTCCAGATGGTGCACGACCCGGGGCCGCTTGTGCGGGGCGAGCCGCCGGGCCACGTGATCGGCCAACTCCTCGACGGTGGGCGGCTTTTCGGGGTCCGCTGGGACCACCCACGCCACGATCCGCTCACCCAGATCCGCGTCTGGCTCCCCGGTCACCGCGGCCTCCCGCACCCCCGGATGTTCCAGCAGCGCGTTCTCGATCTCCCCGGCGCCGATCTTGTAACCGCCGCTCTTGATCAGGTCGGTGGCCTTGCGGCCCACGATGCGGACGTACCCGTCGGGGTCGCGCACCGCCATGTCCCCGGTGCGGAACCAGCCGTCCGCGGTGAACGCGTCGCGCGTGGCGTCCGGCCGGTTGAGGTACTCGGTGAACAGGTTCGGCCCGCGCACCTGGATCTCGCCCACCGTCTCCCCGTCGTACGCCGCGATCGGCGTCCCGTCCTCCTCCACCAGCCGCAGTTCCACGCCCGGCAGCGGCACGCCGACGGTGCCGGGGCGGGCCTCGCCGTCCGCGCGGATGCTGGTGTTCATCAGTGTCTCGGTCATGCCGTACCGCTCGATCACCCGCCGCCCGGTGGCCTCGGCGATCCGCTCGTGGTCGTGCACGGGCAGTGCGGCCGAACCGGAGACCAGCAGCCGCGCCGAGCCCATCGCCCGCGCGAGCTGCGGGTCCTCGGGGAGCGCCTGGGCGAGGCGGTGGTACATCGTCGGCACGCCGAACAGCATGGTCGCGCCGTCGCCCAGCTCCCGTGCCACGCCCTCCGGGCTGAACCGGCCGAGGTGGCGCACGGATCCGCCGCGCCGCAGCGGCCCGAGGATGCCGAGGACCAGCCCGTGCACATGGAACAGGGGCAGCCCGTGCACCAGGACGTCGTCGCCGGTCCACTGCCAGGCGTCGGCGAGCGCGTCGAGGGTGCGGGCGACGGCCCGGCGGGGGAGGACGGCGCCCTTGGGGGGTCCGGTGGTGCCGGAGGTGTAGACGACGAGGGCGGGGTCCTCGTCGGAGGTCTCGGTCGGGCGGTGTGCGCCGGTGGCCCGGACGTCGACGTCCACCCGCTCCAAGTCCTTGAGCGCGTCCGGGAGTTCGTCACCCGGGGCGGCGAGTACGAGGCCGGGCGCGCTGTCGGACAGGATGTGCCCGAGTTCCTTCTCCCCGGACTTCGGGTTGAGCGGAACGGCGGCGATCCCCGCCTCCAGCGCCGCCACCACCGCCACGGCGGTCTCCAGCTCCGCAGTCGCCCAGACGGCGACCCGTCGGTGCCCGGCGATCCGGTCCGCGAGGGCGCCGGTCGCGGCGGCGAGCCGCGCGTACGTCAGGGACCGCTCGCCGAACCGCAGCGCGATGCGCTCGGGCGGACCGTCGGCCAGGGCCGGGAAGAGAGAGGACACGCGTCGTATCTCCTTAGCAGTCGGCGTGCGGCACCATCACGCCACCACGATGCCCCGGTCCACGGGCTCAGGGCGGGAGATTGCGCCCTGCCGAGCCGTCCTGTGCCCCTTCTCACCCAGCCCCTGTCCCGCACCTCACCCTGTCCCGGCCCTCACCCCTCCCCGGCCCGTGCCGTGAACCAGGCGGCCAGCTGGCTGCGTTTGCTGAACCCCAGCTTCACCAGGATCCGCTCGACATGTCCCTCAGCCGTCCGCTGGGCGATGACCAGGGACTCGGCGATCTGCCGGTTGGTCAGACCGCGGGCGACCAGCGCCGCCACCTCGGCCTCCCGCCGGGTCAGCGGCCGGGTGTCCGGGGCGGTGGCCGTGCCGGACGTCGGGCGGCGCAGCTCGCCGAGCGCGTAGGCGATGACGTCGTTGCGGGCGAGCGCGCCACCCCGCCGGTAGGCCCTGCCGTACGCGGGATCGCTCAGCGCGCTCCGGGCGTGCCGCTCGCCCGCGCCCTGGACCTGCGTCTCCGTCGGGTCGCCGCCGATGTCGCGCCAGATGCGGTCCACCGCGCCCCGCAGCACGGCCGCCTGTTCGGCCCGCCCGGCGAGCGCCTCGGCCGCGGCGAGCAGGTCCAGGGTGCGGGCGAGGCTCTGCCGCTGCCGTCCGGTGTACGGCAGCCGCAGGCACGCGCGCGCGTGCTCCGCGGCCCGGTCGTACTCGCCCAGGGACCAGTGCGCGAGGCCCAGGGTCCGTAACGCCCAGGCGCGCGCCCACTGTTCGCCGTGCGCCTCGCAGACGGCCACGGCCTCGGCGCACAAGGGGATCGCCTCGCCCGCCCGGCCCCGGCTGACCAGGGTGCAGGCGAGCTCGACCCGGGTGAGGACGACGAAGGCGACGGTGGTGGCGGCCACGTGGACATCGCTCTGCCGGTTCTGCGGCGTGTCGCCGTCCCGGAACTGCCAATTGCTCGGCTTGGCGGGATTCGCCAGCAGGGGCGGGATCGGGGGCGGGGTGGGGATCGGTAGTTCGGAGTCGGTGGGCGGGGTGGTGTGCGGGGGGTCCGCGCCGGTCAGGACGGCGGCGGAGCGGGTGTGGACCAGCGACATCAGCGCGCCCGCCCACATGGCGCGGGTCAGGGCCGGGTCGGGTCGTGCCCCCGCCCGCAGCGCGCGGTCCAGCCAGTGCCGGCCCTCGCCCCAGATGCCGCTCGCCACCCAGTGGAACCACAGGGTCGCGGCCAGCCGCAGCCCGGCCTGTGCCTCGCCCGGCGTGGTGAGGCAGAAGTCCAGCGCGGCCCGGAAGTCGTCCTGGTCCAGGCGGAGCCGGTCGGTCACGGCGACCTGGTCGGGCCCGAACCAGGAGGCCTCGTACTCGGCGGCGAGCCGTGCGAAGTAGTCCCGGTGCCGCCGCCGGGTCACGGTGACCTCGCCGATGTCCTCCAGCTTCTCCAGGCCGTAGTCCCGCAGCGAGACCAGCAGCCGGTAGCGGACCTGCCCGCCCCGCTCCTCCCGCACCAGCACCGACTTGTCGACCAGCCCGGCGACCGCGTCCAGCACGTCCGTCGCGCCCAGGCCCTCCCCGCCGCACACCGCCTCCGCGGCGGCCAGGTCGAAGCCGCCGACGAACACCGACAGCCACGCCCACACCAACTGCTCCTGCGGGGTGCACAGTTCATGGCTCCAGTCGACGGCCGAGCGCAGCGTGCGATGCCGGGGCGCGGAGGCGGGGCTGCCGCCGGTGAGCAGCTGATAGCGGTCGTCGAGGCGGGCCACGAGCTGGTCCACGCCGAGCGCCCGCACCCGTACCGCGGCCAGTTCGATGGCGAGCGGCAGCCCGTCGAGCCGACGGCACAGCCGGGCGACCGCGTGCTGGTTGCCCTCGCCGACGGTGAACCCGGGCACCACGGCCGCCGCCCGGTCCGCGAACAGCCGCAACGCGGGGAAGTGCTCGGCGGCCGAGGGGCCCAGCTCCTCCGGGGTGGGCGCGGGCAGCGGCGGCACCTCGTACAGCTGCTCACCGGCGAGCCCCAGCCGGTGCCGGCTGGTCGCCAGCACCCGTACGCCCTCGGTGGCGGCCAGCAGGGTCTGCGCGAGCAGGGCACAACTGCGCAGCACATGCTCGCAGTTGTCCAGGACGAGCAGCAGGTTGCGGCCGCGCAGATGCTCCACGAGGACGTCCAGCGGCGGCCGCCCCGTCTCGTTGCGCACATCGAGGGCGTCGGCCACGGCGTGCGGCACGAACGCCTCGTCGCCGAGCGCGGCCAGCGACACCAGCCACACGCCGTCCAGGAACGTCCGCGCGATCTGTTTGGCCACATGCGAGGCCAGCCGGGTCTTCCCGACCCCGCCCGGACCGGTCAGCGTCACCAGCCGGGCCTCGGTCAACAGCCTTCTGACGTCCGCCGACTCGTCCCGCCGCCCCACAAAACTGGTCAGCTCCGCCGGGAAGCCGGAGGCGCGCCGCGCATGGGATTCGCCCACCGACCCAGGGTAAGCACAAGATCCCGACGGAACGTCAGGTTCCCGGATTTCCCGCCTTTACGAGCGACCGCGGCCGAGCTCCGCCTCCGCCAGCACGGCCGCCACCACCCGCTCGACCGACCCGGGATGCAGGAACAGGAACAGATTCGGCTCGACCAGCTCCAGCTCCATCACCCGCGGCTCCCCGTCCTCCCCGTCGACGAGATCCACGCGCGCGTACAGCAGCCCGTGCGCGTCCGGTACGGCGGCCAGCGCGCGCTCGGCGACGGCGAGTTCGGCCTCGGTCGCCGTCCACGGCTCCAGACCGGGATGGGCCACCTTCTGCGCGTCGAAGGCCGCACCGGGCGCCAGCACGGCCTGCTTGCGGCTGGCGTGCAGCAGCCGCCCGCCGAAGAACTGGAGCGCCCGCTCACCCCGGGTGTCGATACTGCGCACATAGGGCTGCACCATCGCGGTGAACCCCTCGTCGTGCATCCGCGCCAGATGCCGTACGGCCGCCTCGTGCCGGTCGGGCGTGTAGCGGGCGGCGTAACGCGCACCGGCGCCGGAGGTGGGCTTGATCACGTACTCGTGCTCGTCGGGGAGGTCCGGGGCGGCGCCGGGCGGGAGGTACCGCGTGGAGACGACGGGCACGCCCACCTCGCCCAGCTCCCCCAGATACCGCTTGTCGGTGTTCCACCGCACGATCGCCGCGGGATTCGCCAGCCGCGTGACCTTGCCGCACCGCTCGGCCCACGCCACGAACTCGGCGGTGCGCCAGCTGTAGTCCCAGGTCGACCGGATCAGCGCGAGATCGTAGGCGGCCCAGTCGACGGTGTCGTCGTCCCAGTGCACGACGTCCGCCCCGGCCCCGGCCGCCGCCAGCGCCTCCCGCAGCACCGGCAGATCGCGGTCATGGCTCGGCTCGGGCAGGGGATCGTAGGTGACCAGGGCAATTCGGGGCACGGCGGGCTCCAGAGTCGGGGAACGGACCGTCCGCAGGCTAATCACGCCCCACGCAACCGCGGCAACCGAATTGACCTTCCCCCTCGGTGAAGCCCCAGCATCGAGGGACCGGAACACGGGAGGTGCCCATGGCGGGCATGCTGACGATCGGCGCCTTCGCACGGGCCTGCCGGCTCTCGCCCAAGGCCCTGCGCCTGTACGACGAACTCGGCCTGCTGCGCCCCGCGCGCGTGGACCCCGAAACGGGCTACCGCTACTACGCGCCCGCCCAGCTCGAACAGGCCCGCCTGATGGCGTGGCTGCGCCGCATCGGCATGCCGCTGGCCCGGATCCGGGAGGTCGGCGCACTGCCCCCGCAGGCGGCGGCCCGGGAGATCCGGGCGTACTGGGCGGGCGTGGAGGCCGAGACGGCCGTACGGCGGGACCTGGCCGCCTTCCTGATCGACCGGCTGACGACCACGTCGAGAGAGGACATCACCATGCTGGAACTGCGTCACTCGGCCCGCTCGGACCGCGGCCTGGTCCGCGCCGCCAACCAGGACACGGCCTACGCGGGCACCCGGCTGCTCGCGGTGGCCGACGGATACGGGCCCGAGGGCGGCCCGGCGAGCAGCGCCGCGGTGGCGGCCCTGCGCCGTCTGGAGAGCGAGGAGCTGTCGGCCGGGAACGTCCTGAACCTCCTGGCGGAGGCGACCGGGCAGGCCGCGCAGGGAATGGCGGAGGAGACCGGCACCACCCTGACGGCGCTGCTCAGGACGGGCTCCCGACTGGCCCTGGTCCACATCGGCGACTCCCGCGCCTACCTCCTGCGCGACGGCGACTTGTTCCGCATCACCCACGACCACACGGTGGTCCAGTCCCTGATCGACGAGGGCCGGCTGACCCCGGAGGAGGCCACGACCCACCCCCAGCGCGCCCTGCTGCTGAAGTCCCTGTCCCCGACCACCTCGAACACCCCGGACCTGCACCTCCAGGACGCCCACCCCGGCGACCGCTACCTCCTCTGCTCCGACGGCCTGCCCACGGTGGTCCCCGACGCCCGGATCCGGCACGTCCTGTCCACCGCCCCGGACCCGGACACCGCCGTACGCACCCTGATCGACGCGGCGAACGAGGCGGGCGGGCCGGACAACGTCAGTTGTGTGGTGGCGGATGTGGTGGAGGCGGCGACGGACTGAGCGCCTCAGCCGGCCGCCCCCTCCTCCGCCAACACGTCCAGCACCAGCTGCGGAGCGTTGTCCGCCCCCAGCTGCCGCAGCACCAGCGCCAGCAGTTCCCCGCAGTGCACGGTGACCTCGCTGCCCCGTGGCAGGGAACCGGCGAGGCTGATGAGCTGCCAGGCGCAGTGGGCCTCCATGAAGCAGAGGTCGCGCAGGTCGAGGGTGATGCGGGTGGGGCGGGAGGTGTCCTGGCGGGCGGCGACCGCCTCGCGCAAGGTCTCCACGAAGTCGGCGCGGGTGCCGGAGGTCTCGGCCACCCGGAGGGGGTGGAGCCGGGCCACGCCGTCCAGCAGGCCGCGCCCGAAGCGCTGGCGGTCGTACCAGCAGATCGCGGTGAACAGCGGGTCCGCGAAGAGCGGGGCCACCGACGCCTCGTAGTCCAGCAGCACCTCCTCGGCGAGGCCCGCCCGCGGGGCCCAGCCCATGTCCGCGGCGACCCGCAGCCCTGCCCAGCCCTCCTCGTGGGCGCGCTCGACCTCGGCCCGGTACAGCTCGATCGTGCGTTCCTTGCGGAAGCGGCCGTCCGGCAGATACATCTGCGGGGTCCGCTTCAGCGCCAGCTGCCCGCTCGCCCGTGCCGCCGAGGCGCCGGTGCCGGACTGGTCGAGGAGGGCGACGACCTCGTCGTCCTGGAGGTCGTCCGGGTCGATGACCAGCAGGACCTTCTCCCGGCGGGCGAGGCTGGTGCGGGTGTAGGCGGTGAACACCGCCCACGACGACTCGCCGTCGCCCGCCTCCATGAGGGCGTGATCGCCCAGTTGCAGCCGCTCGACGGGGACAGTCCGCTCGGTCCGCTCCGGATGCTCCATACGGTGACATTAGGCACAGGCGGCACGGGCCCTCCCGGATGATCGGCGATGTTCGCACCGGGGACGGGTTCCGGGAGAGGGGTGGGGAAAGGGGATCGGAAGTGTCCGTGTCGGTACGGCTATTGATCGGGAGCTCAGGGCGCCGGATCCACCGCGACACGCTGGAGAAGTCCCCACGAGAACTCCGCCACGCACGCGTGCCGTGCGCCCCGGGCGTCCGGGGCCGTGAAGGCCAGACCCCACCGGGTCGGCGCCGAGCCCTCCAGCGGGCGGACGGGGGCGAAGGCGCGGGCCGCCTCGTCGACCGTGCAGGACCAGGGCGTCAGATCGTCCAGGGTGCGCAGCGGCGGCGGTTCGGCACCCGGGGCGCGGACCAGCCATTCGTTCCATACGGCGCCGGTCGGGGCCAGCAGCACCTCGAAGCGCAGGGTGGGCCAGAGCGGGAGGGGCCACAGCCACGCCTCGCACTCCAGGTCACCGACCTTCCGCCGCACCACCGACTCGGGTGCGCCGAGGACCGAGCGGTACCGGGAGGCCGCGGCGCGGGCGCGCGGGGAGCGGATCATCGCCTGCCACTTCTTGTTCGCCTCCCGCATCTCGGCCACCGAGACGCCCAGTTCATGCCGGGCGTCCTCGACCAGGTCGGGGTTGTGGTCGGCCATCCGGCGCAGCAGGACGAGCTGGAAGTGGAGCGGGCCGAAGGGGGTGGTGGTCGGCATGGGGTCCATGGTCGCGCACCGGGCCGCCCGGCCGGCGGCCGTCCGGCAGGAACAGCACCGAGTTGACGTAACGCGGGCCGCCGCCCGGCAGGACCCGGCGCAGCAGACCTCGGGTGACGACGTGCTCGGCGCGCGCCTGGTGGTCCTTGAGCGGGAACCCGGTGAGCGGCACCCAGCTGTCGCCGGGCAGCACCCAGCCGTCGTAGCGGAGGAGGGAGAGGTAGGTGATCACCGGGGTGATCGGCTGGATGCGGGTCTCCAACTCAACGAAGAGCGCCGGGCGGTCGCGGGCCAGGATGCCGGTCGCGCCGCGCAGGACCGCCAGTTCGCTGCCGTCCACGTCGATCTTGATGAAGTCGACGTCCCGCAGCCCGAGTTCGTCCAAGGTCACGCAGCCGACGTCCAGTGCGCGGCCGTGGATGTCCTGCCGGACCAGGGAGGACACTCCCCGGTCGCCGCCGTCGCCGGACGGCAGCCAGAGCCGGGCCGGGCCGGGGCGGTCGGAGGCGGCGGCCTGGACCACGCGGACGTTCGGCGGTGACCAGGAGTCGAGCAGCCGGGCCAGCCGCGGCACCGGCTCCACCGTCACCACCTGACGGGCGCGCCCCGACAGCCGGCGCGTCCACGGGCCGTACCAGCCGCCGACGTCCACGGCCGTGCCGCAGGACGGCGGGCACAGCTCGCCGAGCCGGGCCAGCTCGGGCTCGAAACGCGGGTACACGGCCCGCGCGGTCGCGGCGACCAGCCGCACCGGCAGGTGGGAGGCGATCCGGGCCGCCAGGGTCGGGGGCGTCGTCATGGCACCATCCGCTTGAGGAGCGCCTCGTGTTCGTCGTCGCCGACCTGCTCCCCGGAGGACGGCAGCAGTTGCGGGATGCCGTCGAGGATCGGGTAGCGGCGGCGCAGTCTCGGGTTGTACAGCGCCTCGTCCGGATCGGCGGGACCGTCCGGCGGGAGCAGGTGCAGCGGGCCCTTGTCGAGCGGGCACGCCAGGATCTTCAGGAGCGGGTCGTCGGCGTTCATGGTGGCGTCAACTCCTTGGTGGGGACGGGAGGTCGGGTTCGGGCCGGCTGGTCGTGCCGGGGCATGGACAGCAGTACGGCGATGGCGAGCGCGATGCCCGCGACGCGCAGCGTGAGCCGCACCGGGTCCTCCGGCAGCGCCTCGCCGAACGCGAGCGTGCCGAGCACCGCCGTGTACAGACAGGTCACGGTCGTGCACACCGGCACGATCAGCGAGGCGCGGCAGCGCTGGAGCGCGGCCTGCGACATCACCAGGCCGAACGCGCCGGTGAACAGCAGGAGATAGGGGTACGGCGAGCGCAGCAGCCCGACCAGCGCGCCGCCCCAGCCGTCGGCGGTGAGCCGGCTCGACACCCCCTTGATGGCCAGCGAGCTGACCCCGTACAGCAGGCCCACCGCCACGCCGTACTCCACGCCCGTGGTCGGCAGCCGGTGCCGGTGCCGGGTGCGCCGCTCGGCGGAGTTGTACAGCCACACCCCGGCCGCCAGCGACGGCACGCACACCAGCAGGATCAGCGGGTACGGCGCGTCCTGGCTGACGTTCTCCGAACCCTCCCGCAGCGACAGCACGACCATCAGCAGCGCGGCGAGGATCGCGGCGAGTGCGTATCGCTCCCGGCCGCTGGTCTCCTCGCCCAGCAGCCGGGCGGAGAGCAGCACGAGCAGCACCAGGCCGGAGACGAACAGGCCCTGGGCGGCGGCGATCGGCAGGGTGCGGTAGACGGCGAGCTGGGCCGCGAACCCGGCGGCGAGCGCCAGGGAGCCGCCGATCCACAGCGGGCTGCCCAGGACCAGCCGCAGCAGCCGGGCGGGCCGCCGGATCGACACCTCCGGCAGGGTGGCCAGCGCGCGTTTCTCCAGGACGAATCCGGTGCTGTACAGGACGTTCGCCAACAGGGCCGCGGCCACTCCCCACCACATGGTCTGCGTCCCCTTCCTAGGTCTTGCGTGCGGGCGTCTTCTGGGCGTGCAGGAGGAGGATCGAGGCGAGCGGGGGTCTGGAGCAGGCCAGTCGGTCGAGGGGGCGCAAGGGGCGCGGTACGCCGTGGAAGGGGGCGCCCGCCAGGCGTACGACCTCGAATCCGGAGGCCGCGACGAACTCCCGCAGCGCGCGGGCGGTGTAGAGCCGCAGATGCCCTACGACCTCACGCCCCGGGCGGCCGTGGATGCCGCGCAGGCTGACCTCGGAGAACACCGGCTGGACGCCCGCCAGGAGAAGGGCGCGGTTGTACCAGGCGGCGAGGTTCGGGGTGGAGAGCATCAGGTGGCCGCCCGGTCGCAGCACGCGGCGGATCTCGTCGAGCGCCGCGTCCGGGTCGACCAGGTGCTCGATCACCTCGCTGAACAGGACCGCGTCGACCGACTCGGACCTGAACGGCAGCCCGCCGTCGGTGAGTTCACCACGCACGGGTTGGCAGGCGAGGCGGGTGCGGGCGCGGCGCAGGGCGTCCTGGGACCAGTCGACACCGATGATGCGGTGGCCCTTGAGGAGGGGTGCGGCCACGGCCGCCGCGGTGCCGTCGCCGCAGCCGATGTCCAGGATCGTGGCCTGGTGCGCGGTGCCGAGGGCGGTCGCCAGCATGCGGGCCTGGCGGAGGCTTCGTGGGGTGCCGGAGGCGACGGGGACGGCGGGGTTCTCGTAGAAGTCGCGCAGGTTCCTGGGCGGGGCGGTGGTGGTCACTGCTGGACCTCCGTGGTGTGCAGATAGTGCTCGAACAGGTCCCGCAGGTGGGCGCCGTCGCCGTGGCTGAGCAGGGCCCTGGACCAGCGCAGGGCGAGGTGCAGGCGGCCCGCGGTGGAGGCCGTGGTCACCGTGAGCCCGCGGGGCATCCGGGCCGGGGCCGAGAACCACACCGCGTGCGCGCGGCCCGCCTCCTCGCCGAAGTCCAGGGCGTACGGGATGCGGCCGATGTTGCTGAGCAGCGTCGTCGACGTCCAGGGGGCGGCGGCCCTGCGCAGGCCGCGGGTGAGGGCTGCCCGCCAGGCGACGGGGGTGACGGGCGCGGTGAGCAGGGCGGCTCCTCTGCCGAGCTGGGGGCGGGGGAGGGACTTCAGGGCGCGGGTTCTGGTGGCGGTACGGGTGAGTAGGGCGGGCATGTCGTGCGTGCTCAACTCGGCTGGTGCGAACGGGACTTCGACCAGTCGGGTGCCGTTGCCTATGGGCATCGTGGTGTCTCTGGGGCGGTCGTCCACGGGCATGGTGATGCGCAGGGGGCGTTGCTGGGCGCCGTGTTCGCGGTTCCAGTGGGCGATCGTGAGCGCGGTGGTGACCATGAGCTGGTCGTTGACCGTGTACGGCGAGCCCTTGGGGCGGTGGGGGAGGGGGAGTTCGGTCACGAGCATGCCGTTGCCGGGGGAGGGCTCGGGGGTGCCGGGGGCCACGCGGGCGGGGCGGGACCAGTTGGAGGGGGTGTCGGTGGGGGGTGGGGTGGTCTCGGGGGTCCGGTTTCGGGTCGGCGGCGAGGCCGGGGAGTTGTCCCGCCCGCCGTACAGCTCCGCGGCGGTGGCGAGGATGCGGAGGCAGGCGGGGCCGTCCAGGGCGGTGTGGTTGATGGTGAGGAAGAGGACGGTGTTGTGCCCCAGGGGTGGCCCCTCGGGTGTGGCAGGAGAACCCACCTCACCCACGGCGTCGGTGGCTTCACTCCCCTCCGCCGGACCCGCCCCTTCCACCACTTCCACCCGGACCGGCGGCGATGCCGACAGAGGTGGTACGGCTGTCAGCGCGCGCGTCCTGGCGTCCCGGAGCGCGTCCCGCCCCGGGGTCGGGAAGCTCACCACCTCTACGTCCGGTTCGGCGGTCAGTTCCCATTCGTAGCGCAGGCTGTACCACCGCCCCGGGGCCTCCCGCATCAGGATGCGCGGGTGTCGGCGCAGTGCCTCGACGAAGGCCGTGCGCAGGCGGGTCGGGTCCAGGCGGCCCGGCAGGTGCACCTCGATGTGCACCGTCTCCGGCTCCTCCTCCTGGAGGCAGTGGCGGGCCACCTCGTCCACCACCGGGAAGGGGATGCGCGAAGGTGTCCGATCAGGTCTGTGTTGCAGCGCCGTCATGCTGCTCCTCCCCTTCCGGCTCCCGCACACTCACCAGCGCCGCGAACAACCCGATCAGCGCCAGCAGTTGGGCCGTATGCCCGAAGGCTCCGGACGATTCGCGGATCGGCTCGCCGGCGCCCACCGCCGCCACCGCACCCGCTGCCGCGAGTGCCACGAGGGCGAGCGGTACCAGGAGTTCATGCCGCCGCCGGGCCAGTAGCGCCAGGGCCGGGACCAGGAGCGCGAACCAGCCCGCGATCACGGCCGCGACCAGCGTCAGCGCCACCGTGCCGAGCCACAGGCCCGGCAGCGGCGGTACCGGCTGCGGCTCGTCCGGGTTGGGTTCGCGGCGGCGCCACAGGCCCAGGCCCACCAGGGCCGCGAGTGCCACACCGCTGCCGATCAGCCCGGCCTCGTACGTCACCGAGGGCTCGTACGACAGCTTCACCGTGCCGCCCTCCCCGGCCGGGATCCGCCAGCCCTGCTGCCAGCCGTCGAGGCGGACCGGGGTCAGCTCCTTGCCGTTCAGTTCGGCCCGCCAGCCGTCGTTGAAGTTCTCGTAGGTGGTCAGGTACGAAGCCGCGCCCGAGGCGACCGTCAGTTCGCGGCGGTCGCCCAGCCAGTCCTCCACACCCAACTCGCGACCCGCTGCGGGGGATTCGGAGACCGTGCCGCGGGTCAGCGTCACCGCCGAGACCGTGAGCGGACCGGCGTCCCCGGCCTCGACCCGGTGCGTCCCGGACGAGAGGTCGAGACCCGTCTCCGGGCACAGGGCCACATCCATCGGACGGCGTTCCATCAGGTCCCGTACGGTGCCCGTCACGCTCGTCTCGTACAGCTCGCCGTCGATCGCCAGCACCGGACCCTTGCCGCAGGGAAGGGAGAAGGACCGGGTGCCCTCCGGCTTCGGGGTGCGGTAGCGGTCGAGTGCCGGGATGTAGGCCTCCGTCAGGCCCACCGGGAGCTGCATGTCCTCGTCGGCGAACGGGTTGTACAGGGTCAGCGGGGCCGTCTCGGTGATCGTGATGTCGAGGCGGTCCGTGGTGATCGGCGGGAAGCGGACGTTGCCGTTCTCGTCGACGCCCGCGATGACCGCACCGTCCGGGGAGCTGATGTGCACCTCGGAGGGGCGGGACGACAGGCCGCCGGCCGACGGAAGGACGATCTCCCCTATCGGCTGCTTGCCCTCCCAGCTCAAGTGGATGGTGGGCCGGTCGCCCGCGATCCACGCCGTGGTCAGGTCGCCGTCGGTGAGGTTGCGGGCGGCCAGGCCCGCGCCCAGCCGCGCCGTGGAGTCCGCGGTCGCCACGATCCGGTCCTGCTGCTCCGGCGCCACCTCGTACAGCAGCCGGTCCAGCGCCTCACCCGGCACCGGCACCGCGCTCGCCGCGATCTCGTACGTCCCCGAGGTGCCCGTGGTGAAGCTCCGGTGCAGCCCCGCCTCGGTGCCCGTCGCGGACAGACCGGTCGGGTCGGCCGGGCGGGACAGGGAGATGATCTCGGCGGCGGCCGAGGAGTCCTCGGCGTCCGTGGGCAGCCGCAGCATCCGGGTCACCTGGACGTCCGGCAGGGCGATCTCGGAGAAGCCCGCGCCGGTCAGCCCCGCACGCCGCTCCACCGAGTCGACGATCGTCAGCTTCATCCAGTCCGTCGCGCCCGCAGGCGCCCTGATGCTCTGCGTCCGGCCGTTGGGCTCCAACCAGCTGGTCCTGGTGCCCTGTTCGGTCTCCACCCGCACCCGTGTCGGCGCCGACCGCACGCCCTCCTGCGGCAGCGGCGTCACCTTGAAGGAGCCGGGCATGTCGTAGGAGTCGGTGAACCCGATCCGCAGCCACTCCCCGTCCGGCGAGCCCAGGGACCCCTCGGTCCAGGCGGTGTCCGGGTTGCCGTCGAAGGCGTTCACCGGGTCGTACTGCGGCAGATGGAACAGCCAGCTGCCGTAGGAGGAGGCCGACACCGAGCGGGCGCCGCGCAGTTGGGCCACCGTCTGATGGTCCAGGCCCTTGGCCGGCAGGATCTGGTGCGGTTTCTCGCCCGCGTCCTGGGTGGCGTCCGGCGCGTTGCGCTCGTCGCTGGTGTACGTGTACGAGGTGTTGGCGTTGACCAGCCCGAACCGGGTGTCCGCGCGGCGCAGTCCGTCGCCGACCACCTGCACCGGCGGCGAGCCGAGCCCCGGATGGTTGTCACCGCTCAACACGCTCGCCCGGCCGCGCAGTTGATCCGCGACCGGCAGCAGCGACTCGGGTCCGCCGGAGACCGCGGCGGTGTCGGCGACCGGGCTCAGCCCCGCCTGCCTCGGCCGCGGCGTGTCCACGGGCGGCTGGTAGATCTCCACCGGCCGCTGCCTCGGGTACAGGCCCTCCACCTGGAGCGGGGTGCCGGGGGCGATCACACCGCCGGTCGTCACTGCCCCGTAGCCCTTCACCCGCTCATAGCCGGACTGTTCGAGCGTCCGCTTGACGATGGTGGTCGGCACATTGCCGACCTGGTCGGGGTCGAGGTCGTTGCGGACGACGACGTAATACACGCCCGCCCGGCTCAAGTAGTCCGCCAGCCCCGGGACTTCGGCGCCACTGACCAATGCCTGCTGTACGGCGTCCATGGCGCGCCGGTTGCCGGGGGTGCCGAAGGGCACGTAGTCGCGCTGGGCCCAGCGGGAGCCGGCGGCCACGTCGAGCGGCTGGTCGATGGGGGAGCCCCAGGTGTAGATGCCGTGCGCGGTCGCCGGGACGACGAGGGCACGGGCGTCGGGGGAGAACTCCTCCATCCAGTCCGCCGTGGCCTCCCAGTAGTCGGGGATCTTCTCGAACGAACCCGGGTTCAGGATCGAGCCGTTGAGGTACGGCCACATCAGGCCCGGCAGCACCAGCACGGCCGCGATCAGCGGCGCGAACCGGCGGCCCGGCACCGGACGGGCGCCGCGGGCCTGGGACGCCACGCCGACCAGATGGGCCAGACCCAGGACGAGTGCGAGGGCGAGGCCCGTCTGGAACTTGTAGATGTTGCGGAAGGGGACGAGTCCGCCGTCCAGCCAGTCCTGCACCACCCCGTGGAAGGGGGCGCCGAACGCGCCGCCGTACCCGGCGAGCAGGACCAGTGCCGTGGTGAGCACGGTCAGCACCAGCCACCGCCGCTCGGGCATGTCGCGGCGCGCCAGGCCCGCGAGCCCCAGACCGGCGGCGAGCGTCGAGCAGACGATCACCACGACCGAGGAGGCGACCGCCCAGCCGGCGGGCAGCCAGGCCTCACCGAAGTGCAGATAGGCCACCCAGTTGCCGCCACCGCGCAGCGCCTCCGTGGCCGCCATGGCCTCGGTGGTGGTCTGCGAACTCTCCACGTAGGGAAGGAAGTTCTCGCCGTAGACGCCGAGCAGCAGCAGCGGGATCCACCACCACGCGGTCGCCAGGATCACTCCGGGCACCCACCAGGCGATCAGCTTGCGCCGCCGCGGCCCCGGTGGGCGGGAGAGCAGATACAGCCCGACCGGGAGCAGCGAGGCCAGCGTCGAGGCCGCGTTGACGCCACCCATGAACGGGATGATGAGAGCGGAGCGGATCGCGGCGACCCGGGCGCTGTAGCGCTCGTCGACCAGCGGCAGCAGCACCCACGGCAGCACGGCGCCGGGCAGCGCGGCCGCCGAGGTGGAGCCGACGACGACGGTGAACACCGGCCACAGCGCGTACACCACGGCGGCGAGCAGCCGGGAGGTGCCGCTGCCCACGCGCAGCCTTTCGGCCAGCCGCAGGGCGCCCCAGAAGGCGACGGACACGATCAGCGACAGCCACAGCCGCTCCGCCAGCCACACCGGCAGCCGTACGACATCGGCCAGCCAGTAGAACGGCAGCATCGGCCAGAGATAGCCGGCGTACTGGTCGGAGATACCGCCGAAGCCGCCCTGGTCCTGCCAGAGCTGGCCCAGGTCGGCCAGGAACCGCCCGGGGTCGACGGTCACCCCGAGTTTGGTGTCGAAGGTCTGCCGCCCCGGGTGCACCACGAGGAGGAGCACGAACACCACGGCCCAGAACCCCAGCAGCCAGCGCCGCGACCGCGGTCCCTCAGGGGGGCCCGCCATGGTCGCGGTGGTGGGGACGGCTGCCGGGGGAGGAGCCTGGATCGTGCTCGTCATGGGGGACACCGCCGGAGAATGAGGAGGAGATTCCAGGTGGCGACCTCACGGATGCCGGGCGCCTTGACGACCGTCTCCGCGAGGAAGGGCCAGTAGCGGGAGCGCGCCGAGACGACCGTGACGTCGTCGCGGGCGCGGACCTGCCGCAAGGTGGGCCCGATGTGCACGGCGAACAGGTTCTCGCCGAGGGTGTGCTTGGCGGGCCTTCCGGTACGGCGCCGGTAGCGGGCACGGGCCCGCTCGGCACCCAGGTAGTGCCAGGGGGCCCATTCGTGCCCGCCCCACGGCGACAGCCAGTTGGTGAACGACACATAGATCAGCCCGCCGGGCCGGGTCACCCGGACCAGCTCACTGAGAAAGGTCTGCGGATCGGCCACGTGCTCCAGCACATTGGAGGAGAACGTGACATCGGCGACCCCGTCGGACAGGGGCAGCAGATACCCGTCGGCAACGACACTGCCCTCGGGCGGCTTGGTCCCGAGCTCACCGAGATCGGGTTCGAAGAGATACGCATGCGCCCCGCGCCGCCGAAACTCCTCGGTGAAGTAGCCACTTCCGCCACCGACGTCGACGACGGTACGGCCGGAGACTTTCCCGTCGTAGGCCTCGACTTGATCGACAGCGTCACGGGCGAGAAGGGAGTAGCAGGACTCAGGGTCGTCCTGCTCCTTCATAAAGGCCCGGAAAAGTACCAGTGACCTGCGAAACGAGGGGTCACTGTCGTAGGGGCGCGGGGAACTGCGCGAAGAACCACGACGGCGCCGCACCCGGCTCACGAAGACCAACCTCGCACCGCCTCAGCCGCGACGGCCCGGAACTGCTTCACCGTGCGATCCCAGCGATACCCCGCCGCATGATCCCGCGCCGCCTTCCCCATCAGCTCCCGCCGATGCCCGGAAAGCGCAAGCGTGCACCACGCCGCAGCGAACGAGGACTCACCGGAAGCAAGCACCCCGGTCTCCCCGTCGATCACGGAATCCCGAAGCCCCGGCACATCAAAGGCAATCGCCGGAGTCTCCCGAGCTGCGGCCTCGGTCACCACGAGCCCCCACCCTTCAACAGCGGAGGGATGCAGCAACAGCCACGCCGCACACAGCAGCCGATGCTTCTCGGCCTCACTCACATGCCCGGTGAACTCCACACCAGGACCGGCGAGTTGTTCGAGCCGGGCTCGCTCGGGACCGTCCCCCACGATGAGGAGCCGGCCGCCGGTGACCGGCCGCACCCGCTCCCACAGCCGTAGCAACAGCTCGATCCGTTTGTATTCGACGAGTCGCCCCACCGCCACGAACAGCGGCTCGGCGGACCGGTCCGCGCGCGGACCCGGCTCCTCCACACCGTTGTGGACGACGCGTATTCGTTCCCGCTCGACGCCGAGCGCGCGCAGCGCATGCGCCGTGGACGGGGAGACGGCGACCAACAGGCTCCGCTGTTGCACTCCGGTCAGTGCCCAGTGCTCAAGTCTTCGTCCGATGCGGGCAGCCGGGGCCAAGGGGCCCCCGAACCGCATCTTCCACAGATCGGTGTGTACATGGTTCACCAGGCACAGCGTGGGACCGCGGTGCCACAGGGGTGCCAGATACGGCATCCCGTTGCAGACCTCGACCAGCAGATCGGTCTCCCCGACCTGGCGGGCGAAGGCGGACCGGGCTCGGAGATAGTGGCCGTAGGCGCCGCCCGCGGACACGACCCGGTAGTCGCGGTAGGCCGCGGGCCCGCCGCAGAGAAGGGTGACCTGGTGGCCGAGGTGGGTCAGCCCGTCGGCCAGACGGTCCACGAGCAGTTCGGACCCGCCGGCGGCCTGGTTCCCCAGGTCGCGGTGGGCGAGGAAAACGATTCGGCGCGGTTGTGGGGGGAGCGCCGGGGGCTGCTGGGCCACCGTGGGGACCGGGGTTCGCAGCGGGGACGGCACGTGCTGGGGCATGTGCGCTCCAACATGTCTCGGGGTGCGGGAACTCAGCGTGGGGGAAGAGTGCGCCGATTGATTACGGCTGTCACGGGATGAGGGTTTCTGTGGGGGAACCGGGAGCTTCCTGCGTGCGGACTGTGGACGGGTTGTGCTCGGGTGGGGTGGACAGTTTTCGCCGAGCCGTTCGCTACGGCTACTCACCTGGATGACAATTTTCGGCTTTGTTAGAGCTGACGTAATGTCACATCGTGAGAGAAGGCTGGGGCAACTCGGATGAACCGGGACGCTGCCTCCCGCGTACCACCAAAACGATCCCGGTCACTACCAGGACGAAACCGATCACACCCGCCCCGATGGGCAACGTCCGTCCCACCAGTCGCAGCTGTCCGCTGTCCTGCTCCGCCTGGTCCACCGCTTCCTTCTGCGTTGCGGTGGTGAACGCAATCTTCCGGCTGTCCAGCAGGACCGCCGCGTCCTTGTCGGCGCCGGGCGCGCGCAGGGTGCGGCGCGGCCCGGTCTGTGCGTACAGCACCCGGCCCGTGGCCTGGTCGACCACCAGCTCGAGGCCGTGGTTGGCGTACCACTCCTCGGCCAGCACCTGCGGGGTGTCCTCAAGGCCGACGAGCCGCCCCGGCACCAGTCGGGTTCCGGTCTTCGTGGCCGGCACGGTCGCGGTGAACCGGTAGCCGGTGTACCCCTGGATCTTCTTGGTGTCCTGGTAACGCATTGTGATCACCCCGCGGAGGGTGTTGTCCCACCAGCGGTAGTCCCGCTTCTGCACATCGAAGGGAAACTTCAGATAGGCCTCGCCCTCGATGTAGGGCTTCTCCTCGCAGCAGTGCACCGGCCTGGTGCTCTCCCGGTCCATCACCCAGCGGTGCGGGACGTAGTCCAGCGCGTCGTGCGGATCTTCGGCGGGCAGCGACTTGTCGGTGTCGACCGTCGTGATCACATCCCAGACGGCGTTCCCGCTGTCCTCACTCTCCGCGACATTTCCGCGCACTCGCTGAGTGACGGTGATCGTCTGATCGGGCACGGTCGCGATCTTGTCGGTGTCGAAGACACTGCCCGTGCCCTTGTAGACGGCGGTGGTGTCGATGTCGATCGGGTTCACGGCGGCCCGTGGCTCCACATACCAGGCGAGCATCGGCGCCAGGACCAGCAGGAACGTGCCGAAACCCAGCACGATCAGCGAAAACGGTGAGGCTGTACGGCGCATCCGGGCACTCCAGAGGCTCGGGACGACGCGACGTGGGGGGCGGCCGCGCCGAGGGGAAAGGTGCGCGTGCGGAGAGGGGGTGCGGCACGGTTCGGCGCACGGCACCCGTATGGGCCGGGAACCATAGGCACCCCTTGACGTGCTGTCAATGTCATGTTGACACTGGGGCTGCGACAGGCAGGGACGGACAGCCCGGGTGGGGCTTGACCGCACAGCAGTTGTACCGAGGTGTACAGAGAGGCTGACCCTGCGATGTCCAGACTGCTCGCCGCCGCGCTGACCGTCGCGCTCGCCGCCGCCCTGGCGGTCGGTGCCGCACTCGGCGTGGTCGCCCTGCTGGAGGCCACCCCCGACCAGCCGAACAACCCCTTGATCACCTACGAACAAGCCGGTCAGGGGAGCTGAGTCGTGCCGCCTGCCGCCCGCACCGACGTGACCCGCACCGACGCCGTCTCGGCCCACTCGGCCTGGCACGACGTCCCACGCCTCCAGGTGCGCCGGTTCGCGGCCATCGCCATGGCCGAGGCTCCGGCACTCGCCGAAGAGATCATGACCGAGATCCGACGCGAGTACCCCCACCTGCCCGTGGTCCTCGACGAGTCCGGCGAACCGATGGCCCTGGTCGGCATCCGCCGCGCCATCGAGGTCTTCGTCCAGCACCTGGAGACCGCCGAGGGCCGCCCGAGGGTGCCTCCCGGGGTCTTCCAGGACTTCGGCCGCGGCGAGGGCTACAACGGCCGCAGCCTGGACTCCCTCCAGGCGATCTACCGCATGGGCGTACGGCTGGCCTGGCGCCGTTTCGCCGACATCGGCCAGCGCGTGGAGATACCGCCCCCCGCGATGTACGAACTGGTGGACGCGGGCTACGAATACCTGGACGGCCTGGTCGACCAGTCGGTACGCGGCTACGCCGAAGCGGCGGCCCGCCAGGCCGGGGAGCGACTGCGCCTCCAGAGCCGCCTGATGGAACTCCTCCTGGTCGAGCACCACCGGGGCGACCCGGCCGAGGCCCTCACCGAGCGGGCCGCCCGCATCGGCTGGCCACTGCCCGGAAAGGTCGCCGTCGGCGTCCTGCTGCGCCCGGCACGGGAGGCGGTGGCACCGGCGGTGGGCCAGGGCGTGCTCCTGGACCTCGAATACGAACAGCCCCGCATGGTCGTCCCCGACCCCGACGCGGCCGGCCGCTCGGAACTCCTGCACCGGGCCCTGACCGGCTGGTCCGGCGCGATCGGCCCCCCGGTACCGCTCGCCGAGGCGGCGAAGTCACTGCGCTGGGCGGAGGCGGCGGTACGCCTGATGAACCGCGGCCTGCTCCCGACGGGCGAGGTCCTGTACTGCACCGAGCACACCGAGGCGCTGGTCCTCCTCCAACCGGAGGAACTGATCGACGACTTGGCCGTACGCTGCCTCGCCCCGCTGGCCCACTGCGGCCCCACCCACGGCCGCCGCCTCGCCGAGACCCTGCTGGCCTGGCTGGAAACGAGAGGCGGCGCCCCGGAGGTGGCGGCCCGGCTGGGCGTCCACCCCCAGACCGTCCGCTACCGCCTCCGCCAGATCCGCGAACTGTGGGGCGACGAGATCGACGACCCCGACCGCCGCTTCGAGCTGGAACTGGTGCTCAGGGCACAGCGGTTGCGGGGCCGCCTGGGGATCTCGGGGAGCGGTCAGTAGCCGTACCGCCCCTTCGGATGGCGCGCGAAGGGTTTCCGTGTCGCTGTGCGGCGGCCCTACTGCGGCAGATCCCAGACGGTCACCTTGAAGCGGACGTTTCCTTCGCCCTCGACCGGAGCGCTCAGCACCCGCAGGGAAGCGGTGCGCCCCTCGCCGGTCTGAAGGCAGAAGCGGGTGCCGGGAGTGAGGTCGACCTCGCTCACGCTGTTCTTCTGAATGGCGTCCTTGCACTCGGCCTCGGTGGCCTCGCCGCTCCCCGCGGGCAACGGCCCGACGGTGCCCTCGGCGTCGACCGGTTCGACGGCGGTGGCGTCGAGCGCGAGATCGGTGCCGTCGGTGCTCTGGCCGAACTCCTGGAGAGGAACGGTGTCGAACTCCAGGAATCCGGCGTCCCCGTAGGCGGCGCGTGCGGAGAAGTCGGCGGGCCCGAAGACCGGCTTGGAGGGCGCGGCCTCCTCCTCGCCGCCGTTGTCGGCCGGAGTACCCGAAGCCTGCGCGCCGGTTGTGGCTGGGGGGTTCTGGCTCTGCGCCGCACTGTTGTCGGTACTCGAATCGTCGGAGTCCCGGTCGTTGATGGAGAAGAGGGTCACCGCGATGCCGATCGCCGGAATCACGATCCCGATCACCCACCAGGCCCAGGCGGGCTGCCCACCGGACCCGGGAGGGGTGGGCGGGTTCGGCGGGGGCGGGGGCACGGTGCGGTGGTCGGGTTCGCCATAAGAGCTCAACGGATGTCCCTGAGGCCGATCTACGACTGACGAGCGCACACACTACCGACGCCATGTGCACGGCAGGTGGTGACTCGGTCTCAGTCCCACACCAGGATGTCCGCACTTACGGCGGCGATCGGCGAGCCAGGCCGGGTCCCGGTGGCGTCGACCGTGTACGCCCCCGGCGGCAGCCCGTCGAAGAGCGCCTCGACCGGCTCGGGCCCGGCGAGCACGACCCGGGTTTCCTCGGGCTTGCCGGACTCATGGGTGACGGTGAGAAGCACGGCGTTCCTGGACCCCTTGGCGGAGGTGAGCCGAACGGGCAAATCCTCGCCTGCTGTGATCAGTTCGGGCACGTCGAGACGCAGCTGCGTCTCCCGTGGGGCCCTGACGACGACGTCGCTCGCGGTGAGGATGCCTTCGAGCTCGTCGAGGGCGGCGGGGTTGCGCTGAAGGTTGCCGTGCTGGTCCGGGACTCGGCGGAGGGTGTTGCTGTCCATGGGGACGTCGGCACGACAGGCGGCGACAAGGGGGACGGTGCCGTCGCCATACAGGGTCTTGTCGGTGTAGTCCGGGAGCAGGGTGAGGGAGTTGTTCCGGATTCGGGCGGTGGTGGGGGTGTTCTGTTGGGTGCCGACGATGGCGTGGGTGGCGGTGAGGGAGGCGGGGCGGGCGGATTCGGCGGTGCGGAGGTCGGTGTGGAAGCGCATGGCGTCGAGGGTGAGGCGTCGGTTCAACTCCGGGACGGTTGCGCCGAGTTCCGTGGTCGTCGCGAGAACTCCTGTCTTGGGGTCCTCGATGCAGGCGTACTCGGGGAGGAGTTGGTGGAGGGAGGGGAGGGTGCGGGCGAAGGCGGTGAGGTCGAAGGAGAGGGGGCCTAGGCGTTGGTGGGCGCCGTTGACGAGCTGGTCGAGGGCTTTGGCGGCGCCGCGATAGGGGGTGCCGAGGGTGATGAGCTTGTGGGTGAGTTCGGCACCGCCGCACTTCTCGATGTACCAGCGGGCGATGAGGCCGCCCATGGAGTGACAGACGAAGGTGAGTCGGGCGGTGGAGTTGCTTGGGTGGTGTGCCCGCCAGCGTTCGAGTGCGGGCTCGACGATCGTCTTGAGGCGGCGGGCGTTGTAGCGGTTGGAGAGGCGCCAGTCGTAGGGGACGGGGAGGAGGTTGCCGGGCGTGTTCGGGGTGGACTCCTGGTAGCCGAGGGAGCGGAGTCGGTCGAGGAGCAGGTCGTAGCCCTTGACCGGGGTCCAGATGCCCGGGATGAGGTGGCGGTCGGTCATCAGGTCGACGGGTTCCACGCCGTCGCCGGGGTGATCGTCGCCGATGCCCTCGGGGAGGCGGAGGGCGTTGACCGAGCCGCCGAAGGTTTTGATGGCCTTGAGGAGGGCGCCGGGGGTGGGGGACCAGATGAGGTCGTCCTTGATGCGGAGGGTGCTGCCGGTGATGCCGGGGAGGACGACTACGAGGTCAGTGGTCATCTGGGGTGTCCGTGGTCTGGAGGCGGGCTGTGAGGTGGGGGATGAGGGTGGGGGCGGTTGGGTGGTGGGGGGTGATTTCGGCGAGGGTGTTGATCCAGGTGGGGATTTGGGCCGGGGTTGCGTTGCAGGCGGTGATCAGGAGGTCGACGGCTGCTTGGTCGTCGCCGGAGTCTGCTGAGGCGATGGCGAGGTGGAACCTCGCTTCGGCTCTGAGGGCATCGTCGGTGGTGGCGGTGAGTGCGAGGAGCGCGGTTGCCTCCAGGATGGCCGGGTTTGGCTGCCGGGCCGAGGCGTGGAGGAGGGCGGAGAAGCGGGAAGGGTCGTCCAAGGCCTCGAAGGCCGCGGATTCTGCGTCGAGTTGGGCGAGTGTGAGCAGGGCTTTGGCCCGCATGAGCTGGTGGTCTTCGTCATCGGAGAGTGCGGCGAGAACGAGGTCGCTCAGCAGGTCGTCGCGGCGCTGTTCCAGGAGGGTGCGCTGGTCTGCTGGTTCGGCGGCGGCGAACTCGTAGGCGAGGATGTAGCTGAGGAGTGGGTGATACGCGACGTCCACACCTTCCCTCTGGGCCGTGTGGCGCAGGTCGCGGTAGCGGTCGGCGGCTTCGCTCGTGACCGTGAGCAGTGCCTCCTCTACACACATGTCCGCCTCGGGTGCGAGTAGTTCTGGGTGCGCTGCGAGATAGTCCCGTTCGGCGCTGTAGCTCTCGGTGGCGATCCAGGCTTCGGCTTGCTCCAGCAAGTCGGGATCGAGGGTGAGCCATGCGGGTGGTGGTGCGCCGGTGAGCCGGTGCCATTCGCGGTCGAATGTCTCCTGATCGGCTGTGCGGTGCCGACGGCTTTCCGAGTGCAGGACCGCACGAACTTCAAGGTTCTCGACAACTGCTGACTGATGGACCTGGGAGAGCCATGCTGCTGAGCTTGGGTCGCCCGGACTTGCGTCGAAGGAGCGGTACAGCAGGAGATGAGCCGCGTTGGTCGGCGGTGCCTCGCCGAGAATGTCCTCCCACAGCGGTTCCGACGATCTTCCGAGTTCGCGGTAGTGGTTGCCGAGGCTGTTGAGGGCGTTTGCGAGTTCGGGTAGGTGTGCTGGGTTGGTTTTGGCGAGGGTGCGTCGGATGCGGACGGCTTCTTCGGTGGGGGGTAAGGCGTCGGCGGGGCGGCCGAGTTCGCGGTAGCGGACGCCGAGGTTGTTCAGGGAACTTGCCAGGTTGGGCAGGTGGGCTGGGTTGGTTTCGGCGAGGGTGCGATAGATGCGGACGCCTTCTTCGGCGGGGGGTAGCGCATCTGTTGGGCGGCCGAGGTTTTTGTAGTGGATGCTGAGGTTGTTGAGGGCGGCAGCGAGTTCGGGTAGGTGTACTGGGTTGGTTTTGGCGAGGGTGCGTCGGATGCGGACGGCTTCTTCGGCGGGGGCCAGTGCGTCGCTTAGTTGGTCGAGTTCGCTGTAGCGGATGCCGAGGTTGTTGAGGGAGCCGGCGAGTTCGGGTAGGTGTGCTGGGTTGGTTTCGGTGAGGGTGCGTCGGATGCGGACGGCTTCTTCGGTGGGGGGTAGGGCGTCGGCGGGGCGGTCGAGTTCGCTGTAGCGGATGCCGAGATTGATGAGGGCGTTTGCGAGGCTGGGTAGGTGTGCTGGGTTGGTTTTGGCGAGGGTGCGTCGGATGCGGACGGCTTCTTCGGTGGGGGGTAGGGCGTCGGCGGGGCGGTCGAGTTCGCTGTAGCGGACGCCGAGGTTGTTGAGGGCGTTTGCGAGGCTGGGTAGGTGTGCTGGGTTGGTTTCGGTGAGGGTGCGTCGGATGCGGACGGCTTCTTCGGTGGGGGGTAGGGCGTCGGCGGGGCGGCCGAGTTCGCGGTAGCGCACGCCGAGGTTGTTCAGGGAACCTGCGAGGCTGGGTAGGTGTGCTGGGTTGGTTTCGGCCAGGGCGCGTCGGATGCGGATGGCTTCTTCGGTGGGGGGTAGTGCGTCGGCGGGGCGGCCGAGTTCGCTGTAGCGGACGCCGAGGTTGTTGAGGGCGTTTGCGAGTTCGGGTAGGTGTGCTGGGCTGGTTTCGGCCAGGGCGCGGTAGATGTCGGTGGCTTCTTCGGTGGGGGGTAGGGCGTCGGCGGGCCGGCCGAGTTCGCTGTAGCGGACGCCGAGGCTGTTGAGGGCGTTTGCGAGTTCGGGTAGGTGTGCTGGGTTGGCTTCGGTGAGGGTGCGTCGGATGCGGACGGCTTCTTCGGTGGGGGGGAGGGCGTCGGCGGGCCGGCCGAGTTCGCTGTAGCGGACGCCGAGGTTGTTCAGGGAGCCAGCAAGTTCGGGTAGGTGTGCTGGGTTGGCTTCGGTGAGGGTGCGTCGGATGCGGATGGCTTCTTCGGTGGGGGGGAGGGCGTCGGCGGGGCGGCCGAGTTCGCTGTAGCGGACGCCGAGGTTGTTGAGAGCGTTTGCGAAGTTGGGTAGGTGTGCTGGGTTGGTTTCGGCGAGGGCACGGTACATGTTGGTGGCCTCTTCGCTGGGTGGCAGCGCGTCGGCTTGTCGGCCGAGTTCGCCGTAGCGGATGCCCAGATTGTTGAGGACGCCTGCAAGATCGCGCAGGTGGATTCGGTCGGTTTCGGTAAGGTCGCGTCGGATGCGGACGGCCTCTTCGGTGAGGGGCAGCGCCTCGGCGTGCCGACCGAGGCTGCTGTAGATAACACCAAGGTCGTTGAGCACGCTGGCAAGGCTGGAGAGATAGTCGGGACTGTCTCCGGCCAGGACGCGATATAGGCCGACAGCCTCCTCGACAGGAGCCAGGGCTTCGGCTGGTTTCCCCCAGTACAGGAAGCGATTGGCGATGAGCGGCGCCGCCATGCCAACGTCAGGCATCAGCGCATCGTCTGCCTCCGCCAGCCTCCGTAACAGCGCAAGACCATCCGGCCCCGCCACCGCAGCATGACGCCATGCGTACAGCCACAGATAGACCGGCCCCTCAGCCGGAACCCCCGCCGCTAGAAGCCTCCGATACAACCCAAGCAACGCCTTAGCCACCGTCAGGGCCCGGGGATTGAAGATCTGCTCAGGCGACGCCCGAAACACCGGCCGCAGATGATCCGCAAGACTCTGATGCGCCATCCGATAAACAGCAACACCCCTCTCTCCGTCCTGCACCACATGCCGCCCCAACTGCTCAAGCACCCAGCTGATGTCTCCCCGGGAAACCTCCACGCTCTCTGGCGCCTCGGCCGCCGCGACGGCCAGCCACTCCTCTTCCGGGAACCCTGCCCCAAATGCCCAAGTCAGCGCCCGCAGCAGCGACTTAGCCACCTCAACCCGCTCGGCCGGCACCGCCGCCAGATCCGCGTCCAGTGCCTCCTCCACCGAGTGGCTGACCTTCGCCTCCCACCCGTCCACCGACGTGTCGACTGACGCCGCGGACAACTGGTCCGCCACCAACCGGGCCAGCAGGAAGGTGTGTTGGACATCCGCCGAGCCTTCCCCAGCCCCGAACAGATGCCCGGCAACCGCCCCCACATCCATCCGCTCATCGACACCACTCAACCGCAGCCGCACGTATTCCCGGAGATCGTCCAGCCCCTGCCGCTCCACCGCAGGATCGTTGAGATCGATCCCCGCCCCCTTCGGCGCCAGCGTCGCCACCAGCCCAGGGCCTTCCTCCCCACGCGGCATGTCACGCGTAGACACCACGACCACCGCATGTGCCGCCAACCGCGTCAGCAGATCATCCGCGATCTTGAACGCCTCGCCCCGAGCCTCATCCAGGCCGTCCACCACCAGCACCGGCGGCGGCGCCCCGTCCTCGACCGCCCGCTGCACCTCGCCCACCAGCTCACTGGCGTTCCGCCGAGCCTCCCGGGCGGTCAGCAAGCCGATCCGGACCAGATCCCCGGCGAGTTGGTCGGCGGCCAGATCCGCCGTCAGGCCACGCGCGTGCACATGCGCAGACACCGACCGCTCGCTGGGCAGCACATGGCTCCACTCATGCCCGTCCGTCAGGAGTCTTTGACGCTCGTCGGGGTTGGACAGGCTGACCACCCGCCCCAGAATCGCCGACTTGCCCGTGCCCGCCGCGCCCGTCACCACGTGCAGACCGGGCTGCCCCTCCCGAACCCACTCCACGACCTGGTTCACTTCCGCCGTGCGCCCCGTGAACCAGGACTGTTCCTCAAAGCGGTCACCACTGCGCGCCGCCCGCAGCAGATGCTCGACCACCGCTTCGGGAGCCCCGGCATCGTGCAGCGGGTTGGGGAACATCCACCCGGCGCTCCCCCTGGACCGGAAGTCCGGCGTCTGCGCGCCGCTGCCCCACTCCTTCAGTACGGCGTCGCACACGTCGTCGCCCCGCACGTACTTGTTGTGAACTGACCACCGCAAACGCAGTACCTGCGAGTCAGGGCCCTTGGTAAGGATCTTTCGTAACCGCTGCCCGAACAACCCGTCCCGCGCCTTCTCCGGCGGCAAGCACGACGTGACGACGCCGACCCACACCCGCCCCGCCGCCTGCGTCTCCCGCATGATCAGCGTCGCCAGGTCGTCCGCCGAGATCCCGTCGCCGGAGAAACAGGTGTCGAAGACGAAGAGGAGCTGGTTGGCGCCGGACTCCGCGCAGGGGAGTACGACATCGACGAGGGGGACGCCGTCGCTCGCGTACGGGCCGCTGTCCGAGCCCAACAACCGCAATC
Source organism: Streptomyces davaonensis JCM 4913 (assembly GCF_000349325.1). GTDB lineage: Bacteria > Actinomycetota > Actinomycetes > Streptomycetales > Streptomycetaceae > Streptomyces > Streptomyces davaonensis. The sequence continues at coordinate 6,629,432 of NC_020504.1, forward strand.
CGCCCGCCGCCGGCAGGCTTCCGTGGCCGCTCCACGCCACCACCAGCGCGCTGTCGGCGGGCAGCGTGCCGCGCAGGGAGCGGAGGTAGTCGCGTGCCTCGCCCTCCGTCGGATTCCGCAAAGGCTCCCCGTCGAAGTACGCACCCAGCAGCTGGGACAACGCCTCCACATCCCCCACCGCATGATCCAGCCGCCGATGCGCATCCGACGCGTACTCCCCGACGCCGATACCGGCCAGACGCCCCTTGAACACCCTCGTACCCCCGAAGTACCCCGAGCGGTCCTACGCAGGGCGCCAGTATCCGCCGCCCCCCACCCCGACGCACCGCAAACCACCGAGTTTCAGGACGAGTTGTGCCGCACCAGTCAGGTCCGCGGGGATCCCACCGGCAGCCGCGCGAGGTCGTTGCCGACGATCACGCGGCCCGAGTAGCCCTTGCTCGCCTTGGTGTGCCAGGTCTGGTCGGAGACGATGTTCGTGGCGCCGGGGACCAGATGCGACAGCACTAGCGTGCCCACGCCGGCGCGTTCGGCGAGTGGGCCCACGCGGGTCGCGTCCGTGTGGCTGATCTCCATGTGGCGTAGCTGCGCCGGCCGCAGTCCGCCCAGGGCCAGCGTGTCCAGGTCCATCACCTCGTGCACCAGCACGTCCGCGCCGCGCGCCAGCCGCGCCACGTTTCCGCACGGCGCGGTGTCGCCGCTGAACACCACTGAGCCGTCGGCGGTGTCGAAGCGGAAGGCGAAGGAGGGGAACACCGGCGGGTGTTCGACGAGTACCGCGGTTACGCGAACACGGTCGTCCTGCATCACCTCGAACGGTTCCATCGGTGGCGCCATCAGCTTCCGCGGGCCCGCGCCCTTCGGCATCGGGAAGCGAACGTCGTGCGGGCGGATGAGCGTGCGGATGTCGGGCCAGCCCTCGCTGCGCATGCGTACGTTGATGTCGTACGCGGTGGCGGCGATGTGCCCGGCGATCAGGTCCTCCGTTCCGGGTGCGGGCTCCGATGGAGCGACGGTGCGCACCGTGCGGCCCTTCGGCCAGACTGCGGGGAGATTCCCTGCGGAACCCGGGCCGTAGATGTGTACCGGGTTCTCCAGTGGCTGGAATCCGCCGAACCTCAGCCACAACAGGGCGTACAGGTCCGACAGATGGTCGGAGTGCAGGTGCGTGACGAAGATCGCCGTGAGTTGTTCGGCCGTCAGCCAGGCCTGTGCGTATCGGCCGAATGTGCCGGGGCCGCAGTCGATGAGGTATGCGCGGCCGTCGACTACCAGCGCCGACGCGATTCCTGCCCGACCGTGCATGGGGACGGGGCCGCCGCTGGTGCCGAGCAGGATCAGCTCGGTGCCACGGCTCGCCGGCTGGGGCGCGGCGTGTGCGGGGGTGGGGAGCAGGGGCAGGGCGGAGGCGGCAGCGGCGGTGCGCAGCAAAGTACGGCGGGCAGGGGAGGCAGGAGTGGCAGGGGATGAGGGCATGGCGGATCCCGGGGAGTGAGGGGGTACGGCTGCGGGTGCGTACGCGATGGGGGCGCGTGTCAGGTGCTGTTGGTCTTCCGTTGCAGTGAACGGCGACGACGCTTTTCGGGCTTTGGGCCGACAGCCCAAACTCCGACCGCTGTTTGGGATGTCGGGCCCATGCCCCGTGATCCCAGGCCGCGCTTCCGATTCCCTACCCCGGCCCCAACAACCGCGCGATCTCCAGCGCCATCCGCAGCTCCAGCGCATCCTGCTCCAGCGGCCGCCCCAGCAACTCCAGGGCCCGCCGCACCCGATACGTCACCGTGTTGCGCGCCACGAACAGCAGTTCGGCCGCCCCCTGCGGACTCCGGCCCTCGGCGAGGTACACCCGCAGCGTCTCCCGCAGCTCCCGCATCCGTGGATCGTCGGCCCCCAACGCCCCCAGCACCCGTGCCGCGAACCACCGCGCATGTTCCGCGTCGGCCGTGAGCAGGGCCGCCGTGCTGACGTCGGTGTAGTCGCACAGCCAGCCCGTACGGCCGAGGCGGGACACGCGTTCGGCCTCGCGGGCGCCGCGGTGGCTGCGCCGGAAGCCCTCCACGCCGTAGCCGACCGGTCCGAGCGCCACCCGTAGAGGTCTGCGCTCGGGGACCAGCGCGGGCAGGGCGGCCAGCGCGTCGCGGGGCGGCTCGGCCGGCCAGCAGGCCCATGCCCACAGTTCGGTGGTGCCGTCCGGTACGGCCAGCAGGCTCTCGCCGCCTGCCGCTCGGCACAATTCGGCGGCCAGTTGGCGCAGTTCGTCGGGGGAGGTGTCCTGGGAGTGGGAGGTGACGATGAACGCCGCGTGGTGGCGGGCCAGTTCGTAGCCGAGGGTGCGCGCGGCGACCGGCCCGCCGATCGACCGTCCGGACAGCAGGTCGTCCACCGTTCGACGGCGGGCGGCCTCGGTGCTGCGTCGCCAGCGGTCCCGTTCGGCGACGTACTCCTCGGCCAGGCGGCTGGACTGGACGTCGGCGTAGACGAAGAGCAACTCGCTGATCCGGTGGACCTCCTGGGCGCGGATGTCCTCGGGTTCCTTGTCGAGTGCCTCCATGAGTCGTGCGTGCAGATAGGCATGGCCTAGCCGCACGCCGCGCAGTACCCGGTCCAACGGGACGTTGCGGCGGGCCAGTTCGGCGATTCCGGCCACCGCGTGCGGCGCCACCAGGGAGGCGTTCGGCTCCGGTTCGGTGGCGAGGCCCCGCAGGGCCGTCAGGACGGTGGCCTCCACCGCCCGCTGGAACGGGGGGTACGCGCCGGGGGTGCCGTGCTCGGGCACCTGCCGCACGATGTGCGCCGCCATGTCCCGCGCCACCTCGACGGCCCAGCCGACCGGTCCCGGACCCAGCGGCACTTCGGCGATGGCCAGCGTCTCCGGGGGACACGCCGGTTGCGGCGGCACGGCGGACGACGGTGCCAGCCGGAGCAGCCACGATGATTCCGAACCGGCGCTCACACTCACTGGGTCAGTACAGCAGCCTGCGCCCCCCTCGTCACGACCGCGCCCCCGCCAGCCCCCTCGACTGCAGCACCCGCCTCTCCAACGGCGCGAACAGCATCAGGTCCACCGTGATCCCGACCACCAGGATCTCCGCGATGGTGGCCAAGACCAGGGCCATGTCCTGGTACGTGCGGGCGTTCTCCAGCAGTTGCCCCAAGCCCAGTCCCAACTCCGGGGAGCTGGCGATGAGTTCGGCCGCCATCAAGGACCGCCAGGAGAATGCCCACCCCTGCTTCAGCCCCGCCAGATAGCCGGGCAGCGCCGCGGGCAGCAGGATGTGGCGGACCCGGGCGGGGCCGGTGGCGCCGAGTACCCGGCCGGCCCGCAGGTACAGCGGCGGCACCTGGTCCACGCCCGCCAGCAGCCCGTTCGCGATGGACGGTACGGCGCCCAGCAGGACGACCGCGTAGATGGTGGCGTCGGTGAGCCCGAACCACACGACCGCCGCCGGTACCCACGCCACCGATGGCAACGACTGGAGCCCCGACAGCACGGGACCGATCCCGACCCGCAGCGACCGCACCGCGCCGAGCAGCAGTCCCAGCGCCGTGCCGATGACGACGGCCGCCGCGAAGCCGAGGGCGCCGCGCTGCATGCTCGTCCACACCGTGGAGAACAGCGTGCCCTCGTACCACTGGTCCGACAGGGCCCGCCACACGTCCGTCGGCGAGGGCAGCAGATAGTGCGGCTTGACCTCGGCCTCGTAGGCGAGCTGCCAGGCCAGCAGGACGAGCGCGGCGGCGGCCACCGGCGGCAGCACCCGCTCCCGCAGGATCTGCCGCAACGGTGTCCGGGCGGAGCCGACGGGAGCGCTGTCCAGCGCGTCGAGACCGGCCTCGACGGCCGCGGTCTCCTGGGCCTCCGGTGCGTTCTTCCTGGTCGCCACCGTCTCACCGGCGCCCATGGCGGCGGATCTCCTCCCGCAGAGCGTCGGTGACCCGGGCCGTCAGCGCGGCCTCCGGGAGGTCGGAGTCGGTCCACTCGCGGGCGACGCGGCCGGGGCGGGAGGACAGCAGCACGATCCGCTGCCCGAGCCGCACCGCCTCGCGGACGTTGTGAGTGACGAACAGGACGGTGAGGTTGTTCTCGGTCCAGATCCGGGTGAGCTCCTCGTGGAGCACATCCCGGGTGATGGCGTCGAGCGCGGCGAACGGCTCGTCCATCAGCAGCACATCGCTCTCCTGGGCGAGCGCGCGGGCCAGGGCGACGCGCTGGCGCATACCGCCGGACAGCTCGTGGACACGCTTGCCGTAGGCGTCCTTCAGCCGGACCAGTTCGAGGAGCCGGCGGGCCTCCTCGGGCCGCTCGCTCCGGGGCACTCCGCGCAGCCGCAGGGCGAGTTCGACGTTGCGGCCCGCGGTGAGCCAGGGGAACAGGGCGTGCTCCTGGAACATCAGCGCGGGCCGTCGGCCGCCGGTGACCTCGATGGCGCCCGCGGAGGGCCGGTCAAGTCCCGCTACCAGGTTGAGGAGCGTCGACTTGCCGCAGCCCGAGGCGCCTAACACACAGACGAACTCCCCGCGGCCTACGGTCAGATCGATGTCGTCCAGGACCGTCTGGCGCCGCCCCGCGGTGTCGAACCACTTGGAGACATGGGTGAGCCGTACGGCCGGCTCCTCCGCCTCGGCCAGGGCGATCGGGCGGGCCGACGATAGGGCCCGCAGCGCCGTTTCTGACATGGGATCAAATCCTTCGGGTTCAGGTGGTCGGAGTGGCCCTGACGCCGAGTTCGGCGTCGTCCACGGCCGGTTCGCCCCGTTCGGCGAGGACCCGGTTGAGGGGGCGCAGATCGAAGATTCCGTCCAGGGCCGCACGGTTGCCGTCGAGCAGCCCGAGCCCGTCGGCCCGCTCGGCCTCCTCGGCGAGCGTCGCGGCGAGGGGATCGTCGGTGAGGGTCACATGCCGCCAGGCCGCGTCGAGGACGCCGCGCTCCAGTGGCCGTCCGGTCACGTTCTCGATGGCGTCGTTGACGGCCGCCTTCCCGTCGTCGGGACGGCTCTTCAGCCAGGCGTTGGTGCGTACCGAACCGCGCAGCACGGCCTCGACGACGTCGGGATGCTCGGCCAGGAAGGTCGGCGACACCACCACCAGGGCGGTGACGAACGCGCCGTCGTCCCACAGGTCCGCCTCGTCGAGGAGCACCCGTCCGCCGGCGGCGACGAGTTGGGCCGCCACCGGCTCCGGCACCCATGCCCCGTCGATCGTGCCCCGCCGGAAACTGGTCGGGATCTCCTTGGACGACTGCCGTACCACGGTGACGTCACCGCGCCCGGTGCGCGGGTCCACCTCCCAGCCCTGCTCGCGGATCCAGTGCAGCAGCGCGACGTCCTGGGTGTTGCCCGCCTCCGGCGTCGCGATCCTGAGGCCCCGCACGTCGGTGCCGCGCACCTTCGCGTCGGCGTCGACGACCAGCGCGACCCCACCCGAGGCGGCGCCCGAGACGATCCGCAGACCGCGCCCCTCGGAGCGCAGATAGCCGTTGACCGCGGGCGACGGTCCCATCCACGCGATGTCCACGGCGCCCGCGTTGAGCGCCTCCAGCGCCGACGGGCCGCCGTTGAAGACCTGTGTGCGCAGCCGGGTGCCGCCCAGCTCGCGGGTGAACCAGCCCTTCTGGACCCCGGCGAGCGCGGTGGCATGGGTGACGTTGGCGAAGTAGCCGACGGAGACCTCGTCCGCCGACAGCGGTGGTCCGGTGCCCACGGCCGGTGCCGCCGCCACCGGCGCCCGGGACCCGTAGCCGCAGCCCGCCGCCAGGAACAGCAGCAGGAGCAGCGCCAGGGCCGCGCGGAGCGGACGCCGGGAGCGGTGGAGTGCCGGGCGATGCTCAGGCAGCCGCATCGGGGGGTCCCGGAGCGGTCGCGCCGACCATGCCCGCGGTCAGCGTGGAGCCGTCGGCCGGGTCGATCAGGACGAAGGAGCCGGTGCGTCGGCTGTCCTCGTACCGGTCGAACGCGAGCCGTTCGGAGGTGCGCAGGGCGACCTGGCCGATCTCGTTCAGGTCGAGCCTGCCCGGCCCGTTGATCCGGCGGACCACCGCGCGCACCGTGCGCGTGGTGTGCTTCAGCAGCACGTGGTCGCCGGGCTTGAGCGGCCGTTCGTGCAGATGGCACACGGCCGCCTCGACGTCCCGGGACACCGCGGGCAGCGCCGCCGCCGGGACGATCAGGTCGCCCCGGGAGACGTCGATGTCGTCGGCGAGCCGCAGTGCGCCGGACTGCGGTGAGCGGACCAGCTCGGCCGGTTCGCCCAGTACGTCGATGCCGGTGACGGTGGTGGTGCGCCCGGACGGCAGCACGGTGACCCGGTCGCCGACCCGCAGCGCGCCGGAGGCGAGCTGACCGGCGTAGAGGCGGACGTCGCCGGAGCGGATGACGTACTGGACCGGGAACCGGGCGGGTCCGTCGGTCACCTCGTCCGCCACGGGGACGGTCTCCAGGTGCGCGAGGACGGTCGGGCCGTCGTACCAGTCCATGCGCGTGGACTTCTCGACGACGTTGTCACCGGCGAGCGCGGAGATCGGGATCGCGGTGACCTCGGGAATGCCGAGTTCCGTGACGATCCGGTCGAACTCCTCGACGATGCCCCGGAACACGGATTCCTCGTAGCCGACGAGGTCCATCTTGTTGACGGCGAGGACCACGTGCGGCACCCGCAGCAGCGCTGCGACGGCCGCGTGCCGCCGGGTCTGCTCGACCACGCCCTTGCGGGCGTCGACGAGGATCACGGTCAGCGTGGCCGTGGAGGCGCCGGTGACCATGTTGCGGGTGTACTGCACGTGTCCCGGGGTGTCGGCGAGGATGAACCGGCGCCGGGGTGTGGCGAAGTAGCGGTAGGCGACGTCGATGGTGATGCCCTGCTCGCGCTCGGCGCGCAGCCCGTCGGTGAGCAGGGCCAGGTCGGGGCCCTCGCCGGAGGAGGCGCGGGCGACGGCCTCCAGCTGGTCGGCGAGGACGGACTTCGAATCGTGCAGCAGCCGCCCTACGAGGGTGGACTTGCCGTCGTCCACCGAGCCGGCGGTGGCCCAGCGGAGCAGGTCCGCCTCGGCCGCGGTCGGCTCCGAGGGCCGGTCGGTGGCCATGGGGGTCACGCGTCCTTTCTGCGCGCCGGACCCGGCGGTCAGCCGGGACCTGGCTTCCTGGAAGATGCCGCGCACCATCAGCGCGGCGGTGGAATGGGCAGTGGAGTGCGGGGGCTGGCCGAGGGCCGTCAGATCGGCGGTCACGTCAGAAGTACCCCTCGCGTTTGCGGTCCTCCATCGCGGCCTCCGACAGCCGGTCGTCGGCGCGGGTGGCGCCGCGCTCGGTGAGCCGGGAGGCGGTGATCTCGACGATCACCTCGTCGACCCCGGAGGCCTCGGACAGGACGGCGCCGGTGCAGGACATGTCGCCGACGGTGCGGTAGCGCACCCGGCGCTTCTCCACCGGTTCGCCGCCGCGCGGGCCGCCCCAGTCGCCCGGCGCCAGCCACATCCCGGACCGCAGGAACACCTCACGCTCGTGCGCGAAGTAGATGGACGGCAGCTCGATGCCCTCGCGGGCGATGTACTGCCACACGTCCAGCTCGGTCCAGTTGGACAGCGGGAAGATGCGCACATGCTCGCCGGGCAGATGACGGCCGTTGTACAGCTGCCACAGCTCCGGCCGCTGGCGGCGCGGGTCCCACGTGCCGAACTCGTCGCGCAGGGAGAAGACCCGCTCCTTGGCCCGCGCCTTCTCCTCGTCGCGCCGTCCGCCGCCGAACACCGCGTCGAACCCGCCGCCGCTGATCGCCTCCAGCAGCGGCAGCGTCTGGAGCGGATTGCGGGTGCCGTCGGGACGTTCGCGCAGCACACCCCGGTCGATGTAGTCCTGTACGGACGCCACATGGAGGGTGAGTCCATGTGCGGCCACCACCCGGTCCCGGTAGGCGAGCACCTCCGGGAAGTTGTGCCCGGTGTCCACGTGCAGCAGCGCGAACGGCAGCGGCGCCGGCGCGAACGCCTTCAGCGCCAGATGCAGCATCACCACGGAGTCCTTGCCGCCGGAGAACAACAGCACCGGCTTCTCGAACTCCCCGGCCACCTCCCGGAAGATGTAGGCAGCCTCCGCCTCCAGTACGTCGGTGTGCCCGAGCCGGGCGGCAACCGTCGTCATAGCAGCCCCCGTTGCGTCATGAGCGCATGGACGGCGGTCACCGACTCGTCCACGGACTGGAGTTGGGTCTCCACCTTCGCGTCCGGTGTCTGGGGCGGCTCATAGGGGTCGTCGATCCCGGTGAGTCCGGACAGCCGTCCGGCCCGGGCCTGCGCGTACAGGCCCTTCACATCGCGTACGGCGCACACCTGGAGGGGAGTTGCGACATGCACCTCCAGATACGGGGTGGCGCTCGCCTCGTGCCGCTTGCGGACCGCCTCGCGGCTGTCGGCGTACGGCGCGATGACCGGGACCAGCACCAGGATGCCGTTGCGGGCCAGCACCTCGGCGACCAGGCCGATGCGCTGCACGTTGGTGTCCCGGTCCTCGCGGGTGAAGCCGAGGCCGGCGCTGAGGAAGGTGCGTATCTCGTCGCCGTCGAGGACCTCGACCCGGTGTCCCTCCCGGGTGAGGCGGCTTGCCAGTGCTTGTGCGAGCGTCGTCTTGCCGGAGCTGGGCAGCCCGGTCAGCCACACCGTGGCGCCCGGGGTCGGCGGGGTCCTCATGCGCTGCTCCTTGCCGTCGTGCCGGCCATGGGGACGACGCCGTGCGCGGCGAGTACGGAGAACCCGGCGGCGCACGCCTGGTCCAGCTCCTCGCGCTCGGCGTCGGGCAGGTCCCGCCAGGACGACGAGGGCGCGCCCACTTTGGCCGCGCTGCGGCGCTCCCAGTCGGTGTCCACGAAGTCCGGGCCGAGGAACTCGCCGATGCGGTGCAGGGACTCCTCGGGTGCGGTGAGCAGGTCCTCGTACCACACGTGCAGCACGTTCTCCTGCGGCAGCACGGACATCGCCTCCATGCCGCGCTGCATCTCGTCGGCCCAGTACGTGCCGAACAGCGAGACCGGCAGCCGGTAGTCGCGCACGGCGTCCGCGTCGAAACGGTCCGGCAGGAACGGCAGCAGCTCGTCCGGTACGAAGCCCAGGTCCCGTTCGGCGTCCTGCGCGGGAGTGTCGGCGTACGGGTCGTGGCCGAGGGTGAGATGCAGGGCCATCACCACCGCCGCCATCCGGAAGCCGGTGTGCCGGCTCATCGACAGCGCGGTGTCCCGGCCGTCGCGCACGATGTGCAGATAGCGGGCGTCGGGGAAGTGCTCGCGGAACTGTCCGGCGAGGATCAGCGAGCCGCCGCTGCGCTCGGCCCACAGGGTCTTGCCGAAGCGGGTGCACAGCCAGGCGAACATGCGCCGGTAGTGCTCGCCGGCCCGGGCGTCCGGGAACTCGGCGACGGCCGCCCGGAGTTCGTCGTACAGCTCGTCCGGGGTGTCGGAGAGGTGGGGGAGCGTGGTCATCAGGACGGCCGGGACACCGGTGTCGGCCTGGAACCGGGTGGTCGCCGAGGGGCGGTAGAGGACTTCCCTGGGGGCGAGTCCGTTGGCGCCCAGCAGTCGGTTGACGGCGTTGCGGGAGGACAGGACGGACCAGAACTCCGCCGCCGTGAGGGGGCCTTCGGGGAAGACCCGGGCGGTGATCCGGTACATGTCGGTGAGGTGGTTGAAGAGCTCCGACAGGCTGAGGGCCTGAGGGTGCTCGCGCAGTAACTCGGAGACCAGGGTCGAGCCACAGCGTCCGGTGCCGGTGACGAAGACCTGGCCCGGTGAGGTCGGGGTGGGCATGGCGCAGCTGTTCCTTCCGTGCGTCCTTGGGGTGGTGTCCGTGGGTCGTGCGGGAAGGTGCTCCGGGCGCCGACGGAGTGCGGTCCGTCGGTGCCCCGGCCGGTGTCAGGACCGGCGCAGCAGGGCCGCGTAGAGGGTGAGGCCGGGGCCGAAGGCCATGGCGACCACCGGTCCTTCGGTGCGGGGCAGGCGCTCCAGGACCATCAGGACGGTGGGCGAGGAGCAGTTGCCGCACTCGTCGAGGACGCCGTAGGAGGCGTCGAGCGCGCCGGCGGGCAGTTCGAGCCGTTCGCCGACGACCTCCAGGATGCGCTTGCCGCCCGGGTGCACGGCCCAGCCGGTGACCTCCTCGGGCGTGAGCCCGTGCGGGGCGAGCAGCTGATCGCGGACCACCTCGCCGACGTGCTGCGCGAGGACGTCGGGCACCCTCGGCGAGAGGCCCATCTTGAAGCCGAGGTCGGTGATCTGCCAGCTCATCAGGTCGGCGGTGCTGTGGTCGGTGACCGCGACGACGTCGATGACCTCGTAGCCGGAGCCGGCGTCGGGCTCCAGGACGACGGCCGCGGCGGCGTCGGCGAACAGCGCGTGCGCCACGATCTGCTCGATGTCCTGGGTGGGCGGCTGGACGTGCAGCGAGGTCAGCTCCAGGCAGAGCAGCACCGCGGGACGGCCGCGCGAGGCGACGTAGTCGGAGACGGCGCCGAGCGAGGGGACGGCGGCGTAGCAGCCCATGTGGCCGATGAACAGCCGCTGGACCTTGCTGCTCATGCCCAGCTCGTCCGCGAGCCGTAAATCGAGACCGGGCGTGGTGTAGCCGGTACAGGAGGCGACGGCCAGCATGCCCACGTCCGACGGGTCGAGGCCCGCGGACTGAAGGGCCGCGGAGACGGTGCGCTTGCCCAGCGGCACGGCCTCCTCGATGTAGCGCTCCATGCGCTGCCCGGTGCTCCAGCCGGACACCGCCCGCTCGGCGCGCGGGTCCACGGCCGTGGAGCGGGAGCTGATTCCGGAATTCTCGAATATCCGGCGGGCCAGCGGGAAACCGTCGTAATGCTCCAGGAAGAATTCCTTCCAGAGGTCGTCCTGGCTGGTCCTGGTGTCCGGAAACGAATGTGAGGAACCGGTGATGACGGGGCGCGCGGCAGCGCGCATCCCATGGCGGACAGGTGCGATTTTCTCTTCGAGATGCATGCGTGTTCCCTTGGCTTTTGGGCAGCTGAAATCAGCCGCGTTGGCCTACGGCGGGAGAGGGAATCGTGCGTGCCGATGACATCCGACCCGGGCACCTTTGCGCAGGTCAGGACGGTCAAGTGAACGTGCGCCAAAATGGGCGCACGGAAGATGGAAAGAAGAGTGGTCTGGCTCTCCCCCGTTCGATCCGGATGTCTATCCGGTGATCTCAGTCAAACACAGGAGTTCCAGCGGAATCAAATGTTCCAGTGTAAATTTCCCCGCCGGTAACATGGTGTGAACGAGAAAACGTCGGCTCGCCTCCCGGTATAACCGGGAGGCAAACCGACGTGGTGTTATTCGGTGCTCGCTAATTCAGCCAGAGCCTGCATTGATTTCGGTCAATGGCCGCGATGGTGCGTCGCGGGCCGGCTCGTGCAGCCGGGCGCCCTCGATGTCCAGGTCGGGCAGCAGCCGGTCCAGGCCGCGTGGCAGCCACCAGGCACCGCGTCCCACCATCGCCAGGACCGCCGGCACCAGGGTCATCCGTACGACGAAGGCGTCCACCAGCACGCCGAACGCCAGGGAGAACGCGATCGGTTTGACGATGGCGTCCTCCGTCGTCACGAAGCTGGCGAAGACGAAGAACATGATGAGCGCCGCCGCCGTCACCACCCGCGAGGCCTGTCCGGCGCCGTCGACCACCGCGTCCCTGGCCCGGCCGGTGCGCACCCACTCCTCGCGCATGCTGGACACCAGGAAGACCTCGTAGTCCATGGCGAGGCCGAAGAGCACCGCCATCAGGACGATCGGCAGGAAGCTGACGACGGGTCCGGTCCTGGCCACGTCCAGCGCGTCGGCGAGCCAGCCCCACTGGAACACGGCCACGACCGCGCCGAAGGACGCCCCGACCGACAGCAGGAACCCGATGGTCGCCTTGACGGGCACGACCAGCGAACGGAACACCAGCAGCAGGAGGATGAGGCAGAGCCCGACGACCACGCCCGCGAACGGCAGCAAGGACGCGCTCAGCCGGTCGGAGACGTCGATCCCGATCGCCGTGGTTCCGGTGACGGACACGGCGGCGCCGGTCTCCCGCTCGATGGCGGAGGCGTCGTCGCGGATGAGGTCCACGAGGTCCTGTGTGGACTCGTCCTGCGGCCCGCCCTCGGGCACGACCTGGATCACCGCCCGCCCGGACTCGGGCGCGTACTGCGGCTGACTGATCTTCGCCACGCCCGGCAGCTTCTGAAGTCGCCCGGCGACCGCGGCGGCCTGCCGCTGTCCGGTCTCCCCAGGGGTGTCGGCCTCGGCCAGTACGAGCAGCGGCCCGTTGAAGCCGGGACCGAAGGTCTTCTCGACGGTGTCGTACGTCTCGCGCTGCGAAGTCCCGTGCGCCGCCGTGCCGTTGTCGGGCAGCGCGAGCCGCAGGTCGGCGGCGGGCAGCGCGAGGGTCACCAGGGCGGCGACGGCGCCGATGACGACGAGCAGGGGGCGCCGGGTGACGAGGCGGGCCCAGCGGCGGCCCATGACGGGTGCCTTGGCTGCCGGACTTGCGGCGGCTTCCTCTGTGTCCCCCGCTGCGTCCCCCGCTGTGTCCTCCGCGTCCTCCGTGTCCTTCGCGGAAACGTCGTCGCCCGGAGAACTGCTGCCTGCCGCCCGCCGCGCCGCCCGTGACCCCGGACGCGGCGCGAGCCGTGCCCCCGCGAAGCCGAACAGCGCCGGCAGCAGCGTCACCGCCACCAGCACGGCGATCAGCACGGTCGCCGCCGCGCTCAGACCCATGACCGTCAGGAACGGGATCCGCACCACGACCAGGCCCACCAGCGCGATGACGACCGTCGCGCCGGCGAAGACCACCGCGCTGCCCGCCGTACCGACCGCGCGTCCCGCGGACTCGTGCGGCTCCGTCCCCTGGGCGAGTTGCGTCCGGTGCCGGGACAGCACGAACAGCGCGTAGTCGATGCCGACGGCGAGCCCGAGCATGAGCGCGAGGCTCAGCGCGGTCGACGACACCGTCACCCCCGAGGACAGCGCCAGCAGCCCGGTCAGCCCGGTGCCGATGCCGACGAAGGCGGTCAGCAGTGGCATCCCGGCGGCGAGCAGCGAGCCGAAGGTGAGGGCGAGCACCGCCAACGCGACCACGACACCGAGCAGTTCGAGGACGCTCGGGGTGAGCACGCCGTTGCCGTACGCCTGACCGCCGACGGAGACCTCGAGTCCCGCCTTCTCGGCGGCCTTGGTGGTCTCCTCCAGCGAGTCGAGCGTGCCGTCGTCCAGGTCGGAGCGGCTGACGTCGTAGTTGACCTGGGCGAGTGCGGTGCGCCCGTCGGGTGTCACGGTGCCGGCCTTGTCGGGCGGGATCACCGCGGCGACCTGTGGGGCGTCCTGCGCGGCGGCCAGGGTCTGCTGGATGCCCTGCGCGACCTGGGGATCGGTGACCTTGGCGCCCTCGGGCGCGGTGAACGCGATCTGGGCGCTGGTGCCCGCGGCGGCCGGGAAGTCCTCGGCCATCGTGTCCTGGGCACGCTGGGATTCGGAGCCGGGAATCGTGAACTCGTTGTCGAGCTTGCCGCCCACCAGGAGCAGCGCGCAGACGGCGCCGGTCAGTACGGCGAGCCAGGCCGCCAGGACGAGCCGCCGACGGCGGTAGGCGCCGAGACCGAGCCGATAGAGCCAAGTCGCCACGGGGATGCTCCTTGTCGTGCGGTAGTTGCAAATGCGGTGCGGTTCAGGCCTTCGCGGTCGCTCTGCTCAGGCCTTCACGGTCGTTCTGCCGCCCGCCAGTTCCAGGCGCAGCCCGTTGGCGGTGACGTCGAGTTGTTCCGGTTCCAGGTCGAGGGGCAGCCCGGACAGGTCGACCTCCTGCGGGGCGTCCCCGAGCAGCTGGTCGGCCAGGGCGTCGGGGACGACGCGCTCGCCGATGCGCACGGCGGAGCGCTCGAACCGGATGCCCTCTTCCTCAAGGACCGGCCGGAAACCGATGGAGATCCTTCCGGCGGGACCGGCCTGCACGACCATTTCGCCCGTTTCCTGATCGGTCGTGACCGCCGAGATGTTCAGCGCGCCCCCGGTCATCGTGACGACGGCATCGGCCAGCGCGGCGTCCGTCAGTTCGGCGCTCACCTGGGTGTCGGCCACCGAGAGGCCGTCGCCGGTGCGGACCACATCGGCGAGTTCGGCGTGCAGGTCCACCCCGGAGAACCGGCGGAACGTCGCGCCCTCGCCGTCGACCTCCACCTTCGGGAAGGTCCCACGGGCCAGTTGGAGCATCACCGGTGTCGGTCCGAAGCCCACGTCAAGGCCGGTGTGCAGGCGCTCCTCCATGCGGTCCGCGAGTCGGTCGGCCGCCCGATTGCGGGCCACCAGCTCGACGGCACCCCCGGTGACCAGCACGGCGCCGACCACGCCCAGAGTGATCAGACGGGCCCTGCGGGAGGTCCGCCCGCGGAGCGCACGCCCCCTCCGAAAAAGTGTCATGACTGACAGCATACAGAAACTGTCATGACTGACAGATTCTGTACCGTCGGTTTTGCGCCTGCGATACTCCGCACATGGCAACCCTCGACACCTCATCCGCGGAGCCGCACGGGCGACGCGAGGCGCACAAGGCGGCGACCCGCAAGGCCCTCCAGGAGGCCGCGCACCGCATGTTCGAGGAGCGGGGCTATGCGCAGACCACGGTGCGGGACATCGCGGCGGCCGCCGGAGTCACCGAGCGGACCTTCTTCCGCTACTTCCCCTCCAAGGAGGACCTGGTCCTCGACGAGGTCCTGGAGCTCATTCCGGTCATGCGGGACCGGGTTCTGGCCCGCCCGGCCGACGAGGACCCCTACACCGCCGTCCTCGGCGCCTGTCTCGAACTCATCACCGACGGCGCCCCCAGTCTGCTGCTCAGCGGGCCGCCGCAGCGCTTTCCCGGCCGGCCGGTGCGCCAGTTCCTGCCGGTGCTGAGCCAGTTCGAGGACGGTCTCACCGAGGCCCTGCGGGAGCGGCTCGCCGAGCACGATCCCGACGCGGCCACGCCGCTGCGCGCGGCCGTGCTGGCCAGGGCCGCCGTCGGGGCGATGCGCTCCGCGCTGTTCGCGTACGCCGTTCTGCCGGAGGCGGAACGCACGTCCGCCATGGCGCGCGACCTGCTGACCTCGGCGTTCGAGTACCTCGGGAAGCCGTGAGCGCGCGGCGGCGGAACGCGGGGTCGCCGCAGGCCCATTGCCCAGGCGAACTCACCTTGAGTAGCCTATGTTCGTCATTCCGATCGGCTGTTGAAATTTCGAACACAGCCTTGTTCAGATCAAAGGGAGGGGGCCGGACGTGGGACGCCTCGTACCTGCCGTGACCCGGGCTCTCGACATCCTCGAGCTCTTCCTCGACGGGGACGGCACTCTCTCCGCCCCCGACATCGTGCGCAAGCTACAGCTCCCGCGCACCACCGTCCACGAACTCGTCACGACGCTCGCCGCCCGGTCCTACATCGTCCCGGTGCCCGGGCAGCCGGGCCGCTACCGGCTGGGCGTACGGCCGTACCAGCTCGGCAGCCGGTACGCCGAGCAGCTCGACCTCGCCGCCGAGGGCCAGCAGGTGGCCCGCTCGGTCGCCGAGACCTGCGACGAGACCGTACACGTGGCGATCCTCGAAGGCACCGATGTCATCTACATCGCCAAGGTCGACTCCACGCACGCCGTGCGCATGGTCTCCGCGGCCGGTCGCCGGCTGCCCGCCCACTGCACCTCCGTCGGAAAGATGCTGCTCGCGTCCCTGCCGGAGCCCGAGCTGACCTCGCGCATCCCGGACGACGCCGAACTGGTCGCGATGACCCCCAACAGCATCACCGACCCGGCCGTGCTGCGCGAGGCCCTTGCCGAGATCCGGCAGCGCGGGATCGCCGTGGAGAGCCGTGAGTCCAACCCGGACGTCTCCTGTGTGGCCGCCCCGGTGCACGACCGCACGGGCCGGGTCGTCGCCGCGCTCTCCATCTCCGTACCGATGATCCGCTGGAGCGAGGAGCGCCGCGTCGAGCTGGAGCAGCTCGCCGCCAAGGGCGCCGTCGAACTCTCCGAGCGCCTCGGCCACCGGAGCGCCGCATGACGTACGAGGTGGCGGTACGGGCGGAGGCGACGCTGGGGGAGGGGCCCACCTGGGATCCGGCCGGCGGTCGGCTCCTGTGGATCGACATCCTCGGGGGCCGGGTCCACTCGTACGACCCTTCCTCCGGCCGTCGCACGGTCCGTACGACCGATCAGCACGTCGGCGCCGTGAAGCCGCGGGCCGGTGGTGGGCTCGTGCTCAATCTGCGGGACGGCGTCGGTGTCCTCGACCCCGACGGCTCCTTCCGCTGGCTGTACCGCGAGGTCGTCCCGGGCCGCCGGGGCAATGACGCCGCCGTGGCGCCCGACGGGTCCCTGTGGGCCGGGACCATGCGCTACGACGAGGCCCCGGGCGGCGGCACGCTGTCCCGGATCGGCGCGGACGGGTCCGTGACGACCGTCCTCGATGATGTGACGGTGAGCAACGGCACGGGCTGGAGCCCGGACGGGCGCCGCATGTACTACATCGACTCGCCCACGCGCCGGGTCGATGTCTTCGACCACGAGAGCGGCTCCCTCACCAACCGCCGTACCCTCGTGCGGATCGAGGACGGCGCCGGGTTCCCCGACGGCCTCACCGTCGACGCCGACGGCTGTGTGTGGGTGGCCCTGTGGGACGGAAGCGCGGTACGCCGCTACACCCCCGCCGGTGACCTGGACCGGGAGATCCCCCTGCCCACGCCCCGGATCACCGCCTGCGCCTTCGGGGGCACCGACCTGACCGATCTCTACATCACCACCGCACGCGTGGGACTCAACGCCCCCCACCCGGTGGCCGGTTCGCTGCTGGTGGTGCCGGGGGCGGGGAAGGGCCTGGCGCAGCCTGCCTTCGCCGGATGACCACCGGGCGGGGCTACTGGAGTCCCGCCCGCTTCAACTCGTCCGCGGTCAAGGGGGGCGAGGCCAACGGTGGCCGCAACGGCCCCACAGCCGCCGCCAGCAGAACCGAGGGAGCGACCAGCACCTCCGCGCGTCGCTCCAGTGACGTCACATCCGTCACCCGGCGGGCGATACGCCCGTTCCCCGTGGCCGTGTACAGGAGACGGGAGACGTACGCGGCCAGGAGGCGCTCCCGCAGTGTCGGCCCGTTCGCCGTGGCGCCCGGATAGAACACGTCCTGCCCGATCGCCAGGTCCCAGGCCGCGCCGACCGGACGGGCCACCGCCTTCTGGACCCGCCGGGCGAGTCCGGGCGCCCTCCAGCCGTGACGGCGTGTCAACTCCCGCAGGATCAGGGCGCTCTGGGCGCCGACCGCCAGGCCGTGGCCGTAGACCGGGTTGTACGCGGCGACCGCGTCGCCGAGGACCGTGAAGTTCTCCGGCCAGGCGGGCATCCGCTCGTAGAAGAACCGCCGGTTGACGGTCGTGCGGGTGAACGCCACGTCGGACAGCGGCTCGGCCCGGTCGAGCAGGTCGCCGATCAGCGGGTGGCGCAGTTCTTCGCGGGCGAAGCGGACGAAGTCGTCGTCCGAGGCGTTCGCGGGGGTGGGTTCGCCGCCGCGGGTGCCGTTCAGGGTGACGATCCAGTGGCCGTTCTCGATGGGCAGCAGAAAGCCCGCCCGGCCCGGTCTGCCGGATCTCGCGTCGGGTTGCACGTTGACGACCGGGAAGCCGTCGCGGGCCTGCTCGGGCGCGCGATAGAGCCGACTGGCGTACGCCAGGCCGGAGTCGACCTCGCGGCGCTCCGGCGCGGGCAGGCCGAGGGCCGTCAGCCAGCGGGGCGCTCCCGAGCCCCGGCCGGTGGCGTCGACGACCAGACCGGCCTCGATGGTCCGTTCCCGGCCGTCGCGGCCGCGCACCCGAACCCCGGTGACGGACTCCGCGGAGCCGTCCAGACCCAGCACCTCCGTGCCCGTGAGCACCTCGATCCGGGCGTCCGCGAGGACCTGGGCGCGGACGACGGCGTCCAGCAGGTCCCGTCCGGCCAGGATCACATGGTGGGATTCGGGCCAGCGCCGGAACCAGCCCTGGGCGGACAGGGCGACCACGTCCGTGGTGACCGGTGCCCGGCGTGCCCCGGCGTCCTGGAGCGCGTCGGTGATGCCGGGCAGGAGTTCCTCCATGGCCAGGACACCACCCGACCACAGCATGTGAGCGTGCCGTGCCTGCGGCAGGCCCCTGCGGGGCGCGGCCCCGGAGGGCAACTCGTCGCGCTCCACGACCAGGACTCGGTCGGTGAGCCCGGCCAGCGCGCGCGCCGCGAGCATGCCGGTGTGGGATCCCCCAAGGACCACGGCGACCGGGGGGACGGAGAGGCGTTCAGTCATGTACGGACATGCTCTCTGCCGGGACGGACGCGCGGGTGCGTACCGCCTTGATGTCGTCGGGGCTGCCGAGGACCTGGGACACGGCCTGGATCTGCTGGAGCACATACGACGTGTCGGGGGCGCCCGTGCCGTCGGTGTCCGCGGAGCGCCGCTCGGTGTCGAGGGCGTCCAGGATCGTCACGGCGGCGGCGAGGGCCTGGGCCCGGCCGGGCTGGTGCCCCAGGGCCAGGGCCGCGTCGTAGGACCGTCGGCCCAGGTCCTGGTCGAGGTGGCGCGAGAGCTGGAGGAGTGCGTCACGGATGTAGGTCTCGCGGCGGATCAGGCGCATTTCCGGGGTCGCACGCAGGGCCAGCGGCTCGCGGCGGCCCATGACCGGGCGCATCAGCCGGGCCAGGGGCCGCAGACTCCGGTGCTGGCGGCGGAACAGCCAGCGGTCCTGTAGGTACTGGCCGGCATGCGGGACGATGAAGCCCGTCGCGACCAGGGTGGCGGCGACGCAGGCGGCGGACGGCGCCACGTTGGTGTTCAGCCAGTCCAGGTCGTGCCCGGTCCAGCGGGCCGCGACGGCCGTGAACTTGGCGGCGCTGAACACCAGGTTCGTCGCGTAGCCGAGACCCAGGAAGCGCAGGCCCCAGCGCAGCCACCCGTCGAGTCCGTCGGTGCGGATCCAGTTCCAGACGAGCCGGGCCGTGATCGAGCAGGCGACGGTGTGCGCGGTCAGGTAGAGGAGGATCTCCTCCCGCATGAACGGCGTGTTGGCGTAGTAGGTGTCCAGGTCCCGGATCTGTTCCACCGGCACGTCGGCGAGCGCGAACAGCACCCACAGCGCGACGACCACGCCCGCGTAGACCGACACCACCCACTGGGTCGCGCGCCGCGTCTGCACCGAGTGCTCGGTGAGCCCGTTGCGCCAGTGGACGACCAGCAGCAGCCACGACGCGGACAGTGCCGTGAGCAGGGAGTACACCCACGGCGCCGCGATGTTGGGGACGCCGGTGACCCGGTTGGTCCAGGCGATGGTGCTGGGGGCGGCGAAGGCGAACACCGCACAGGCGAACAGCAGCAGTCCGCCGACCGCGCGCAGCAACGGGTCCCGCCACAGCTTGAGGATGCTGGGCAGCTTGATCGCCAAGGCGGCGGAGAGGACGGCGCCCGGGATCCAGAAGGAGATGTACAACTCGCTCAGGAACGCGAAGGGTTCCACCGCCAGCCGGTTCACCGCCGCATCCCTCCCGGTCCTCGGTAGCCGAGGGACCGCTGGACGGGGTCGAGGGCCGCATCCCCGACGGTACCGGTCAGATAGGGCCGGAAGACGGCGGCCAGCCGGTGCCCGAAGTCGTCGGCGTCGGCCTCGTCGCGCTCCCGGGAGCCGTTGCGGGCGGCGACGCCGAGCGCGACGTCCTGCCAGTCGGGCCGCTCGGCCAGGGCGTCCACGGCCGCGGCACCGGCCAGATGGGAGTGCCGGTGACCGGCGTGCAGATGCCACAACTCATGGCCCAGGATGACCAGTTGCTGCATCGCCTCGGCCCGCTCCTCGACGATGACCAGGTCGAAGTCCTGGAACTCCACCCACAGCCCGGTCACTTCGATCTCGTCGGGGAACCGCTCGAAGCGCAGTTCGACGGGACGCCCACCGCGGCGGACGCTCATCGCCGCGCACAGGGCGGCGCACAGCTCGCGCACATCGGCCGGTCGCCGGCCGCTCGCCCTGAGGGAGCCGGCGAGTTCGGCCGCGAGTCCACGCATCGCGGGGCCGCCGCGCGGGCGCCGCCGCAGTGCTGCCGCGATCCGGGCCGCCCTCCTGCGCGCGCCCGCGATATCCATCCATCCCCCTTTGTGTCACCGCCGTCCCGATTCGGTACGGCAGGCCGTTCGAGACTACGCGGACCGGTAAATCCTGCGCGACCCATTGACGCGCCAGCGCTTCAACTTTACGGTCCCGTTCGAAGTTACGAGCGCTATTCGAAATATCGAACAGTTAGGGCAGGGCATGGGACGACCTGGCCTGAGCCGCAGGCAACTACTGGCCGGAATCGGAGGATTGACGGTCGCCGGAAGCTTCGGCTTCGCGGCGCTCGGGACCGGCGCCGACGCACTCGCCTCCGGTGCGGACACCCGGGTGCGCTACTGGAACCTCTTCAGCGGCGGCGACGGCTACAACATGATCGCGATGCTGGACGCCTTCCGTGACTCGAACCCCGCCATCGACGTCAAGGACTCCACCCTCCAGACGGCTGGCCCATCGTCCGTTGGGGGCGCGGGGAACTGTGCGACCAGCCCCCACGCACCCGCACACGAGAGGAAACCATGCGCACCGCCCGCTTCACCCTGGACCCCGCTTTCACCGTCGGCAGCGTAAACCCCCGCCTCTTCGGCAGCTTCGTAGAACACCTAGGCCGCTGCGTGTACACAGGCATCTTCGAACCCGACCACCCCACAGCCGACGAAGACGGAATCCGCCGAGACGTACTGGAACTCGTGAAAGAACTCGGCGTAACAGCGATCCGCTACCCCGGAGGCAACTTCGTCTCGGGCTACAAGTGGGAAGACTCGGTCGGCCCCGCCGAAGACCGCCCCCGCCGCCTCGACCTCGCCTGGCACTCCACGGAGTCCAACCGCTTCGGCCTCTCCGAATACATCGCCTTCCTCAGGAAGATCGGCCCCCAGGCCGAACCCATGATGGCGGTGAACCTCGGCACCCGCGGCGTAGCCGAGGCCCTCGAACTCCAGGAATACGCCAACCACCCCTCAGGCACGGCGCTCAGCGACCTCCGCCGGACCCACGGCGACAAGGACCCCTTCGCCATCAAACTCTGGTGCCTGGGCAACGAGATGGACGGCCCCTGGCAGACCGGCCACAAGACGGCCGAGGAGTACGGCCGTATCGCCGCGGAAACGGCCCGAGCCATGCGCCAGCTGGACCCCACCGTCGAACTCGTCGCGTGCGGCAGCTCCGGCCAGTCCATGGAGACCTTCGCCGAGTGGGAGGCGACGGTCCTGAAGGAGACGTACGACCTGGTCGACTACATCTCCCTGCACGCGTACTACGAGCCCGTCGACGGAGACATCGACTCCTTCCTCGCCTCTGCCGTGGACATGGAGTCGTTCATCGAGAACGTGGTGGCGACCTGCGACCACATCGGCGCCCGGCTGAAGTCGAAGAAGCGGATCAACCTCTCCTTCGACGAGTGGAACGTCTGGTACCTCTCCCGCTGGCAGGAGCAGGCGACGACGTTCGAGCAGGACGACTGGCCCGAGGCGCCGCGGCTGCTGGAGGACAACTACTCCGTCACCGACGCGGTCGTCTTCGGCTCACTCCTCATCGCCCTGCTCCGGCACGCGGACCGCGTCACGGTCGCCTGTCTCGCGCAGCTGGTGAACGTCATCGCGCCGATCATGACCGAGCCCGGCGGCCCGGCCTGGCGGCAGACGACGTTCTTCCCGTTCGCGCAGGCGGCGCAGTACGGCCGCGGCCAGGTCCTGGACGTACGGGTGGACTCGCCGACGTACGAGACGAAGAAGTACGGCGAGGCGGACCTCCTGCACGCCACCGCCGTACGCGCCGACGACGGCACGGTCACCGTGTTCGCGGTGAACCGCAGCCGCACCGAGCCGCTGCCGCTCGAAGTCGCCCTGAACGGGCTGGACTTGACGCGGATCGTCGAGCACAGCGTGCTCGCCGACGCGGACCCCGACGCCCGCAACACCCTCGACGAACCCGAGCGGGTCACCCCGCACCCGGGTGGGGGCGCGGAGCTGACGCACGGCCGCCTGACCGCCGTACTGGAGCCTCTGTCCTGGAACGTGTTCCGCCTGGGGTGACAATGGGCGTATGAGGATCTCGGCACGGGCGGACTACGCGGTACGGGCTGCACTGGAGCTCGCCGTACGCCACGACGACGGCCCGGTGAAGGCAGAGGCCATCGCCACCGTGCAGGACATTCCGCACAAGTTTCTGGAGGGCATCCTCGGCGACCTCCGCCGCGCCGGTCTGGTCGACAGCCGGCGCGGCGGCAACGGCGGGTACCGGCTGGCCCGGGACGCGTCGGAGATCACGGTCGCCGATGTGATCCGGGCGGTGGACGGGCCCATCGTCTCGGTGCGCGGGGTCCGCCCGACCGGCCTGTCCTACGCCGGGTCCGCCGAGCCGCTGCTGCCGCTGTGGATCGCGCTGCGCGCGAATGTCCGCCGGATCCTGGAGGGCGTCACCCTGGCGGACATCGCGGCGGACAAGCTGCCGAAGACGGTGCAGTCGCTGGCGGCGGAACCGGCGGCCTGGGAAAACCCGTAGAACCTGGAAACCCGTAGAACCTGGGAAAACCCTTAGCGCCTTTCTCAGCTCGCGCTCAGTTTGATCCCCTAGCGTCCCGTCCCGTCCATTCCTACTCACCCGGTAGGAAAATCAGGGATGGGAACTGCATGCGCACGCTGATACTGCTCGCCCTCGCGGGCCTGGGCGCCCAGCTCGTGGACGGCAGCCTCGGCATGGCCTACGGCGTCACCTCCACCACGCTGCTGCTGGCCATGGGCACCAACCCGGCCGCCGCCTCGGCCACCGTCCATCTCGCCGAGATCGGCACCACCCTGATGTCGGGCGCCGCGCACTGGCGGTTCGGGAACGTGGACTGGAAGGTCGTGGCGAAGATCGGCGTGCCGGGCGCGGTCGGCTCCTTCCTCGGCGCGACCGTGCTGTCCCGGCTCTCGACCGAGGTCGCCGAGCCGCTGATGTCCCTGATCCTGCTGACCCTCGGCGTCTACGTCATGTCCCGCTTCACCTTCCGCGGACTGCCGAAGGGACAGCTCGGCAAGCCCCTGCGCAAACGGTTCCTGTCGCCGCTCGGCCTGGTCGCCGGGTTCCTGGACGCGACCGGCGGGGGTGGCTGGGGTCCGGTCGGTACGCCCGCGCTGCTGGCGAGCGGACGGATGGAGCCGCGCAAGGTGATCGGCTCGATCGACACGAGCGAGTTCCTGGTGGCGGTGGCGGCCAGCCTGGGCTTCCTGCTGTCCCTCGGCTCGCAGGGCATCGACTTCGTCTGGGTCCTCGCCTTCCTGCTCGGCGGACTGATCGCCGCACCGATCGCGGCCTGGCTGGTCCGCCTGGTCCCGCCGAGGGTCCTGGGCTCGGCGGTCGGCGGCGTCATCGTCGTCACCAACGTCCGCACGCTCCTGCACACCGGCTGGACGACCGTCCCCACCACACCGGTCTACGTCGCCCTGTTCGCCCTGTGGGCCGCGGCCCTGACGCACTCGATCCGCGCCCACCGGGCCGAGCGCGTCTTGGAGGCGGCCGCCCCCGTGGCTCAGGAGACGTCGACCGCCAGCGTGTAGAGGCGGGTGATCTGTTCGGGGTTGTCGTTGTCGTCCGTGACCAGGTACAGCACCCGCCGTCCCCGGTGCGGCCCTTCGGTGAGCGGGCGGCCGAGGACCATCCCCTCGGCGTTGTCCAGCAGGGGATTGACCTGCGGCTGCCGGGCGGGGGCGCCGGAGGGTGGGCAGTCGCCGAGGTCGACCAGCTCCCGCTTGACTACGAATGCCGAGGCGGAGGTTTTCTCCAGTGACCGCACCCCGCTCACGTCCTTCAGACCGGTCAGCGACACCTCGTAGACGCGGATGCTGTTGCCCTGGCCCTCGGTGTAGCCGCGTTCCAGCGCCAGGAAGCGGCCGTCGCCGATCGGGGCGAGTTCGGCGAGGCGCAGTCCGGAGTCGGTCTCGTAGGCGAGCTGACCGTCCACCCGGTACGCGCCGCCGGGCTCCCCGCTGTAGCGCAGGATGCGGATGCGGTTGCCGCCGCGCCAGGTGCCGTCGCGGCCGAGGGGGTCCTCCAGGCCGACGTAGAGCCGCTTGCCGTCGGGGGAGAGGGCGAGGGACTCGAAGATCGCGCCGCGCTGGGCGTCGCCGGCGGGTATGTCGGCCCGGAAGGCGTCCGGGACCGGCAGCTCGGCGAGCAACTCGCCGGTGGCCAGGCTGTAGCGGCCGATGGAGGGCCGGTACTCGGATGCCACGAGGACCGTCCGGCCGCCCTTCTCCACGGCGATGGCCTCCCCGTCGAAGCCCTGCCCGCCGTACGGCCGTCCGCCGCGCCGCACGAGCCCCGTGAGCCCGGTGATCTCGGGCTCGGGAGGCTTCCCGGGCGCGCCGAGGGCCAGCCGGAAGAGCACGGGTGAGGAGTTGTCGGCGAGCGAGAGGGCCGTAGCGCTGCTTGGGCTCTCGGCGGTGAGGGCGAGCGAGGAGAGACCGGCGAGTCGGCGGCCCTGGAAGGTGACCTTGTCCAGCCGGTCGGAGAAGCCGATCAGGGAGGCGCGCGGCGAGCAGACGTCGGAGGGGAGGCTGCCGCTGTCGGCGGCGAGCGCGGCGACCGGGGCGAGTGCGGCCAGCGCGAAGGCGGTACGGCGCTGCCAGCGGGGCCGGGGTGCGGGGGGCAGGAACCGATCGGGCGGGAGCGGATGGGCGAGGTTGCGGACGAAGGGGAGCTGGCCGACCTGGTTGTTGTCCTGCTGGCGCGGGGTGGGTCTGCCGCGGTGGTGGAGGGAGCCGCGGACTTCGCGATAGATGGCGTCCAGGGTGAGGAAGGGCCGAGCCGACTGCCCGTCCCGCCCCGGTATCCCTTCCCGCAGCACCCGTACGAACTCCCCGGTGAACGCGGTGCACTCCTCACCCCGGGGAGCCAGCGCCCGCACATTGGAGGCGGCGGAGGTCAGCAGATAGCTCCCGGCCATGCCCTCGACGTCCGCGACGGTCCGGAGCGGGGTGCGCGTCTGGGCGTCCATGTCGCCGAGGGCACGTCCGCTGTAGCAGCAGTCAAGGATGATGACCCGGCGCCGGGCGCGGTTGTGCCGGCGCAGCGCCTCGCGCAACTCGCTGTACAGCACGGCCTTGTGCGGGAGTTCCTCCGTCGACCCGATCATGGTGAGCCGCAGGGCGCCGAGCGGATCGACGAAGCCGTGTCCGGCGTAGTAGACGATGAGGGTGTCCCGGGCGGACCTGGCCGCTTGGACGACGGGGTCGATCAGTTCGTCGGAGGACTTCGGGTCGAGCACGACGACACACTGGTCCGGGGGCAGCCCCCAGATCGTCCGGTCGGTGAGCGCTTCCTTCACCCGGGTGAGATTGCGCGCCACCGTGGGCAGCTTCGGCATGCTCTCCGTATTTGGGCAGCAGCGAGGCGTGAATGTTGAGCACGCCGTAGCGGGGGAGCCGTAGTACGGATGGCGGCAGCCGCCACGAGAATCCGTAGCAGACAAGCAGGTCGAGGCCGTATCCGCGTAACGCGGTACCCAGTCCTTCGGAACTGCCCGGCAGGAGCAGGTCCACGCCCGCCGGTAACGCTGCGGCGATCTCGCCTGCGACGCGTGCCGCACCCTCGTCCGTGGGCTTACGAGGACGCATCGAGCGGGAGAAGGCGTACACGACCGGTTCATGGCCCGCGCCGACGCATGTTTCATGCAGAGCGGCGAACTCTGCCGTGCCGAAGGAGATCAAGCCGATACGCATGCTGTCCGCCACGGGCAGGAGCCTAGTGCGATGCCGTGGACACCTACGGTGACCCATGGACGCCGTCCCTTCATCTCCCGTACATCTCAAGGGAGTTGTCGCATCACGGTCATGCTTTTGGGTTCGGCTGGTCCGTCCAGCTGACCTGGAGAGCAATGAGCCGTCCCTTGCTGAGCCGTCGTGCCGCTGTGCTCGTCGGTGTCGTGATATGCATCGCCGCGCTGGTCGTCTTCGTCCGGCCGTGGGCGGAGCAGGCCGACAGTGCGGATGACGAGTCGGGGCGAGGGTGTGTGTCCTCGGTGCCGTATGTCGCGGGGGTGGGGGGTTATGGGAGTTACCGGATACCTGCCGTTGTGCGGACTCGGGGCGGGGACCTGCTTGCCTTTGCTGAAGGGCGGGTTGGGGGCAAGGAGGATCACGGCGACATTGATGTCGTGGTGAGGCGGTCCGGGGACGGCGGGTGTACGTGGGGGCAGTTGCGCGTCGTCGCGGAGGGAGACGGGAACACTCGGGGGAATCCGGCGCCGGTCGTTGATCCCCGGACTGGGAACGTCGTGCTTGTCACCTCCTGTCACCGTGGTGGGGTCACTGAAGCGCAGATTCTGCGTGGTGAGGCCGTGGGGGAGGCGGGGCGGCGGGTCTTTGTACAGGTAAGTGAGGACGAGGGGCGGTCCTTCTCCGTGCCTCGGGAGATTACTTCGACCGTGAAGAAGGCGGACTGGCGCTGGTACGCCACAGGGCCGGGGCATGCCGTCGCGCTGACTCGGGGCGACCATGCGGGGCGGCTCGTCGTGCCGGCCAATCACTCCTCCGCGCCGGCATCGGAATCGCCGGACAGCGGGCAGGAGCCCAAGTACTACGGGGCGCATGCGATCTACAGCGATGACGGGGGGCGGTCCTGGCACCTTGGGTTCGTCGAGGACTCCTATGAGGGGGTCCGCAACGCCAATGAGTCGACCGCTGCCCAACTGCCCGACGGGCGGCTGTATTTCAACGCCCGGAATCAGAAGGGTTCCAGTCCGGGGAATCGCCTCGACGCCTATTCCAGTGATGGGGGCGCGAGTCTGGAAGGTCGGGGCTATGTGGAGCAGGCCTCGTTGAACGACGTTCCGCTGGTTGAGGGCAGTGTGTTGCAAGTGGGCGGGGAGGGTGGGGAGTTGTTGTTCTCCGGGCCTTCCGTGCCTGATGACCGTGCCGCCATGGCCTTGTGGAGCAGTGCGGATGAGGGGCGGACCTTCCGTAAGGCGCTGACCTTGTCCACTCGTAAGGCCGGGTACTCCGACCTCGTGCAGATCGATGGCGAGGGGGTGGGGGTCCTGTATGAGACCGGCACCCGGACAGCGTACGAGACGATCGAGTTCCGGCGCGTGCCCCTGGGGTCCCTGTGAACGGCTGCGAATGGCTGGAGTTCGACCTGTCCATGTCAAGCCAGGCTTCCTACGATGCGGAACGCCTCCCGCCTTCACAGAACCATCACTGATTCTTCAAGGGTGAAGCAAAGGTTGGAGGCGTAGCCACCCCCCAACTCAAGGAGAAGCCATGGCGCGTGGACTTCTGCTGAGCGGCGCCGCGCTCGCCGCTCTGCTTGCCACCGCAATGCCCGCGGAGGCGGACCCGTTCGACGACCCGCCCCCGGACAAAATCATCATCAAGGTCGCCACGGTCAACGGCTCCGGCTGCCCCCAGGGCACGACCGCCGTCGCCGTGTCCGAGGACAACACCGCGTTCACCGTGACCTACAGCGACTACCTCGCCCAGGTCGGCGGCAACTCCGACCCGACCGCCTTCCGCAAGAACTGTCAGCTCAACCTGGTCGTACACGTCCCGCAGGGCTTCACGTACGCCATCGCCAGCGCGGACTATCGAGGCTTCGCCGCACTCCAGTCCGGCGCGAGCGCCATGCAGAGAGCCTCGTACTACTTCCAGGGCTCACCGCAGACGGCGTACCGCAACCACCCCTTCAGTGGCCCCCTCAACGACAACTGGCAGGCCACGGACAGCACGGACTGGGCCCAACTCGTCTGGGCTCCCTGCGGAGTTCAGCGCAACTTCAACATCAACACGGAGATTCGGGTCAGCGCCGGCTCCTCCTCGCCGGACAAGGTCAGCTTCATGACGATGGACTCGACCGACGGTGACATCAGCACCGTGTATCACATCGCGTGGAAGGAGTGCCCCGGCGCCTGACCGGCGATGAAGTCCGCCCAGGCGGTGGGGGAGAGGGCGAGCTGCGCTCCCCGCCGGTCCTTGGAGTCGCGGACGTGAACGGTGGCGGCGGTGACGGCGACCTCGATGCAGTCGCCGGAGCCGCTGCTGCTGTAGCTCGACTTGAACCACTTCAGTTCGCTGGTGCTCATACGTCTCCTCGTAACTGCTGCAACAGGCTCACGGAGTCCTCGGGTGAGAGAGCCTGCGCACGCATCCTGGCATAGCGCCTCTGGAGAACGCCCACCACCTTTGGGTCGGAGATTAACTGGCCACATTCCGGACCCTCGATGTACGCGAACTGCTTGTTCTCGGGAGACTCCAGCAGCTGCATGGAGCCGTGCAGCCCGGCGTGTGATTCCCGCATCACCGGCATGATCTGGATTTCGACGTTCCGCAAGCCACAGGTCTCCAGAACGTGGTCCATGAGCTCCCGTGTGGCGTCAACACCACCTGTGTGCCGCAGGAACAGGTGCTCTTCGAGGATGAAGCTGAACTCGGTGTTGGGCCGTTCCTGAAGCAGTCGCTGTCGTTCGGCCCGCGCCGCCCACTGGGCCTCGATCTGCTCGTCGGACAGCGGCGGCAACTCATCGTCGAACAGTTGCCGAGCGTACGCCTCCGTCTGCAACAGCCCTGGAATCAACCGGCATTCGTACGTATAGAGCGTGATCGCCGCTGCCTCCAGCCGTGCCCACCGCCGAAACCAGGACGCCAATCCGGGCTGTCGAGCCAGGTGTCGTTCCGCCCTCGTCAGCGCACCCGTGTTTCCCAGTACCTTCTCCGCCCGCTCGCCGAACCCGGGATCCGGCATCCGCCGCCCCTGCTCGATCGACGCCACCATGTGTTTCGAGAGCCGCACCCGGTCCCCGAAGTCCTCCCGGCTCAACCCGGCATGCTCCCGCAGCGCCTGCACGACCGCGCCGAACGTCCGCAGGCTGTCCGAAGACTCCGGCTCGCCACCCGTTCCCGTCCCCACCGCACCATCGACCACTGTCGGTCACCTCCCGCGACCATGGTCACGGGCAGTGGCGAGTACTGTCCACCCCGTAACCGCGTACGCTCCGCGAGCGTACGCGCCTCCGACCTGGTGAAGTGCCGTGCGGGGACGCCAGATTGGGCGCATGACCGTACCGCGCACCCCCCACCCCCCGGTTACCGTAAGTGTGTTCGCCCAGCGGCTCACCGCCACTCCGCGTGGCGCCCGGCTGGCCCGTCACCTCGCCCAGAGTCAGCTGCACCTGTGGGGCATCCCGTACGGCAGCGACGTATCGGACGCCGTTGCCGCCGTGGTCGCCGAGCTGGCTGCCAATGCCGTGATCCACGCCCGGATTCCGGGGCGGAGCTTCGAGTTACGGCTGTCGCTGGTCGTCGGGAGTGTTCGCGTCGAGGTCAGCGACACCTGCGTCGAGCGGCGTCCGCCCGGCCCCGCCGACGTGACACCGCCGCACCCTCTCGCCGAGTACGGCAGGGGACTCGTCCTGGTCCAGGAGCTGGCCGACCGCTGGGAGGTGGTGGACCGGGAGCCTCCCGGCAAGACGGTCCGCGCGGAGGTCGACGTACCGAAGTGGCTGTCTCTGTGGCGCGGGTGAAGGCGCCGTCGCGCAGGGTTTCTTGTCGGACAGGGTCAGCAGTGATCGGACCAGTTGTGGGAGGAGATGTTGTTGTTGAGGGTCTCGTTGTCGCCGTGTCCGCCGCCGTTGGGGCCGAAGCGATAGTTGCGGAGGTCTGCCAGGTACCGGCCGTTCCCCAGGCAGTACCAGGCACCGGTGTGGTGGAGGCCCCAGAAGACGTCGACGTCTTCGAACGATCCGGGGTATCCGCTGTTCTGAAGGGAGCTGGCCTGGTTCCGTATGCCGCCGAGCATGGTGGGGCAGCTCTCCCAGTCCGCGTCGCTACCCGTCCACGCGCAGTAGCCCCCGCCCCGGTTCACGCCTTGGTATGCGTAGAACTTACCGTTCGCGGCGGGCCCTATAGGGGCGTCGGACGCCTGCGCGTTGCCAGGTAAGGCCGACAGAGTCAGGGCGGTGAGCCCCACGGCGGTCAGGGTGGTGATGATCCTGGACCTGGTCATTGATCACTCCTTGGTCGGTCGTTCGGCAGGATGGTGCGGGCACGGGCCAGGGCGGCGCGTTCCAGGCGGAGCCGGGTGCGCACCTCGTCCCGGTACTGGTCCCGCAGTCGTGCGTCATAGTGCTGGTCGAGGCGTCGGGCCGTGGCGGTGAGGCCGACGTCGCGGGCGCATTCGGCCTCGGCGACCGCTGTTCGCACCTCTTGGCGGTGGCGGTTCGTGGTCCGGGTCGCCGCCGTGGTGTCGAGGAACGATGCCCGCGCCTGGTAGGGGTCGCGGTACTGGAGCCCCCGTTCGCGCATACAGGCGGACCACTTCCGCACCACCGCCTTGAACTCGTCGTCCGCCGTGACCTGTTGCTGACGCAGCGCCGGGAATGCCCCGGTGATCACATCGGCGCGGAACCAGGCGGACAGGTCGCCGTAGAGGCGCTCCTCGGCCTCGGCGACACAGCCGTCGGCGATGCGGCCGACGGTCATCCCGTTCGGGTCCCGGACCTCCAGCCGGTCGGCGGACTGGTCGCCGTGGTAGGCGGCGAGGGCCCGCTGCCGGTCGGCTGTCCCCAGCCGTTCGAAGTAGCGCCGGTTGGGGTCGGCCGCCCGTACCTGTTCACGTCGTGCCTGCATGTCGCTGCCGTAGCCGTGGCGGGCGGCCCACCGGACGTCGTCGATGGCATAGGGAAAGTCCCGGTCCTCGGGCAGCGACCGACGGGGCACCGGCCACATGCGGAAACCGCGGGCGGCCATGCAGGACCGGGTGAGTTGCTGTTCGGCGTCGTGCAGGAGGTCTTTCTCCCGCTCGGTGAGCGCCTGTGCGGAGGCGGCGCTCGGTCGAGGCTCGGACGGCTGTGCGTCGCAGGCGGCCACCGCCAGTGCGGCCACCACGCCGACGATGGCCGACGCGATCCGCGGGCGGACTCGGTCACGCCGCACACCGTCTCCGTCAGTTGCCCTCGTGGTGACCGGCAGGCGCTACCACCCGATGGCTGTCCCAGGGCATCGGCAGTGCCGACACCGCCGGGGCCGCACCCCCCACCACAGCCGCAGCGAGGAACAACACCACAGCGAATCGCTTGCCCATCCGTACTCCTCCGTCGGTTCTTCGGATCGCAGACGCCCATACTCTGTGATCCGCCCAACCGCGGCCAGGAGCTTCGACGCTGCTCAAAAGGGCCTGCTCAGGCGTGCCCGTTGTGCACGAGTCGGGAGCCGAGCGGGGTGGGTAGATGGTGGGCGTGCGGGCCTGCGCGGTGAGTCGTGATCAGTCCGGCGTCGCGCAGGACCGTGGTGTGGTGGGAGACGGTGGCCGCGGAGACCCCGGTGCGCCGGGCGAGGTCGGTGGTGGTGACGCCGTGTCCGATGGTGATCAGGCGCAGCGTCAGGGCGCGGCTGCGGCCGAGGAGGGCCTCCAGGGTGCCGGGTCGGGGCTCACCGACCCGGTCGGGCTCGGGAATCCAGACGGTGTCGTGCGGGACGGGGAACATCACGACGGGGGGCTGGGAGGTCAGGAGGAGGGCGGGCCTGCGGCCGCAGAAGAGGGACGGGATCAGACGTAGACCACGTCCTTCGAGGTGGACGTCCTCGTCGTAGTCGGGGGAGAACACCTCAAGCACGGGTGAGGACCAGCTGATGGTGGGGTGCAGGCGAGAGAGCATCGCGTCCAGTCCCTCGGCCAGCAGCGCGCGAGCCGCGGACGCTCGCGCGGCCTCGACCCTGGCGTGCAGATGCTCCTGCATCGGGGCGATCGCCACGCGATGCCAGTCGCGCACCGCCTGATCCACGGTCTCCAACGCCCGCGGGGAGCCGTCGGCGAGATCGCCCGCCCATGCCGGAAGCGTCCTGCCGGTGATGCGGGTGAACGCCTCCATGTCGCCGCGCAGGAAGGTCTTCGGTGTGTGCAGCAGCGCATCCAGGCCGGTGTCGAAGTCCGTGGACACCAGGGGCGTGAGGAAATCCGGACAGAATCCGTGCGGCGGTATGAGCGACTGCAAGAGGCGCGCGGACGGGAGCACCTGCCCACGCGCCCAGCCCTGCCACGGCCCCAACCCGACGCCCGGCCTGCGCTGTTGCAGGATCCTCAGGCTGATCACGGTCTCGTGCAGGAGATCCGGGCCATCCCCGAGAGACACCCGTAACAGGTCGTCACGTGTGAAGTGAATGCGGAAGGCCATGGTGTCCGCTGCTCAGGGTGTTCGGTTCCGGTCGAGCAGTTCCTGGATGTCGGTGCTGATGGCGCGGCCCCGTTCCTCGACGGGTGTCAGGCGGGCGACGATCTCGCGGCTGCCGGCCGTGTCCTCGGTGTTCATGCGCTGCACGATCTCCTCCAGCGTGGCGCGCAGCCGGGTCCGGTGCCGGTGGTGGTACTCTGCGGCCGCGTCGATGACGCGCCGGCCGTCGCCGCGCACCATCTCCTCGAAGCCGGCGCGAGCCTCCTTCGCCTGCTCGTCGATCATGTCCTTTCGCTCCTGACGGGCCTGCTGCACCTTGGACTCCCGTTCCCGGAGGAAGTCCGTGATCCTCGCGATGCCGATGGCGGCGATGACCGCCGCGCCCACGGGGACCGCGATCGTGGCGACGCTGAGGCTCGTCGCCAGCCAGACCGCTCCGCCCGCGATCGGGCTGGCCACACTGATCACGTTCGCCGCGTCCTGGACCACGCCGTACGCCCGCCAGGGGCTGTCCCCGTCGTTCGCCGCCTGGATGGAATCGAGGTCGAGGGGCTCGGGGCTCACCAGCCGGGATCCGGTGTCCTCGCCGAACTCGGAGCGAAGGAACTGTCGGGCACTGTCGTCGAGCGCAGCGCGTTCGCGCTCCCATCGCGTGCCGGGTCCGTCGGTGTCCGTCATCCACGCGTTGAAGAGATCCACATGACGGATGCCGATCTCGTTGACGTGTTCGTCGCTCAGGTTGCCGGCATCGATCAAGTCGTCAAGTCCTCGGTGCAGTTCGCGATCGAGGCCGCCGAACGGCCGCTGGGCCTCGCGGATCCTGCGCTCGAGTTCGTCGTCCAGCTCCGTCAGCATCCGTCGCAGGGACTCGTCCATGCCCTCCAGCTCTTCACGGAGGCTGTCCCGCTGGCCCTCCAGCTGGTCCACGGCCACCCGATGGGCGTCGAGCACGTCGGCGATGGTCCGCCGTCTGCGCCGTACGACCCAGCCCGCCTCGTCGCCGACCAGCTTCAGATGCTTGTGCCCGGCGCCGGACTCCAGCAGATCCTGGAGACGGTCGCGCAGTTGCCCCATCCGGGCCCGGCGGCGAAGGGAACTGCCGTCCCTGCCCTCGCCCTCCTCGAACTCGGCCTGCGCCTCCAGAGCCGCCGACACGGGCAGGAAGCCCTCCCCGAGGAAATCGCCGGAGCTGGGGTAACGGTCGTGCAGATACTGGTTGTTGGTCGCCAGTACGCCCTTCCAGGCGGCCTGGTTGCCCTCCTGGTGCTGGGCCCGGTCGATCCCGGAGAGGACCCACAGCACGCGCTTCCTGGCCGGTACGGCGTGGGCGTACAGGTCACGGATCAGGCGCAGTTCGTTGGAGGTGAGGGCCTCGGTGGCCTGGCTGACGTAGATGAAGCAGTCGGCCTCCTTCCAGGCCTCGTACATGATCTCGTCGCGCTCCTCGTCCTCGGACTCCGAGCCGGGCAGGTCGAAGAGCTTGATCGGCAGCCGGGCCTTGGAGATGAGCAGCTCGATCCGCTCGACCTGCTCGTTGACGTGCTCCGAGCGGCGGTCGGTCCTGATGCCGTCCGCCGCCACGTAGGCGGCCACTTCGGCGCGGTGCAGATCCGTGCCGATCTCCACCCAGTCGGCCCGCCCGCTGAACTTGACCCGCAGCAGTCCCCGCCCGTACGCGTCGACCGTGGGATCGTCCCCGACCGGGACGACGGTCGACGGACAGGCGGTGGTCGGGCTCGCCGACGATGGCAGGATTCCGCGGTACTCCTCCGAGGGCTCGCCGTCCTCGTCGACGAGCGGAAGGTATTCCAAGCCGCCCTGGAGGCCGCTGATGAGGAAGCTCTTGCCGGAGGACTGCCGTCCCAGCAGTGCCACCTTGAGCATGGTCGACAAGGTGCGGGTGCGCATGGCCGCCATGCGTTCGACGTCCGATTCCAGGTCACGGGTGTCGGGGAGCAGGTCCGACACCTCGCCGACCATCCGCAACCACTGTTCGCAACGGACCAGCAGATGCTTCAGCTCGTCCCGCGCTTCCTCCAACGGCATCATGCGTCCACATCTATCCCAGTGGGCCGACGCCCGCCCCGGGAACGGCTGATACGGCTCGGAATCCACACCTGTGGTTCAACTCGGCCTGCACAGCAGCGGCTTGTCCAGCTCCGCGCAGGGGCGGTGGCCGTGGTGGCGCAGTACGTCCTTGCCGACCTCGTCGGAGAGGTAGCGCAGGGGCGCAGACTCACCCCATCCCGGCCGCGTTGGGCCAAGCGCTGGCGTTGGGCCACCCCGTGGCGGGCGCCGGTGCCAACCCCGGTCCCGTCGTCCCCCGGACCTGTGCCGCCGTAAGCCCCCCTCGGGCCGGAACACCAGGCGGCGTAGGTCCAACGGCGGCCGCCGCAGGCACGGGTGCAGGCATGGGCGTCGGCATGGGCGCCGCAGGCATGGGTGTTGGAGTCGGCATAGGCATCGGCATCGGCGCAGGCGCAGCGACAGCAGCCGGCGCAGCCACGGGCGCAGCGACGGGCATGGCCATGGGAACACCCGCCCCATTCGTAGAACCGACCAACCGATCCACGGCCGCCGTACCCGAGCTGTAGCTGGTCCCTGTAGCCAGCTCGGGCACGGCGGCCGCTCCCCTCCTGGTCCCGTAGAGCACCTGTTCCAGGCCGGACACCAGGCGACGCACGTCCACCTGGGGGCGCACCACGAGCCTCAGGAAGCGGCTGGACGAACCGATCTTGTTGCCGCATTCACGGACCAGGATCCGGTGCTCGGTGAGCAGCCGGTCCCGCACGACCGTGCCTTCCGCGCCCACGGGCAGGCGTACGAAGAGGAAGTTCCCCTGGGACGGATACACCGTCAGCCCCGGCAGCGCGGCAAGCTGCTGGGCCATGTCGAGGCGGTCCCGCCGCACCTGGTGCAGGCTCTCCATGTACTCCGCCCCATGGTGCTTGAGCATGAACACCACGTGCTCGGCAAAGGCGTTGAGGTTCCACTTCGGGAGCATCGAGCGGACGCGCCCCGCGAGCGAGGGGTTGGCGACGAGGTAGCCGAACCGTATGCCGTGAAGGCCGAAGTTCTTGCCGAGGCTGCGCAGCACGATGACGTTGGGCCGCAGCATGGCCTCCTGCACCACCGACGGCTCCGCCTCCGCGTCGGCGAACTCCAGGAACGACTCGTCGATGACGACCAGGTCGAGATCGGCCATGGCGTCCATGAACTGCACGATGGCGTGCCGGTGCAGGAACCCGCCGTCGGGGTTGTTGGGGTTGCAGATCACCGCGGCACGCGTACCGCGGGCCCGGATGAACTCGGCGTACTGCGCGAGGTCGAGGGCGAAACCGCTGGACTCCTGGAGCGGGAACATGTCGACCCGCTTGCCGGTCTCCATGGGCTGGTCGGTCCAGCGGCCGAAGGTGGGGACGGGGACGGCGAGGGACTCGCGGACCAGCAGGTGGTCGATCCAGGTGATCAGCTCGGTCGAGCCGTTGCCCATCGCGACGGCCTGCGGGGGGAGTTGGAGGAGGTTGCACAGCTCGGCCGTGATGGTGTCGGCGCTGCTGGGGTAGTACGTCATGATCTCGCGCAACCGGCCCGCCATGTCGTCGAACATGGCGGGCGTGGGGAAGTACGGGTTGCAGGGGATGCAGAAGTCGATCGGCCCTACCCCGTCTCCGCCTTCGCGGGTCAGCGCGGCCATCGAAGGGCTGTGCGCCGCCGTGCTGCGGAACAGCGAGGTGACGTTCTCAGCCAAGGCAACCTCCGGGTCTGGGTGGCCCGTGCGGGGGAGCACGGGCCGCCCTTAGGTACGGATGCCTGTGGGGCGCTGTTCAACCCCTGTGAAATTGTTGGGAAGTTGTGAAGACGCTATGACTCAGGGTCACGCACTGAACGAGTGCACCGTCGTCGTCCGGTACGTCTGCCCAGGTCGCAGCGTTGTGGACGGGAACGACGGCTGGTTCGGCGAGTCCGGGAAGTGCTGCGTCTCCAGGCAGAGCGCGTCGCCCTGGCGGTAGATCGAACCGCCGCTGCCGACCAGGGTGCCGTCGAGGAAGTTACCCGAGTAGAACTGGAGCCCCGGCTCGGTCGTGGCGATCTTCAGGGTGCGGCCGGAGGAGGGGTCGCGCAGGGTCGCCACCCACTGCGGACGGGACGTGCTGCCCTTGTCCAGGACCCAGTTGTGGTCGATGCCCTTGCCGTACAGCAGTTGCTGGTGGGCGACGCGGATGTCCTCGCCGACGGTCTTGGTGCGGCGGAAGTCGAAGGGAGTGCCGGCCACCTTGGCCAGCTCGCCCGTGGGGATCAGCCCCGAGTCGACCGGTGTGTAGCGGGAGGCGGCGATCGACAGCTCGTGGTCGTAGATCGTGCCGCTGGACTCGCCGGCCAGGTTCCAGTAGACGTGGCTGGTGAGGTTGACGACGGTGGCCTTGTCGGTGGTGGCCTCGTAGTCGATGCGCCAGTCGCCGGAGCGGGTCAGGGTGTAGGTGACCTTCGTGCGCAGCGTGCCGGGGTAGCCCATCTCGCCGTCGACGGAGGTGTAGTAGAGGTACAGGCCGACGTCGGAGCCCTTGGTGAACGGCTCGATGTCCCAGACGACCTTGTCGAAGCCCTTGGACCCGCCGTGCAGGCTGTTCTCGCCGTCGTTGACGGAGAGCTGGTAGTCCTTGCCGTCCAGGGTGAACTTGCCCTTGCCGATGCGGTTGCCGAACCGGCCGATCAGGGCGCCGAAGTAGGGGCTGGAGGCGACGTAGTCCTCGATGTTGTCGAAGCCCAGCGAGACGTTCGTGTAGCGGCCGCGCCGGTCGGGGATCTCCAGGGACTGGACGATGCCGCCGTAGGAGAGGACCTTCAGCCGGGTGCCGCCGTTCTCCAGCGACCAGCTGTAGATCTTGGTGCCGTCGGCGAGCTTGCCGAAGAGCGACTTCACCGGCCTGTGGCCCCCTGTGGCATGTGCGGTGCCGCTCATGGCGGCGGTGACACCGGCGGCTGCCGCCCCGGCGATGAGCGTGCGTCTGTTCAGTTCCATGCAGCGGCTCCTGCAAAAGGAGGGGCCCCGCTCGCTGAGCGGGGCCCGGTGACTTTACGAACCGACCTTGCGCTTGTTCCACACGTCGAACCCGACCGCCGCCAGCAGCACCAGGCCCTTGATGACCTGCTGCCAGTCCGTGCCGATGCCGACGAGGTTCATACCGTTGTTCAGCACGCCCAGGACCAGACCGCCGATGATGGCGCCGAGCACCGTGCCGACACCACCGCTCATCGACGCGCCGCCGATGAACGAGGCGGCGATGGCCTCCAGTTCGAAGTTGAGGCCGGCCTTGGGCGAGGCCGCGTTGAAGCGGGCGGCGAAGACCAGACCCGCCAGGGCCGCGAGCATGCCCATGTTCAGGAAGACCAGGAAGGTGACCTTCTTGTCCTTCACACCCGACAGCTTGGCCGCCGGGAGGTTGCCGCCGATGGCGTAGATGTGGCGGCCGATGATCGCGTTGCGCATCACGTAGCCGAAGCCGACCAGCAGCACCCCGAGGATCAGCAGGACGTACGGGGCGCCCTTGTAGCTGGCGAGCAGCATCGTCAGGGTGAGGATGGCGGCGCCGAGCGCGACCAGCTTGAGCAGGAAGAGGTTGAGCGGCGGGACGTCCAGCGAGAACTCCTGCTGGCGGCGCCGGTCCCGGAACTCCTGGAAGACCACGAACGCGATCAGCCCGAGCCCGAGCAACAGGGTGAGGTTGTGGTAGTTGGTCTCCGGGCCGACCTCGGGCATGAAGCCGTTGGAGACCTTCTGGAGGCCCTCCGGGAACGGGCCGAGGGTCTGGCCCTCCAGGAAGATCTCGGTCAGACCGCGGAAGATCAGCATGCCCGCGAGGGTGACGATGAACGAGGGTATGCCGCCGTAGGCGATGAAGAACCCTTGTGCCGCGCCCGCGACCGCGCCCATGGCGAGGCACAGGATGACGGCGACCGGCCATGGCAGATCGTTCTTGACCATGAACACCGCGGCCATGGACCCGATGAACGCCGTCAACGAGCCGACCGAGAGGTCGATATGGCCCGCGATGATGACGAGCATCATGCCGATCGCGAGGATCAGGATGTAGCTGTTCTGGAGCACCAGGTTGGAGACGTTGCGCGGCAGCAGCAGGTCGCCGTCGGTCCACACGGCGAACAGCACCACGATCAGGCCGAGCGCGATCAGCATGCCGTACTGCCGCATATTGCGGCGCATGCCGTCCAGCACCAGCTGGAGCAGGCCGTCACCCGCGGCCCCTGCGCTCTTGCCCGGCGGCGCGGGGGCCGGGCTCTTGGCGGTCACATCAGTGCTCATCGGGTTACCTCTTTGTCCTTGGTCATCTGACGCATCAGCGATTCCTGCGAGGCCTCGGCCCGCGAGAACTCGCCGGTCAGCCGCCCGGCGGCCATCGTGTAGATGCGGTCACACATGCCGAGCAGCTCCGGCAGCTCGGAGGAGATGAAGACGACCGCCTTGCCCTGGGCGGCCAACTGGTCGATGACCGTGTAGATCTCGTACTTGGCGCCGACGTCGATACCGCGTGTCGGCTCGTCCAGGATCAGCACATCGGGACCCGCGAAGATCCACTTGCTGAGGACGACCTTCTGCTGGTTGCCGCCGGAGAGCTTGCCCACCGGTTCGAAGACGGTGGGCGCCTTGATGTTCATGGACTTGCGGAACTCTTCGGCGACCTGCCGCTCCTGGTGCTCGTCGACCACGCCCCGCTTGGAGACCTTGCCCAGCGCGCTGAGCGAGATGTTGCGGTTGATGGTGTCGAGGAGGTTCAGGCCGTAGTGCTTGCGGTCCTCGGTGACGTAGGCGATGCCGTGGCGGACCGCCTCGGGGACGGTCTTGGTGCGGATCTCCTTGCCGTCCTTGAGGACCGTGCCGCCCGCGTGCCGGCCGTAGGTCCGCCCGAAGACGCTCATCGCGAGTTCGGTGCGGCCCGCGCCCATCAGGCCCGCGATGCCGACGATCTCGCCGCGGCGCACCTCGATCGACACATCGTCGACGACCTTGCGCTGCTGGTCGATCGGATGGTGCACGGTCCAGTTGCGGACCTCCAGGGCCGGGGCCGCGCCCTCCTCGGGCTGGTGCGGGGTGCGGTCCGGGAAGCGGTGCTCCAGGTCGCGGCCGACCATCCCGCTGATGATCCGGTCCTCGGTGGTCTCCTCGGCCTTCACATCGAGGGTCTCGATGGTCCGGCCGTCGCGCAGGATCGTCACCGAGTCCGCGACCTTGCGGATCTCGTTGAGCTTGTGGCTGATGATGATCGAGGTGATGCCCTGCTTCTTCAACTCCAGGATCAGATCCAGGAGTTTGCCGCTGTCCTCGTCGTTCAGGGCCGCGGTCGGCTCATCCAGGATGAGCAGCTTCACCTTCTTCGACAGCGCCTTCGCGATCTCCACCAGCTGCTGCTTGCCCACGCCGATGTCGGCGACGCGGGTGTCGGGGTGGTCGCTCAGACCCACCCGGCGCAGCAGCTCGGTGGCGTGCCGCAGGGTCTCGGTCCAGCTGATGATCCCGCGGGTGGCGTGCTCGTTGCCGAGGAAGATGTTCTCCGCGATGGACAGGTAGGGGATCAGCGCCAGTTCCTGGTGGATGATCACGATGCCGTGCTGCTCACTGGCCCTGATGTCCTTGAAGGAGCAGACCTCCCCCTCGAAGAGGATCTCGCCCTCGTACGTGCCGTGCGGGTGGACGCCGGAGAGGACCTTCATCAAGGTCGACTTGCCGGCGCCGTTCTCCCCGCAGATGGCATGGACCTCGCCCTGGCGGACGGTCAGAGTGACGTCCGACAGCGCCTTGACGCCGGGAAAGGTCTTGACGATCGAGCGCATTTCCAGGACGGGTCCCGCCATGGTCGTGCCTTCCAATCAGTGGGAGCCGTCGGTTACTTGAGGTCGCCTTCCTTGATGTAGCCGGAATCGACCACGAGCTTCTGGTAGTTGGTCTTGTCCACGCTCACCGGCTCCAGCAGGTAGGCCGGGACGACCTTGGACCCGT
Organism: Streptomyces davaonensis JCM 4913; assembly: GCF_000349325.1. Lineage (GTDB taxonomy): Bacteria > Actinomycetota > Actinomycetes > Streptomycetales > Streptomycetaceae > Streptomyces > Streptomyces davaonensis. The sequence goes on from NC_020504.1 coordinate 6,669,687, forward strand.
TGTCGTAGGTCTTCTCGTCGTTGACCTCGGGCTTCTTGTCGTTGAGCACCGCGTCGACCATGTTCGAGGCGACCTTGGCGAGTTCGCGGGTGTCCTTGTAGACGGTCATCGACTGCTCGTCGGCGATGATCGACTTCACCGAGGCGACCTCGGCGTCCTGGCCGGTGACGATCGGCAGCGGCTTGGACTTGGAGCCGTAGTCGTCCGACTTCAGCGCCGACAGGATGCCGATGGAGATGCCGTCGTACGGCGAGAGCACCGCGTCGACCCGCTCGGACTTGTACGCCGAGGTGAGGATGTCGTCCATGCGCTTCTGGGCGGTGCCGCCGTCCCAGCGCAGGGTGGTGACCTGGGTGAGTTCGGTCTGGCCGGAGCCGACGACGAGCTGCTTCTTGTCGATGTAGGGCTGAAGGACGTTCATCGCGCCCTGGAAGAAGTAGCGGGTGTTGTTGTCGTCGTTGGAGCCGGCGAACAGCTCGATGTTGAACGGGCCCTTCTTGGAGCCGTCCTTCAGGCCGAGCTTCTCGACGATGTACGTGGCCTGGAGCTCGCCGACCTTCTCGTTGTCGAAGGAGGCGTAGTAGTCGACGTTCTCCGTGCCGAGGATCAGGCGGTCGTAGGAGATCACCGGGATGTCGGCTTCCTTGGCCTGCTGAAGCACGTTGTTCATCGACTTGTTGTCGATGGCGGCGACGATCAGCGCCTTGACGCCCTGCGTGATCAGGTTCTCGATCTGGCCGACCTGCTGGTCGGGGTCGTCCTCGCCGTAGACCAGCTTGGTCTTGTAGCCCTTGGACTCCAGGTCCGCCTTGACGTTGTTGCCGTCGGCGATCCAGCGCTCGGAGGACTTGGTCGGCATCGCGATGCCGATGGTGGCGCCTTCGGTGCTCCCCTTGCCCTCCTCGCTGCCGCCCTCGCTGTCCTGGCCGCAGGCGGTCAGGGTGAGGGCCAGGGAGGCGGCGGTGGCTATCGCGGCGAGAGCGGCTCTGCGGTTGCGCATGGTCATCTTCCTTGATGTCTCAGCACGGCTGGGTGTGTGGGATTCTGTTTGGCTGCGTCGCCTTGTGTGAAGAGGTGACGCCGAAACCTTTATGAATATGTTTCGAAACGTCGGAGTTCGCCGGGTAGCCGCGAACCCAGTGGAGCCATGTCCCCGTCGGCCCCGTGTCGGGCGAGCAGGTCCAGGGCGAGCCGGCCGCGGCGCACGCGCTCCTTGGCGGTGGCCAGCGTGAGCTCCCGCATGTGGTGGCCGTAGGGGTAGATCCCGGGGGCCTTGGACAGACCGAACTTGAGATACAGCGGAGCGCCGCGCCGGATCAGCTCGGCGACCTCGTACATCCGGATGTAGCCGCCGAGGTCGTCGGGGGCCTCGATGTACATGTCCATGGGGGTGGCCGAGGCCCGCCGGATCTCGGTGAGATGGTCGAGCGTGAGATCGCTGGGCACATTGATCGAGTCGGCGCCGAGCCGCTCGTAGACCGCGTACGCGGCCGGGTTGACCGGGCCTATCAGCGCGCTCACCTTGAGCGTGGTGTCGGCCGGGACGATCCCGGCGGCGCGGGCCCGGTGCAGGGTCCACAGCACGCCCTCGTCGGCCACCAGCAGGCACTTCACACCCAGCTCGGTGGCGCGTACGGCGTCCTCGACGCAGCCGGCGACCGCGTCGTGGCCGCGGGCGCGCAGTCCCGCGCCCCGGGAGTCGGTGCGGGTGGAGCCGCCGATGTCCCAGGTGCCGCGGGGGCCGGTGAACAGGCAGAGCTCGATGTCGCGCTCGGCGGTGGCCTCGACCATCTCGGTGATCTCCGAGTCGGTCAGCATCCACACGCCGCTGCCCTGGCTGATCCGGTGGATCGGCACATCGAGGCGCGAGGCTTCCTTCAGGACAACGGCCAGCGCTTCGGGACCCTCGCACGAGGGGATCTCGGTGCGCCAGCGGCCGCCGCCCGGGAAGGTGTGGGGCGAGGCGTCGGTGGGGGAGAGATCGGGCGCGCCCAGGCCGAGCGCGGCGAGCGCCTGCTCGCCGGGTCGACGGGCTGCCGGGGCGGAAGCGTCGGTCACTAGCTGTCCTTCTTGTTCGGTATTTCGGACGAAGTTCGCGGCTTTGGGTGTGGGAGGTTCTTGGAGTACGCCGGTACGGGAACCGTCAGGTTGCCCCCGTACCGGCGTACGGCTAGGGGCGGAGCAGGACCTTGCCCACCTTCGGATCGCCGGACCCGACCAACTCGATCGCCTGCGGAAACTCCTCCAGCGGCAACTCGTGCGAGACCAGCGGCAGCGGATCGAGCAGCCCGGCCCCGAACACCCGCACCGTGTGCGCCCAGGCATCCGGCGGCGCCCCGAACACGGTGTGCACCTCCAGCTGCCGTACGACGAGCTCGGTCGGGTCCAGGCCCTGCGCGCCCGGCGCCGGGATCCCGGTGAGGACCAGACGCCCGCCACGCCTGAGCAGCGCGGCGGAGACCCGCGCGGCATCGGCGGACCCGGCGGTCTCGATGACGACGTCGAAGTCGTCCGGGAGCTCCTGGTCCTTGGTGCGGAAGTCCGTGGCGCCGTACTGCCGCGAGAGCGCCTCACGGTCGCGCCGGGTGCCCACCACGAGCAGCTCGGCCGGCGAGCCCGCCTTCAGGAACTGCACGGCGAACATGCCGAGCGTCCCGGTGCCGACCACCGCGACCCGCTCGCCCGGCAGCGCGTTCGCCTTGATCGCCGCGGCGGCGATACAGGCGGCGGGCTCCAGGAGGGCGGCGGCGGTCAGGTCGCAGTCGTCCGGCAGAACGTGCAGCAGCCGCGCCGGCAGCGTCAGCGTGCCCGCCATCGCACCGGGCTGGGTGAACCCGGTCTCCTCGTACCCGGCGCCGCACAGCGTGGTCTCGCCGGCGTGGCACCGGTCGCAGACCTGGCAGTTCCGGAAGCCCTCCCCGACGACCTTGCGCCCGACGAGGGAGGCGGGGACTCCGGCGCCGACTTCAGCGACCGTCCCGGACCACTCATGACCCGGCGTGAGCGGGTAACGGACGTACCCCTCGGGCCGGTTGCCCTGATACACCTCGCGGTCGCTGCCGCAGATGCCGACCGCGTGGACGCGGACCAGCGCCTCTCCGGGACCGGGCTCACGGGGCGTGTGCTCGGTGAGCCGGTATGCGCCGGGCGCCTCGATGACGACGGCGGTACTCATTCCGCACTGCCCTTCGGCTTGCGCTGCTCCCAGCCCTCGGCCCACAGATCGAACCGGGCCTGCTGCTGGGGGAACTCGGCGGCGGCGTCGGCGTCGAACTCGACCCCGAGGCCGGGGGCGTCGGAGAGGTGGAAGTACCCGTCCACCACCTGCGGGGCGCCCTTGACGACCTTCTTGATGTCCGCGTCCGCGAAGTCGTTGAAGTGCTCGAGGATCTTGAAGTTGGGGGAGGTGAAGCCGACCTGGAGCGAGGCGGCGGTGAGGACCGAGCCACCGACGTTGTGCGGAGCGACCAGGACGTAGTGGGTCTCGGCGGTGGCGGCCAGCTTCCGCGTCTCCCAGATGCCGCCGATGTGGCCGACGTCGGGCTGGATGATGTCGACGGCCTGGCTCTCGAACAGCTCCCGGAACTCGATCCGGTCGTGGATCCGCTCACCGGTGGCGACCGGCATGTCGACCTTGGCGGCGACCTTCTCCAGCGCCTTGAGGTTCTCCGGCGGCACCGGCTCCTCCAGCCAGGCGGGCTTGAAGGGCGCCAGTTCCTTGGCGAGCCGGACGGCGGTGGCGGGGGAGAAGCGGCCGTGCATCTCCAGCATCAGCTCGGCGTCCGGCCCGATGGCGTCGCGCACGGCCTCGATGAGGGAGACGGCGTAAAGCGTCTGCTGGTGGTCCAGCTCGAAGTGCCCGGTCCCGAAGGGGTCGATCTTGAGTGCCTTGTACCCGCGCTCCATCACGCCCTGGGCGGCCTTGTGGTACGCCTCCGGAGTCCGCTCCGTGGTGTACCAGCCGTTGGCGTAGGCCTTGACCTTGTCGGTGACCTTGCCGCCGAGGAGCTGCCAGACCGGCACCCCGAGCGCCTTGCCCTTGATGTCCCAGCAGGCCATCTCGATGACGGCGATACCGGACATCACGATCTCACCCGCGCGGCCGAAGTCGCCGTACTTCATCCGGCGTACGAGGTCTTCCGTGGCGAACGGGTCGGAACCGAGAATGTGGTTGGCCTCGGCCTCCCGCAGATAGCCGATCAGCGCGTCGGTGTGGCCCAGCATCCGGGTCTCGCCGACTCCCGTGATCCCCTCGTCGGTGTGCACCTGCACGTAGGTCAGGTTGCGCCAGGGCGTTCCGACCACGTGTGTGCTGATTCCGGTGATGCGCACGGCAGTTGTCCCTTGCTGCGTCGTCGGCTCATGGTGTGTGTTCGAAATTTCGTCACACGTTCGAAATGCTGACGTGACAGTAGGGAGGCGGCGGTAGGAGTGTCAATGGGGCGAACGCATAACGGTTTCGATACCGCTTTCGACACGGCTTTCGGTGGGGCGGGGTGTGGCATCACAGACGGAACGGGCGTATACCTCAACCGGCACGCCGGAAGGGGTAGTTCCGCACACAACTTTCACAGGCTGCCCTAGGAACGTGATCTGCGCGGAACTTAGTCTTCCCGCGTCATGGACTACTGCCACCCGTGCCGACGGCACCTGAATGGCGCCCTCGCCTGCCCGGGCTGCGGCGCGCCGGTCGAACAACTCCGCGCATACGCGAGCGAAGAGGCATCGCGTACGGACCCGTACGACACGTACGACGAGCCCGAGCGCGTACCGGAGCCGGTCGCGGTGGGCGCGACCACGGAAGCGGCGAGACCGGAGGGCAGGGCGGCGGCACGCCGGGCGGCCAGGGGTCGTCGAGGGCGCGTGGAGCAGGCGTACGAACCCGAGGGCGGCGAGGACGGGTACGAGGACGAGGCGTCCGAGGGCACCGGCACCAGCCGCCGGGACCGCAAGGCGGCGGCCCACCGCCGTCGCCGTCGCCGCACGGTGCTCATAGCGGCGGGCTTCATACTCGCCGCCGGCGGTCTGAGCCTCGCCGAACTGGGCCTGGACGCTCCCGGCTCCACCCCCAACCCGGCCGCGGCGGGCGATGCCTCGCCGGACGGCGGCGCGGAGTCGGAGGCGGGGGAATCGGCGGAGCCGACCAGCGGCACGCCGGACACCCCGGCATCGGCGTCCCCGAGCACATCGGCATCCCCCTCACCGTCGAAGTCCGAGAAGGGCAAGGAGTCGGAGAAGCCGGAGGACGAGCCGACGAAGGACGCGCAGTCGGCGACGGGCGGCGCGGCGCCGGTGACTCCGGAGGCTCCGGAGCCGACCGAGGCGGACCCGAAGCCGACTCCGACGGCAGAGCCGACGAAGCAGGAGCCGGAGCCGGAACCGTCGGAAACGTGCACTCGTTTCCTCTGGTGGTGCAGCTAGCCCGGTTCTTCAGGGGCGCGGGGAACTGCGCGATCAGCCCCCACCCGCCCGCAGCTCAAGACTCGAGCATCCGCCGCAGCAGATCCCGCAGAGCCACCCGCTCATCCTCGGACAATCCGGAGAGCGGTTCCCGAGCGAACCCCAACGACTCACGCAGACTACGAGCCACCTCCCGCCCTGAATTCGTCGCGGCCGCAACCTTCACGCGCCGATCCGCAGGATCAGCCCGCCGCTCCACGAGCCCCCGCGACTCCAGCCGATCAACAATCCCGGTCACATTGGACGGCTCACACTTCAACCGCTGAGCCAGCTTCCGCATGGGCAGAGGCTCCAAAGTCAGCAACCCCAACAACCGGGCCTGCGCTCCGGTCAACGCATGCTCAGCGGCAGCGTCCTCGTACTCCTCGTGGTACCTCGCCACGACCGACCCGATCAGGTCGACGACCTCCAAGGTCAGTTCATCAGCCATGGGATCCAGCGTAACCCTTTACTTGACATCCTGAAATATTTAGGCGCATGGTTGTTTCAGGTACTGAAATATTCAGGAAGGTCACCAGTCATGTCCGAGACCCCCGCGCTCCCCGCCGTCAGCCGTGAGTGGCACCTGCTCAGCCGCCCGGTGGGCTGGCCGAAGCCCGAGGACTTCGCGCTCGTCGAGGCGGAGATCCGGCAGCCCGGCCCGGACGAGGTGCTGGTCCGGAACATGTACCTCTCGGTCGACCCGTACATGCGCGGCCGGATGAGTGCCGCCAAGTCCTACGTCGCCCCCTTCGAGCTCGGCAAGGTCATGCAGGGTGGCGCGGTCGGCGAGGTCATCGCATCCGGCATCGAAGGCATAGCCCCCGGCGACCACGTGCTGCACTTCGGCGGCTGGCGCGAGTACGCCACCGTCGGCGCGGCCCAGACCGTGAAGGTCGACGCGAACGCGGCGCCCCTGTCGACGTACCTCGGCGTCCTCGGCATGACCGGCCTCACCGCCTACGCGGGCCTGCTGCGCACCGCGTCCTTCAAGGAGGGCGACTCCGTCTTCGTCTCCGGCGCCGCGGGTGCCGTGGGCAGCCAGGTCGGCCAGATCGCCAAGCTCAAGGGCGCCTCGCGGGTCATCGGCTCGGCCGGGTCCGACGAGAAGGTCAAGCTGCTCGTGGAGGAGTACGGCTTCGACGCGGCCTTCAACTACAAGAACGGCAGCGTCAGTGAGCAGCTGCGGGAGGCCGCCCCGGACGGCGTCGACGTCTACTTCGACAACGTCGGCGGTGACCACCTGGAGGCCGCGATCGGGCTGCTCAACCAGGGCGGCCGGATCGCCGTCTGCGGAATGATCTCGGTCTACAACAGCACCGAGCCCGTGCCCGGCCCGCGCAACCTCGCCCGGCTGATCCAGACCCGAGGCCGGATCGAGGGCCTCCTGGTGGGCGACCACTACGACCTCCAGCCGCAGTTCGTCCAGGAGGTCGGCCCCTGGGTCGGCTCGGGCGCGCTGAAGTACCGCGAGACGGTCGTCGAGGGCATCGAGAACAACCTGGAGGCGTTCCTCGGGGTGCTGCGCGGCGACAACACCGGGAAGATGATCGTCAAGCTGTAGCCCTGTGCTGGATTTCCGACATGCGGTAACTTCTTTCCGAAACCGTCGTCGATCGTGGGCGCGAGTCGCGGCGGACCGAAGAGGAGAAGACACCGCATGTCCATCCAGCAGACGGACGTCCTGTACACCGCCGTCGCCACCGCCGAGAACGGTCGTGACGGCCGGGTCGCCACCGACGACGGGCGACTCGACGTCGTGGTGAACCCGCCCAAGGAGATGGGCGGCAGCGGCACCGGCACCAACCCGGAGCAACTGTTCGCCGCCGGTTACAGCGCCTGCTTCCAGGGCGCACTCGGCGTGGTCGCCCGCCAGGAGAAGGCCGACATCACGGGCTCGACGGTCACCGCGAAGGTCGGCATCGGCAAGAACGCCGAGGGCTTCGGCCTGATCGTGGAGATCTCGGCGAGCATCCCGAACGTGGACGCGGAGACGGCCCAGAGCCTCCTGAAGAAGGCCCACGAGGTGTGCCCGTACTCGAAGGCGACGCGGGGCAACATCACCGTGACGCTGATCTGACCAAGCTCGTTGCCACGGCGAAGGCCGCACCCCTGGACGTAGGGTGCGGCCTTTGTTTTACGCGCTCGCCAGCGCGGCCTGATGTACCGCCCTGACCAGCCGCACGTTCTCCGGTGCCGCCCCGCCAGGGAATGCGCACCGGCGCCTCGTGTAGCCGTAGGCCAGGCCGCTGCGGGGGTCGGCGAAGCCCTGGGAGCCGCCTGCGCCGCTGTGGCCGAAGGCACCCGCGCCGAGGAACGGGTACCAGACTTCCGCAGTGGCCTGGAAGCCCACGCCGAAGGCCTTGTGGGTGCGGGCGACCAGGTCGTAGCCGATGGAGTGGATCTGACCCACCTCGGCAACCGTGTCCGGCTTCAGCAGCGGAGGCCGCCCGTCCACCTCGCTGATCGCCGCCGCGTACATTCCGGCGAGTCCGCGAGCAGCGGCCACCCCGCCCGCCGAGGCCGGTCCCTTGGCGCGCACGGTACGGGAGTTGGCGTGGTCCACCAGCTCACCCGGCTCCGGCACATGGGTGTTGAAGGCGATCGAGGAGAGCGTGTGCGGACCGGTCAGCGCCGCGTCGAGCACCGCCTGCTGCTTCGGCGTCGGCGCCATCGGCTGGACCGAGCGGAAGCGGGGCTCCTGGGCCTCGGGCAGGCCCAGGAAGAAGTCCAGCCCGTAGGGCGCGCGGACCCGGTCCTCGTAGATCTCCCGGAGCGTACGGCCCGTCGCCCTGCGCACGACCTCGCCGCTCAGCGCCCCGATGACCAGGGCGTGATAGCCGAAAGCGGTGCCGGGGCGCCAGAACGGCCGCTGGTCGGCCAGCCGTTCGGCGATCACCCGGTCGTCGGCCAGTTCGTCCGCGGTGAACCCGGCGTCCAGGCCCACCAGGCCGGCACGGTGCGCGAGCAGATCGCGCAGGGTCAGCGCCCCCTTGCCCTCGGCGCCGAACTCCGGCCAGTAGTAGGTGACCTTGCGGTCCAGTTCGAGCGTGCCGTCCTGCACGAGGAGAGCGGCCACCAGATGGGCGGCCCCCTTGGTCGAGGAGAACACGCCGTACAGCGACTCCCCGTCGGCGCCGTCCCCGGTCCACAGGTCGACGACCCTGCGGCCGTGTACGTAGGCGCACAACTGACCCTCGTAGTCGGGTCGTTCCTCCGCGACGAACGCGGCGAACTCCGCACGCACCGCCTCGAATCCGTCCGCGACGGTGCCGTGGATCTCCAGCGTCATCGGCTCTCCTCGTCCTCAACTAACCGCAGTGCGCGTGTGCCATGGTGAACAATGCCCTTCCCAGCTGGGCGAATTCCCCCTTGGGGTGATCCCGGAACAGCTTCCTGAGATCGGTACGGCGAGGTGTACCTGTTCGACTCAACTACAACACGACGGAGTTGGTGTCGCCGATGCCCCGGATGGCCTACGGGGCGGTCCGGACGGGCATCCTGAGTGCGACGGTGCCCGAGCCGAGGAGAGCCCATGGCGACGATCCCGCCGCTGCCCAGCAGGGACGACGTACTGCGCATGGCACGCAACACCACCGACATGACCGGCCAACTGCTGGACACGGCCGGGAACATCACCAGGATCGCCCTCAACACCTTCGACCCCAGGGACGGCTCGGGCGCGGAGATGCTGCGCGTACTGCGCCGGACCACCGCCGAACTCGCCGAGGCCAGCGCCTCGCCGCAGGCCCAGGAGGCCTTCCACCGCATCGTCGACACCCTCACCCGCCTCGGCACGACCGGTGCGCCGCTCGCCGTCCACCCGGTGAGCGAGCCCGCCCAGGCGCTCCTCGCCGCCCTCGGCGACAGCCTGCTGCCGGTGCTGGACGCGGTGGAGCCCGCGGTCGAGGAGTTCGCGGCCGCCCTGGGGGAACTGGTGGAGGCCGCCTCGCCGCTGCTCCCGGCGGGCGCGGGGCTGGCCGCGGGCGTGCTGCTGGCGCTGACCCCGGTGCTGCGCTCGGCGGCCGAGGTGCTGCGCGACGGCACCCCCGAACTGCGCCGTATCGCCGACGCGTTGACCTCCGCCGTGGCCCCGCTGATCCCGCTCCAGGTGTCCCTCGCCGAGCGCGCGGCCACCGCGGGCGCGGGCGTCGTACGCGCCGCCCTGCCGCCACTGGCCGACCTCACGGAAGCGGCGGCGGCCACCGGCAAGGCGGCCCGGCCGGTCCTCGTCGCCGGGGAGGAGCTGCTGGTGTCGGGCCTGGAACAGCTCCAGCCGCTGCTGCTGTCCGGCGCGGGATGGGCGGGGCGGGTGGTCCGGGCGGCGGCGGTGCGGGTCTCGGCGGCGGTGTCTCCCTCGGCGGAGCCAGGGGTGGTCGTCGCGGTGGCAGCGGGGTGAGCCGACCCCTTCGGGCCGACCGATAGAGTTCGGCCATGCGCGATCTTGGGGTGGGTTTCCGCTATCTCCTGAAGGGGCAGCGGTGGGTGGCCCGGCACGGCAAGCAGTACGGGTTCGGACTGATCCCCGGGCTGATCACTCTCGTCCTCTACGTGGCGGCGCTCGTCGGCCTCGTGGCGTGGGGCGGCGATCTGGTGTCCTGGTCCACGCCGTTCGCCGACGACTGGTCGAGCCCTTGGCTCGGTCTCTTCCGCGGCTTCCTGACCGTTCTGCTCTTCGCCCTCGCCCTCCTCCTCACCACCGTCACCTTCACCGCCGTCACGCTGCTGATCGGCCAGCCCTTCTACGAGAACCTCTCCGAGAAGGTCGACCGGGACGTCTCCCCGGACGGCACCGCCCCCGAGTCGGGGCTGCCGCTCTGGCGCGAGCTGTGGATCTCGGCCCGCGACAGCCTCCGCATCGTCCTGCGCGCCGCCTGCTGGGGCGTGCTGCTCTTCGCGCTGGGCTTCGTCCCGGTCGTCGGGCAGACCGTCGTTCCGGTGATCGGCTTCATGGTCACCGGGTTCTTCCTCACCGAGGAGCTGACCGCCGTCGCCATGCAGCGCCGGGGCGTCGAAGTCCGCGACCGGCTGCGCCTCCTGCGCTCCCGCCGGACCCTGGTGTGGGGCTTCGGCACGCCCCTCGGCGTGGCCTTCGTGGTGCCGTTCGTGGCGATCTTCCTGATGCCGGGCGCGGTGGCGGGCGCCACCCTCATGGCCCGTGACCTCCTCGGTGAGGAGATCCGGGAGGACGAGAACGGCGACGCCGAGAGCGCGGACGTCAGCGCGTGAGCGGCGCCTCCATCGCCGCCGTCAGGATGCTGCGCACCTGGGCGATGATGTCCAGCCGGTTGCGCACGAACTCCGGATCGGTCACCTCGGAGGTGTTGCCGGGCCCGAACTGGAGCACGGGCGTGTGCACATGCCCGGCCGGCAGCGAGTCGTGCAGCCCTAGCCGGTCCCGGAGCAGCGTCGCGCGGTAGGCGACCTCGTTGGAGAGGTAGTTGCCGCCGCCCCCGGCCCGCGCGGTCGAACCTGCGGTCGGCCCGTCCGGCCGCACCACGGGCTCGGTGCCTCCGGCGGGGATCTCGGTCACGCTCGTGTTGTCGTAGACGGGGAACCGGCCCGTCGTCGCGGCCACGATGTCCTCGTACGGCAGGGTCGTGGTCGTCCACTGGGGCTGCGAGGCCGGGTCGGTGACCGGGACGGTCTCCGTGCGGCCGATGTTGTCGTTGTCCGGGAAGCCGCCCCGCCAGGCCCCGTTGGTCCGCTCGATGTCGAACCGCCCGACCCGGCCCTGGCTCACGGTGGTGAGCAGATCGACGCCCTTGAGGTACGGCCGCAGCGTCCGCTCCACGGTGCCCTCCGCGAAGTCCGCCCAGCGCACCGGGAACACCACCGTCTCGATCCGTGCCGGGCCCTCGGCGGTCTCGATCACCGTGCCGTCGAGGGCGAGCGCGGTCGCCCCGGAGGGATTGGAGATGCGGATGTCCCGGTCCAGGGTGAACGGGTCGAACCCGGTGAGCAGGATCCGCTTCAGGCCCTTGCCGTGTGACCAGCGGATCGCGGTCTGCCCGCGAGAGGTCCGCTCCAACTGCCCGATCAGCGCCGCCCGCTGGTCCCCCGAGAGCCCGAACTCCGGCTCCCAGGACCGCACCTCCCGGGTCATCCCCAGCCGCGCCCAGTACAGCGGCCGGTCGTCGTCCCGGCTCAGTTCCCCGCCGTCCGGCCCTCGCCCCTGCGCCCGCTCCACGGCCCGCCGCCACAGCGCGCCGCCCTCGCGTACGACGACGGCGCGGGCCTGCGCGTAGGACCGGGCGCCGCGCAGCGCCTCGGCGAACTCCGGTGCCACGGCGTCGAATCCGGACCGCCGCAGGATCTCCTGGGGCACCGACAGGTCGAGCCGCCGCTCCTCGACCGTGGGCTGCTCGGCGGAGGCGGCGGTCGCGGCCGTGGGGGACGTCAGGCTCGTGGCCAGCGCCAGTCCCAGGGCGAGGATCCCAACACGTATGAGATTCAAGGGGGTTGCGTTCCTTCCGGTGTGGTGGAGGAGCGTGGTGTCAGTCCGCTTCCCCGCTTACGGGTGCCGGAACCCCCTGTGCCGCCTCCCGCAGCGCCGCCAGGAACGCCTCGCCTGCCGGAGTGAGCGAGCGTCCGCGTGCCGTCGCCGCGTACACCGCCCGCGCGGGCGCCTCCTCGTCCAGTACCGGAAGGAGCGCGATGTCCGGGCGCACGGACGCCGCGGCCAGCGCCGGGACCAGGGTCACCCCGAGGCCGGCGGCGACGTACCCCTGCTTGGCGGTCCACTCGCCGACGACATGCGCCACGCGGGGCCGGAACCCCTGGCGCAGGGCGGCGTCCAGCAAGGTGCCCTCGGGGCGCGGGCTGCCGGAGATCCAGTCGGCGTCGGCGAGTTGGGCGAGCCGCACCGAGTCCGCTCCCGCCAGCTCGTGGTCCGCCGGGACCGCCACGTACAGCGACTCGTCGAGGAGGTGGTGGAGTTCGTACGCCTCCAGCGGGGCGCCGCCGGTCGTGGAGACCACCGCCAGATCGAGGTGGCCCGCGGTGAGCCGGTCCAGCAGGGTGGGGGTGAAGCCCTCCTCGCGGGAGACGCGGACGCGTGGGTGGCGGGCTCGGAAGGTGGCCAGCGCCTGCGGCACCAGCGCTGCGTCGGCGGTGGCGAAGGCGCCGAACCGCAGCCGTCCCCCGGCCGCCTCGCGCAGCTCCGCCAGCTCCCGCCCGGCCCCGCGCAGCGCCTCGGCCACGGACTCGGCGTACGGCACGAGGATCCGTCCGGCCTCGGTCAGCCGTACGCCCCTGGGCAGCCGGTCGAAGAGCGGGGCGCCGCCGAGGGCGCCCTCCAGCGAGGAGATCTGGCGGGACACCGCGGACTGGGTCCAGCCGAGGGTGCGGGCGGCGACGGTGAAGGAGCCGTGCCGGGCGACCTCCAGGAAGGCGCGGAGCCAGACGGTGGAGAGGTCGGGATCGCTGGGATGCGTATTCGGCATGGCTGCCATGCTAGACATTCGCTTGTCGCATCAATGGCGGGGGCCTAGCTTCGACTGCATGCAGAAGATCGCCTTTCTGGGTCTTGGGCACATGGGTGCCCCGATGGCCCTTCGACTCCTCGCCGCCGGGCATCCGTTGGCCGTCTGGAACCGCACGGCGGCGAAGGCCGCGCCGCTCGCCGCCGAGGGCGCGGCGGTCGTCGGCACACCGGCCGACGCGGTGCGGGACGCCGACGTCGTGATCACGATGCTCTCCGGTCCGGACGCCCTCGCCGAGGTCGCCGACGCGGCCGTGCCCGCCCTGCCGCACGGCATCCACTGGATCGACATGTCGACCGTCGGCCCGGAGGCGGTACGGGACCTCGCCGCCCGGCTCGGCGGCACCGCGCACCTCGTCGACGCGCCCGTCATGGGCAGCACCGACAAGGCGGCCGCCGGTGAACTGGGGATCCTCGCCGGCGGTGAGGTGAGCGGCGTCGAGAAGGTCCTCGCCCACCTGGGCACCGTCACCCGCACCGGGCCGCTCGGCAGCGGCGCCGCGCTCAAGCTCGTCGTGAACTCCGCCGTCCTCGGCGCGGTCGCGCTGGTCGCCGAGTCCCTGCGGCTCGCCGACGCGCTCGGCCTCGACGACACCGTCGCCCGCGGCGCCCTCGCGTCCGGCCCGATCGGCGGCGCGGTCGCCCGTGCGTTTGCCGAGGGCGTGCACTTCGGCACGGGACTCGCGGCGAAGGACCTCGCCCTGGCCACCGCGACAGCCCAACTGCCCGCGCTGGAAGCCGTACTGACCCACTTCCGCACCGCAGACGTCCCCGACGCGGACATCTCCGCAGCCGTCACCCGCATCCGTACCAGGAGCACCGTATGAAGATCACCCTCGACAACCCCGCCACCGCCCCCCAGCCCTACAGCCCCGCCTACTCCCAGGTCGCCAGGGTCGAACACGCCGACGGCGGCGTGCTGTTGTTCGTGTCCGGCCAGATCGCGGAGGGGGAGACGCTGGAGGAGCAGAGCCGAGGGATCTTCACGATCCTCGAAGCCCTCCTCGCCGCGCACGGCGCGACCCTCGCCGACATCATCAACATCCGCACCTACCTGACGGACATCTCCCAGCTCGACGTATACGGGGCCGTACGCCGCGAGTTGATCACCGGCACCCCACCCACCAGCATGACCTTCGAGGTCCCGAAGCTGTTCCGCCCCGAGGCGATGATCGAGATCGAGGTCGTCGCGGCGGTCGCAGTGGCTCGCAGTCGGGCGGGGCAGGATTGAGAGGACCCTGGACCTCAACGAGGAGGCACCGATGGCGGGAACCCCCGCACCCCAGCCCAGCGCAGCTGACCAGGCACGCGAGGCGGCCGTCGAAACAGCCCTGGCTCGGCTCGACCTCGATGCGAAGGCGCGGCTGCTCTCCGGGCAGGACATGTGGACGCTGCCCGCCCTGCCCGAGATCGGGCTGGCCTCCCTCGTCATGTCCGACGGGCCGATCGGCGTCCGGGGTGTGCGCTGGACCGCCGACGACTCCTCCGTCGCCCTGCCCTCCCCGACCGCGCTGGCCGCCACCTGGGACCCCGAACTCGCCCGCCGCGCAGGCGTTCTGCTCGCCCAGGAGGCCCGCCGCAAGGGCGTCCACGTCCTGCTCGCGCCCACTGTCAACCTGCATCGCTCCCCGCTCGGCGGGCGGCACTTCGAGGCCTACAGCGAGGACCCGTACCTCACCGGGCTGATCGGCGCGGGCTATGTGAACGGCGTCCAGTCCGGCGGCATCGGCACCACCGTCAAGCACTTCGTCGCCAACGACGCCGAGACCGACCGCTTCACCGTGAACAACATCGTTAGCGAACGCGCCCTGCGCGAGCTGTACTTGGCGCCCTTCGAGGCCATCGTCGAGAACGCCCACCCCTGGGGCATCATGACCGCCTACAACACGGTCAACGGCACGACGATGACCGAGCACCGCTACCTCGTGAACGAGATCCTGCGCGGCGAATGGGGCTTCGACGGCTTCAACGTCTCCGACTGGATGGCCGCCCGCTCCACCACCCGCGCCATCAAGGGCGGCCTCGACGCCGCCATGCCGGGACCCGGCACGGTCTACGGCGCACCCCTCGCGGCGGCCGTACGCGCGGGCGAGGTCGCCGAGGCCACGGTCGACGACGCCGTACGCAACGTGCTGCGGCTGGCCGCCCGCGTCGGCGCCCTGGACGGGGCCGAACCGGCGGTGACCGAGCCGCCCGCCGAGGTCGACGGCGAGGCCCTCGCCCGGGAGATCGCCCACCGCTCCTTCGTCCTGGTCCGCAATGAGGGAGCGCTCCCGCTCAAGCCCGGCACGGTCGCGCTGATCGGCGCCGCCGCCCGCGACGCCCGCGTCCTCGGAGGCGGCTCCGCCATCGTCTTCCCGGCCCGGATCGTCTCCCCGCTCGACGGCCTCACCGCCGCCCTCCCCGAGGGCAGCCTGACCTACGCCGTCGGCGCCGACCCCAACACCGAACTCGCCGTGGCCGACAAGGGATTCACGCTGCGCGCCGTCTGTCGTGATGCGGAAGGCAAGGTGATCGGCACCTCGAACGCCCCCAACGGGCAGATCCAGTGGATGGGTTCGGACCTCCCCGACGGCGTCACCCACGACACCCTGCACACCGTCGAACTGACCGGCACCTTCACCCCGCGCGAGACCGGCCCGCACACCCTCGGCATCAAGGGCCGGGGCCCCTTCGTCCTCACCGTCGACGGAACGACGTACTACGACGGGATCCAGGGCAGCGACGCCGCCTCCGACCCCTTCGCCACCTTCTTCGGCGACCCCGAGCCGCGTGCCGTGGCCGAACTGACCGCGGGCCGGACGGTCGAGATCTCCCTCACCCACACCGTGAGCATCCCCGCGGACGCCACCGTCAAGGGCGTCGGCTTCACCCTCGTCGGCCAGGAGCCCCGGCGCGACGCCGACGAACTCATCGCCGAGGCCGTCGAGGCCGCCCGTGCCGCCGACACCGCGGTGGTCGTGGTCGCCACCACCGACCTCGTGGAGTCGGAGGGCTTCGACCGCACCGACCTGTTCCTCCCCGGCCGCCAGGACGACCTGGTCCGCGCCGTCGCCGCCGCCAACCCCAACACCGTCGTGGTCGTCAACTCCGGCTCCCCGGTGGAACTGCCCTGGCGCCACGAGGTCGCCGCGGTCCTGCTGAGCTGGTTCCCCGGCCAGGAAGGCGGCGCGGCCCTCGCCGACGTGCTAACCGGCGCCCAGGAGCCCGGCGGCCGGCTGCCCACCACCTGGGGCTCCCTGACCGACGCGCCGGTCACCCAGGTCGTCCCCACCGACGGCGAACTGCCGTACAGCGAGGGCGTCTACATCGGCTACCGCGCCTGGGAGAAGCGCGGCCGCACCCCCGCGTACCCCTTCGGCCACGGCCTCGGCTACACCGGGTGGGCCTACCAGTCCCTGGAACTCGACGGTACGACCGCGAAGGTCCGCGTCCGCAACACCGGCGACCGGAGGGGGCGCGAGGCCGTGCAGCTGTATCTGGCCCCGGTCGAGCCCGACGCCGAGCGACCGGCACGCGTACTGGCCGGCTTCGCACAAGTGGAGGCGGGACCGGGGGAGACGGCCGAGGCCGTGGTGGAGCTCCCGCGCCGGGCCTTTGAAATCTGGGACGAGAAGACCAGCTCATGGTCATTTGTGAAGGGTTCGTACGAGATCCAGGCCGGTCGCTCGATCGCGGACCGCAGGCTCACCGCGACGATTAACGTCTGATCCGGGACACCGTCCCCATGGACAGCCCCGGTCCGGGACCTGACGCCCGGACCGGGGCTCATGTGTGCCTACCGCAGGGAGAACGCGTACACCGTCTCCGAGCGGAACACCTCGCCGGGCCGCAGCACCGTGCTCGGGAACTCAGGACGGTTGGGGGAGTCGGGGAAGTGCTGGGTCTCCAGGGCGATGCCGTCGCCCGGCGCGAAGGGATCGGCGAGATGGTCGGCGGTGTACAGCTGGAGTCCGGGCTCGGTCGTCGACACCGTCAGCACCCGCCCGGACGCCGGGTCGTGCAGCTCGGCGACCTCCACCGGGGTGTCCGTCACCCCCTTGTCCAGCACGAAGTTGTGGTCGTAGCCGGAGCCCACCTTGCGCGGGGCACGGAAGTCGAATCGAGTGCCCTCGACGGGCTCCTCCTCGCCGGTCGGGATCAGATCCGCGTCCACCGGCGTGAACCGCGAGGCGGCGATGCGCAGTTCATGTCCGCCCGCGTTCCCCGCACCGGCCAGGTTGAAGTAGCTGTGGTTCGTCAGGTTCACCACGGTCGGCGCGTCCGTCACCGCCTCGTACACGATCCGCAGCGCGCCGTCCGCGTCCAGCGAGTACGTCGCCGCCAGTTCGAGCCGGCCCGGGAAGCCCTCCTCGCCGTGCGCCGAGACCCGGCTCAGCCGCACCCCGTGCGCGACCGGCTCCGCGTCCCACACCCGCTGGTCGAAACCGCGCTCACCGCCGTGCAGACAGTTCGGGCCGCTGTTCACCGGCAGCGCGTACGTCAGCCCGTCCAGGGTGAAGCGGCCCCGCGCGATCCGGTTGGCGTACCGCCCGACCAGCGCGCCGAAATACGGCCCGGGATGGGCGGGGTAGTCGGCCGGCTCCGCGAACCCCAGCACCACGTCCGCGGCGACGCCGTCCCGGTCCGGGACCTCCACCGACTGCACGATCCCGCCGTACGTCAGCACCCGCACCCGGACACCGGCCCGCTCGAGCGTCCAGCGGTGCACGGCCGTGCCGTCGGAAAGTGTGCCGAAGAGTTCGTTCATGTGCGGAACCCTAAGTCACCCGGTCTTCGCCGTGACCGTCCGGTAGGCGATCTCGGCCAGCCGCGCCTGCCCGTTCACGCTCGGATGGAACCAGTCCCAGCGGCTCAACTGCTCCATCCCGAACCGGTACGCGTACACCGCGCCGCCGTCGAACCGGCACCGCCGGTCCTTGGCGCACACCTCCTTCAGCGCCTTGTTGTACTCCTCCACCCGCTTCTGCACCGTCTCCCGCCGCAGCGTGGCCGCAGCGTCCAGCGAGTCCGCGTCCTCCAGCATCGACGGGCAGATGCCCAGCTTCCACACCTGCTTGCCCAGTTCGTTGGTCCGCCCCTGGGACCACAGCCGCTTCAGATCCGGCACGCTCGCCACATACACCTGCGCCTTCGGCAGCGCACCCCGCAGCGTCCGCAGCGCCTCCTCGAACTGCGCGCGGAAGTCGGCCACCGGCGTCATCGCCTCGGTGGTGTCCCGGCAGGCGTCATTGGCCCCCGCCATCACCGTCACCAGCTCCGGCTTCCGGGTCGCCGCCTGCGCCATCTGCCCGGCCAGATCCGTCATCCGCGCCCCGGTGACCGCGTAGTTCCAGCTCCGCTCGGCCGCCTCGGTCTCACCCAGCAGCCGCACCGCGAGACTGTCCACGTCCGCACTGCTGCCGGTCGCCCACGACACCTCCGGACAGTCCGCGAGCACCGAGCAGGCGTCGAAGCCACGGGTGATGGAGTCCCCCACGGCCGCGACCGAGTCCGGGCTGCGGTCCCACACCGGGGTCGGCTTCGGCTTGGGCTTCGCTCGCTGCGCGTCCGTACCGGAGGGACCTGGTGAGTTCCCCCCGACGGCATCGCACCCCGCCAGCCCCAGGACGGCCGCGGACAGCACAGCGAGCACTGTTCGTTTACGGTGACCGATGTTCCGCATGCGCCGCTGATCCCCTCGCTCGTCGACTACACGTCCCCTCCCCATACAACGCGTGGGAGTTCCCGAGCGCGCGCGATGCAACGGTTCCACCCTCTACAGGCGTCCTGCCGGGTGAATGGCGGGCGTTTCACGGCACCGGGACCGACGGTACGTCACACTCCTTGCGCCGCCGCACGGTAGCCTCGCCATCAACGTGGCTGCCTCGCCACGGCCGTCCGCCAGTTCGCAAGATGTCCCGCTCTGCCCGGAGGTCCCGGTGACGACACGTGGAGTTCTGTACGTGCACTCCGCGCCGCGCGCGCTGTGCCCGCACGTCGAGTGGGCCGTCGCCGGGGTGCTCGGCACACGCGTCAATCTCGACTGGATCCGGCAGCCCGCCGCGCCCGGCACCTGGCGCTCGGAGTTCTCCTGGCAGGCCCAGCCGGGCACCGCGTCGAAGCTGGCGTCGGCCCTGAGAGGCTGGCACCTCCTCCGCTTCGAAGTGACGGCGGAACCCTGCCCCACCGCCGAGGGCGAGCGCTACAGCTGCACCCCCGACCTCGGCATCTTCCACGCCGTCACCGGCATCCACGGCGACATCCTGATCCCCGAGGACCGCCTCCGCGCGGCCCTGCTCCGCAGCCAGCGAGGCGAGACGGACCTGGAGGCCGAACTGTCCAAGCTGCTGGGCAAGCCCTGGGACGACGAGTTGGAGCCCTTCAGGTACGCGGGAGAAGGCGCCCCGGTGCGCTGGCTGCACCAGGTGGTCTGAGTTTCGCGGAACGCGTGAAGGGCCCCCACCTCAAGAGGCGGGGGCCCTTCAGCTACGTACGGAAGTCGCTCAGATCGTCCTGAACGCCAGCACCACGTTGTGGCCGCCGAAGCCGAACGAGTCGTTCAGCGCGGCGATCCGGCCCTCGACGGGAAGCTTGCGGGCCTCGCCGCGGACCACGTCCGCGTTGGCCTCGGCCTCGGGGTCGAGGTTCTCGACGTTGATGGTCGGCGGAGCCACCCGGTGGTACAGGGCGAGCACGGTCGCGACGGTCTCCACACCACCGGCACCACCCAGCAGGTGACCGGTCATCGACTTCGTGGCCGAGACGGCCATGTGGTCGGCGTCGTCACCGAACACCTTCCGCAGCGCCTTCAGCTCGGCGATGTCACCGGCCGGCGTCGAGGTGGCGTGCGCGTTGACGTGCACGATCTCCGCCGGGTCCAGATCCGTGCGCTCCAGCAGGTTCTGGAGGGCGTGGCTGATGCCGCGGCCTTCCGGCTCCGGCTGCACGATGTCGTGGCCGTCGGCGGAGATGCCCTGGCCGACCGCCTCGGCGTACACCCGGGCACCGCGCTTGGCGGCGTGCTCGGCGGACTCCAGGACGACCACACCGGCGCCCTCGCCGAGGACGAAACCGTCCCGGGCGACGTCGTAGGGGCGCGAGGCGCCCTCGGGGTCCTCGTTGTTCTTGGACATCGCCATCATGTTGCCGAACGCGGCGATGGGCAGCGGGTGGATCGCCGCCTCGGTGCCGCCGGCGACGACCACGTCGGCGCGGCCGGAACGGATCATCTCGATGGCGTAGCCGATGGCCTCGGCGCCGGAGGCGCACGCGGAGACCGGCGTGTGCACGCCCGCACGGGCGCCCACGGCCAGACCCACGTTCGCGGAGGGGCCGTTCGGCATCAGCATGGGGACGGTGTGCGGGGAGACGCGGCGGACGCCCTTCTCCTTGAGCACGTCGTACTGGTCGAGCAGGGTCGTCACGCCACCGATGCCGGAGGCGATGACCGCACCGAGCCGGTCCGGGTCGACGTTGGAGTCCTCACCGGCGCGGTCGGTGAAACCGGCGTCGGCCCAGGCCTCCTTCGCTGCGATCAGCGCGAACTGGGCCGAGCGGTCAAGACGTCGGGCCTGCGGACGGGGGATCACCTCGGTCGGCTCAACGGCGACCGGTGCGGCGATACGGACTGCCTGGTCGGCGGCCCACTCCTGCTCCAGGGCCTTGACACCGGAACGTCCGGTGACGAGACCCTCCCAGGTAGAGGCCGCGTCGCCACCCAGCGGTGTGGTTGCGCCGATACCGGTGACGACCACGGTGCGATTGGTCGAGCTCACGGGAATTCTTTCTCCAACGGGATACGGGATTCAGCGGCGCCACCGCCGGGTGGCGGGGCCGGGCACTTCCGGCCTAAGAGACTCAGGCCTGGTGCTTGAGGATGTAGTCGGTCGCGTCGCCGACCGTCTTGAGGTTCTTGACGTCCTCGTCCGGGATCTTGACGTCGAAGCGCTCTTCGGCGGCGACGACGACCTCGACCATGGACAGGGAGTCGACGTCCAGGTCGTCGGTGAAGGACTTGTCCAGCTGGACGTCCTCGACCGGGATGCCGGCGATCTCGTTCACGATGTCGGCGAGACCGGCGACGATCTCTTCCTGAGTGGCGGCCATGTCAGGCGCTCCTTCGTAGTAATCCAGAGGGTTGGCAGTGCTTTCCGCAGCGGATCGAAAACGATGATCCGGCACGGAGTGCCTAGGGGAGAGTAACGACAGTGGCGGCGTACACGAGACCCGCCCCGAAGCCGATGACGAGCGCGGTGTCGCCGCTCTTCGCCTCGCCGGTCGCCAGAAGCCGCTCCATCGCGAGCGGAATCGAGGCGGCCGAGGTGTTGCCGGTGGTGCGGATGTCACGGGCGACCGTGACGTGCTCCGGCAGTTTCAGCGTCTTCACCATCGAGTCGATGATCCGCTCGTTGGCCTGGTGGGGAATGAAGACGTCCAGGTCGTCCGGGGTGATTCCGGCCGCGTCCAGCGCCTGCTGGGCGACCTTCGCCATCTCGAACACGGCCCAGCGGAACACCGCCTGGCCCTCCTGCGTGATCGCAGGGAACTTGTCGACCTCGCCGTTGCGGTAGTCCGTCCACGGCACGGTCTGCTTGATCGTCTCGGACTTGTCGCCCTCGGAACCCCAGATGCTGGGGCCGATGCCGGGCTCGTCGGCCGGGCCCACGACGACCGCGCCCGCGCCGTCACCGAACAGGAAGGCCGTCGCGCGGTCCTCCAGGTCGGTGAGGTCGGACAGCCGCTCGACGCCGATGACCAGGACGTACTCGGCGGAGCCCTCGGTGATCATGCCCTTGGCGAGGGTGAGGCCGTAGCCGAAGCCCGCGCAGCCGGCCGAGATGTCGAAGGCGGCGGCCTTGTTCGTGCCGAGCTTGTCGGCGATCTCGGTGGCCACGGCCGGGGTCTGCTTGAAGTGCGAGACGGTCGAGACGATCACGCCGCCGATCTGCTCCGCGGAGATCCCCGCGTCGGCGATCGCCTTGCCGGACGCCTCGACCGACATCGCGGCGACGGTCTCCTCGTCGGAGGCCCAGTGCCGCGTCTCGATGCCGGAGCGCGAGCGGATCCACTCGTCGGACGAGTCGATCGTCTCAAGGATGACCTCGTTGGGCACGACCCGGGTGGGGCGGTAGCCGCCCACGCCGAGGATGCGCGCGTACGG
The DNA here is from genome assembly GCF_000349325.1 of Streptomyces davaonensis JCM 4913. Lineage (GTDB taxonomy): Bacteria > Actinomycetota > Actinomycetes > Streptomycetales > Streptomycetaceae > Streptomyces > Streptomyces davaonensis. The sequence continues at coordinate 6,691,751 of NC_020504.1, forward strand.
GGCGCCCTTGCTGGGCTTGATCTTCGCCATGCTGCTCGGACTCCTTGTCAGGCCGTGTGCTCGGCGATGAGCTCGCGAGCGGCGTCGAGGTCGTCGGGGGTCTTCAGGGCCAGCGTCGGTACGCCCTTCATCGCGCGCTTGGCGAGACCGGTGAGCGTGCCGCCGGGGCACACCTCGATCAGCGCCGTCGCGCCGAGGCCGACGAAGGTCTCCATGCACAGGTCCCAGCGGACCGGGTTGGCGACCTGCCCGACCAGCCGCTGAAGCACCTCGGCGCCGGTGGCGACGGTCTTGCCGTCCTTGTTGGAGACGTAGGGCAGCGTCGGGTCGGCGGGCGAGAGCGCCTTGGCGGCCTCGGCCAGCGTGTCGACGGCGGGCGCCATGTGGTGCGTGTGGAAGGCACCGGCGACCTTGAGGGGCACGACCTTGCGCACGCCCTCGGGCTTGTCCTCGGCGAGGACGGCGAGCTGCTCCAGGGTGCCGGCGGCCACGATCTGGCCGGCGCCGTTGATGTTCGCCGGGGTCAGACCGAGCTTCTCCAGGTGCGCGACCGAGGTCTCGGGGTCGCCGCCGAGCAGCGCCGACATCCCGGTCTCGGTGATCGCGGCGGCCTCGGCCATGGCGAGCCCGCGCTTGCGTACGAGGGTCAGCGCGGCGGTGTCGTCCAGGACGCCCGCGAAGGCGGCGGCGGTGATCTCACCGACGCTGTGTCCGGCGACGGCGCCCGGGGTCACGGCACCCAGTGCCGCGGCGGACAGGATTCCGGCGGCGACCAGCAGCGGCTGGGCCACGGACGTGTCCCTGATCTCGTCCGCGTCGGCCTTGGTGCCGTAGTGGACGAGATCGAGGCCGATGGCGTCGGACCAGGCGGCGACGCGGTCAGCGGCACCGGGCAGGTCGAGCCAGGGAGTCAGGAAGCCAGGCGTCTGGGCGCCCTGGCCGGGAGCGACGAGTACGAGCACTCTCACACTCTCTCTTGGGGACGGCCACGGCCGCCCGTGGGGACAGGGACGAAGAACACGAGGGGGTTTTGTGGGGCCCCGACAAAACCCTATGGCTGAGTATCCCCGTCGACCAGACGTCCCAGGATGAGCGCGATCCGCAGCGTGAACGCGGAGCGTACATCCGACGGCGACCAGCCGGTGACGTCAGTCACACGTCGAAGCCGGTAGCGCACGGTGTTGGGATGCACGAACAGCATCCGGGCGGCGCCTTCGAGACTGCTCGCCTGTTCCAGATAGACGGAGAGGGTCTCCAGAAGCGCGGACCCGGCTTCCTCCAGCGGTCTGTAGATCTCCTCCACCAACTGCTCGCGCGCGCTCGGATCCCCGGCGATGGCGCGTTCCGGAAGCAGATCGTCCGCCAGTACCGGCCGCGGGGCGTCCTGCCAGGCGGAACACGCCTTGAGCCCGGCGGCGGCGGCCTGCGCGGAGCGGGTGGCGGCCAAAAGATCCGGCACGATGGGCCCGGCGACCACCGGTCCGGCGGCATACGGCCCGATCAGCGACTTGGCGACGGCGAGCGGGTTGTCGTTGCCACCGGCGATGACGACCAGCCGGTCCCCGAGCACCCCGGTGAGCACCTGGAGCTTGGCGTGCCGGGCGGCCCGCCGGATGGCCTCGACGGTCAGCTCGGAGTCCCCGTCGGGGGCGGTGCCGAGCACCACGCACACATGTTCCGGCGAGTTCCAGCCGAGCGCGGCGGCCCGGGAGACGGCGCCCTCGTCGGCCTCCCCGCTCAGCACCGCGTTCACGACGAGCGACTCCAGCCGGGCGTCCCAGGCACCGCGTGCCTCGGCGGCCTGGGCGTAGACCTGGGCGGTGGCGAAGGCGATCTCGCGGGCGTAGACGAGGAGCGCCTCGCGCAGCAGGGACTCGTCGCCCGGGGCGGCCACCTCGTCGATGGCGGACTCCATGACCTCGATGGTCGTCCGCACCATCTCCACGGTCTGCCGCAGTGTGATGGCCCGGGTCAGCTCACGAGGTGCCGTCCCGAACACATCGGTGGAGATGGCCTGAGGGGCATCGGGATGCCGGAACCACTCGGTGAAGGCCGCGATACCGGCCTGGGCGACCAGCCCGATCCAGGAGCGGTTCTCCGGGGGCATCGCCCGGTACCACGGCAGCGTCTCGTCCATGCGCGTGATGGCCTGGGCGGCGAGGGATCCGGAGGACTTCTCCAGCCGCTTCAGGGTCGCGGAGTGCGGGTGGGCGTCGTGTGCTGCGGCTTCGGACTTACGGGCTTCGGGTTCGGGCACGGGGACAAGACTGCCTTATCCGGACGGGACTGTGCGCTGCCGGGGTCTACGGTGGGGTCCGTGATGGATGTACGGCGCGCGGCTGAGCGCTACCCAGGCGGCGAGGCGGCAGCGGGAATCTCCTCCCGGCACGCCTTCTCCTTCGGCCCCCACTACGACCCGGACAACCTCCGCTTCGGCGCGATGATCGCCTGCAACGAGGAACGTCTCGCGCCGGGCGCGGGGTTCGACGAGCACCCGCACAGCCACACGGAGATCGTGACGTGGGTGGTGGAGGGCGAGCTGACCCATCGCGACTCCACCGGCCACGAGACCCGGGTCCGGGCCGGCGACGTCCAGCGCCTCAGCTCGGCGGCGGGCGTCCGGCACGTGGAACGCAACGACGCCGCCACGCCCCTCACCTTCGTCCAGACCTGGCTCGCCCCGCTGTCCCCGGGCGGGGAACCGGCGTACGAGATCGTCCCCGGGATCGCCGACTCCACCCCCTACGCCGTTCCCGAGGCGGGCACGCTGCTGCACGTCCGCCGCCTCGGCGCGGGCGAGCGCACCGCGGTGCCGGACGCGGAGTGGGTGTACGTCCATGTCGTGCGCGGCGAGGTGCGGCTGGGGGAGGAGACGCTGGGCGCGGGGGACGCGGCGCGGATCAGCGCGGCGAAGGACATCGAGGCGGTCGGGATCACCGCCGTGGAGCTGCTGATGTGGGAGATGTCCGGCTAGCAGGCGCTAGCGGAGTTCGGCGAGCACCGCGTCCGTGAGCACCGGCCACACCTCCGCCGCCCAGGGGCCGAACGCCCGGTCCGCCAGCGCCACGCACGCGTGCCCGGCGTCCGGGTCGATCCACAGGAACGTGCCGGACTGGCCGAAGTGTCCGAAGGTGCGCGGCGAGGACGAGGAGCCCGTCCAGTGCGGGGACTTGCCGTCGCGGATCTCGAAGCCGAGCCCCCAGTCGTTGGGGTTCTGGTGCCCGTACCCCGGCAGCACGCCCTTGGTCCCGGGGTACTGCACGGTCATCGCCTCGGCGACCGTCCGCGGGTCCAGCAGCCGCGGCGCCTGCACCTCCGCCGCGAACCGCAGCAGATCCTCGACCGTCGACACGCCGTCCTTGGCGGGGGAGCCCTCCAGCGAGGTCGCCGTCATGCCCAGCGGCTCCAGCACGGCCTGCCGCAGATACTCCGCGAACGGGATGTCCGCCGCCTTCGCGATGTGGTCCCCGAGCTGCTCGAACCCGGCGTTGGAGTACAGCCGCCGCTCCCCGGGCGGGGCCGTCACCCGGTGCTCGTCGAAGGCGAGACCCGAGGTGTGCGCGAGCAGATGCCGCACCGTCGAGCCCGCGGGACCGGCCGGCTCGTCGAGGTCGACCGCGCCCTCCTCGTAGGCGACGAGGGCGGCGTACGCGGCCAGCGGCTTGGTGACCGAGGCGAGCGGGAAGCGGTGCCCGGCCGGGCCATGGGTGCCCACGACCGTCCCGTCCGCCCGCACGACACCCGCGGCGGCGGTGGGGACCGGCCAGTTCTCGATCAACGCAAGACTGCTCAGCGACATGCCAGTGAGCCTAAGCGCCTCAGAGGTGCAGCCGCATGGAGGGGTCCGGGTCGCGGGTGAAGCCCAGGGAGGCGTAGAGCGGTTCGGCGTCCGCGGAGGCGTTGAGCATGACATATCCGGCGCCCTGCTCCCGGAACCAGTGCAGCAGCTCCTCCATGCACGCGCGCGCGTACCCGCGGCGCCGCGCCTCGGGGTCGGTCGCGACGCTGAAGACGTAGCCGATCAGCCCCTGCGGATTGCCGGCCCGCCCGATCCGGTACTCCAGCGTGCCCGCGGCCAGAGCCGCCGGCGCGCCCGGCCGCTCCGGGTGGTCGACGACGTACGCCGCGAACTCCCCGTCCGGATCGGCCAGTCGGTCCCGCAGGGTCGGCAGCGACTGCGGGTGCCAGTCGGTGGCGCCGGGCGCGGACGCCAGCGAGTCGATCATCACCTGGCGCAGCCGCAGTACTTCGACGGCGTCCTCGGTCGTGGCACGGCGTACGAGACTCATGTGCCGCACGCTAACCAGGGCGATCACGCCATGTCCCGTGGTTTTCTTACCCTTTCCGCTTGCTTGGAGCCCACTCCAAGGCCATAGCGTTGAGCGCATGACGGTGACGGAGACCACGCCCACCAGGACCGACACCTGCGCGGGGCCACCCAGCCCCGACCGGCGCCCCGACGGCCAGGACAGCTACACGATCAGCGAGGTCGCCGCCTTCACCGGCCTGACCGCGCACACCCTGCGCTGGTACGAGCGGATCGGCCTGATGCCGCACATCGACCGCTCGCACACCGGCCAGCGCCGCTACAGCAACCGCGACCTGGACTGGCTCGACCTCGTCGGCAAGCTCCGGCTGACCGGAATGCCGGTTGCCGACATGGTCCGGTACGCCGAGCTGGTGCGCGAGGGCGACCACACCTACGGCGAGCGCTACGAACTCCTGGAGGAGACCCGCCGGGACGTGCTGTCCCGGATCGCGGAACTCCAGGACACGCTCGCCGTGCTCGACCGCAAGATCGCTTTCTACGGCGACGCCGGGCGCGCCCTGGCGTCGGAAAGGCCCCGATGACCGAGAACAGCAGGATCACGACCGCACGCCTCGGCGACACCGGCCCCGAGACGGGGGTGCAGGGCCTCGGCTGCATGGGCATGAGCTTCGCCTACGGCCCCTCGGACGCCAAGGAGTCCCGGGCCACCCTGGAACGGGCCCTGGAACTGGGCGTCACCCTCTACGACACGGCGGACGCCTACGGCGCCGGCGAGAACGAACTCTTCCTGTCCCCGTTCTTCCGGGCCCACCGCGACGAGGTCGTCATCGCGACCAAGTTCGCCCTCTCGATCCCGCCGGACGAGCCGACCCGACGGGTCATCCGCAATGACGCGCCCTACATCCGGCAGGCCGTCGAGGCGAGCCTGAAGCGCCTGGACGTCGAGACGATCGATCTCTACTACATGCACCGGCGGGATGTGAACGTCCCCATCGAGGACACCGTCGCCGTCATGGCCGAGCTGGTCCGTGAGGGCAAGGTCAAGCACCTGGGCCTGAGCGAGGTCACGGCCGCCGAGCTGCGTGCCGCGCACGCCGTGCACCCCATCGCGGCCGTGCAGTCGGAGTGGTCGCTGTTCAGCCGGGACATCGAGGCACAGGTCGTGCCCGCGGCCCAGGAGCTGGGCGTGGCCCTGGTGCCGTACTCGCCGCTCGGCCGGGGTTTCCTCGCGGGCTCCTTCGGCTCGGCCGACAAGGACCTCACCGCCGGTGACTTCCGCCGCCAGCAGCCCCGCTTCACCGGCGACAACGCCACGGCCAACGCGGCCCTGCTGGCCCCCATCCGCAAGATCGCCGAGTCCCACGGCGCCTCCCTGGGCCAGATCGCCCTGGCCTGGGTCCAGCAGCAGTCCGAGGTCCACCACCTCCCGGTCGTCCCGATCCCCGGCACCCGCAAGCCCACCAGGGTGGAGGAGAACACGGGAGCCACCAGGATCCGACTGACGGGAGACCAGCTGGCGTTGCTGGACCCGATCGCCGGTCAGGTGGCGGGGGACCGGTACGCGGACATGACGTTCACGTCCGCCGGACGGGAGTAGTTCTCACAGCTCCGCCAGCAACTCCGCCTTCTTCACGGAGAACTCCTCATCGGTGACCAGCCCGGCCTGATGAAGTTCCCCGAGATGACGGATCCGCTCGGCGATGTCGGCCGGGTCGCGGCGCGGAACCGCCGCGACCGGCGCCGGCCCGCACTGCCGTACGGCTGCCAACACGGCCGCCGCGAACGGCAACGACTCGTGCACCGGCCCGTATCCGAGACCGAACACCACCGCCGCCGGATCGTGGTCCACCTGCGCAGGGCCGGTCTCCCCGCGCCGCAGCAGTCGTAGATGACCCTCGAAGACCTCGGGGGAGCGCCACTCGACCCCGCTCAGATCGCCGATCGCGAAGGACTGGTCGCCGGCCTTCCACTTCGCGGAGGACGCGCCCGTCCAGAACCAGCGGAAGGAGACCGTGCGCCCGTCGAAGGACGCCTTCCCGTCGTACGCCTTGAAGGACCGCGGCGGTTCGGGCGCCGTCACCAGGAAACGTTCCGCCGGACCGGACTCGGTGAGCTGCGCGCCCAGTTCGTCGGCGTAGTACTCGGCGAGCGTCTCCCGCTCGGCCGGCAGCACCAGCCGGTACGGATCGCACCCTTCCTTCAGCTGTCCGTCGGCCGCCTCCAGCAGCGGATCGGCCCCGGGCCGCAGCTCGGCGCGGAGCACCACCGTGCCGCGCTTGCCGGGCGTCAGGGTCACCGCGGAGACCGCCGACAGCGGCACCCGGCGTTCCCCGAGCGCCTGAAGGAGCTTAGGTGTTCGAATCCCCCGTTCGTAACGGATGAGCACGGAGTCGGACTCGAACTCCCAGGCGGCATGAAATCCGGCCAGTACGTCACCCATGCGGCTCATCGTATGCGGCACGAGCTCCTCCGTCGCCTCCCCGCGCAGACCGTACTTTCTGCGTCTCTACGCGCGTCCGGCCGTTGCGGTGCCGGACAAACCCTCCCGGCATTCTTCGTCATCTCCGGCGCAGTGCACCGAGTCATACGAGCCAACTCCGATCTCGGCGAAGTTGCGCACACTGTCCGTGCCCGGCTCGAAGTACCCGCTGTGCCCCTCGGCGTCCGCTGCCGACAGCACCCGCGCCCCGAACTCCGAGGACATCGGGTCCGCGCCGTGGCCGAGCCCGCCCAGCTCCAGGTTCGGCACGTCCTGGATCCAGTCGTCGGCGTCCCGCATCGCCCAGACCTGCGCCGAGGTGCCCAGGTGGGAGGCCTTGGCGACGCGCATGCCGGGGCTGCCGGCCACCGCGATGTCGGCCACCCGCTCCGGCATCGTGTGCGCGGCGACCCCGCACACCACCGAGCCGTAGCTGTGGCAGAACAGCGACACCGGGGAGTCCCCGGGCAGCGCCCGCACCAGCGCGTTCAGCCGTACGGCGCCGCTCTCGGCGCGGCCCGCGGTGGCCGAATCGATGCCGAGTCCGCCGGGCGCGGTGTAGTCGGCCCAGGCGATCACGGCGGTCCGCGTGAACGGGGCGGCGGTGCGCTCGGCCGCGTACAGCGACTGCGCCATGCCGACCGGTGCCGAGTACTTGCGGTAGGTGCGCTGGAAGGTGAGCAGATGGGTGTCGACGCCGGGGACGACGACGGAGACCCGCTGGGCGCGGTCGAGATCGCCGAAGACCTCGGCGACCCGGCCCGAGCCCGCCGGGTCGAAGGCGAGGATGTGCCGACCGGGGCTCATCAGCGCCTCGTAGCGGTGCATCCGGCGGCCGGCCTCCTGCTGCCCCTCGGGCGTGAGCCGTTTGTCGTGCATCCGCTTCAACTCGACCTTGCGGGCCTGGAGCAGCGCGACCCGGTTGGCGCGGTAGCGCAGTTTCACCGGGGCGCCGTTCATGTTGCCGACGGCGAGCGGGTAGCGGCGCACGAGTCTCGAACTCTGGTCGGCGGTGAGCGTGCCGAAGAACCGGGACAGCAGCGCGGGTTCGGAGTCCGGGGAGGGCAGCCGGTGACCGGCTATCCGCCCGTGCTCCCATTCGGCGAGCGAGGCCTGGAGCGGAGGCGTGGTGCGCTGGTTGCGCAGCGCGGTCCAGCCGGTGGTCGCCAGCATGACGAACACCACGGCCAGCGCGAGCAGAGCGCGCCAGACGTTCAGTTGCGGGGACGTGTCGAAGGAAGTCACTGGGAGGACACACTAGGAGAACGAACGAGTCTCCCGTTAACCGAGTGACGGGGATCACGTTTCGTGCTAGCGGAAGTTCAGCCGTCACGCCAGCTTTCGGTCAGCGCGGGTCCCACCTGTTCGAGGTAGGCGACGGTCAGTTCGCGGATGCCGGCCAGGCTGAAGTCCTCGCCCGTGCTCCACTGCCGTTCGGTGACCCGCATCACCCCGCCGAAGACCGCCACCGCGAGCCGCGGCCGGGGATCGGCGTCCACATCGAGGCCCTCCCGCTCGGCCAGCACCCGTGCGATCCGCTCCTCCGTCTCCGCCGAGTGCCGCAGGTGCGCGGCGAGCAGCGCGGGCGTCGACTCCACCTGCCGGTACATGCGCAGATGCAGCTCCACCGGTACGACCGACTCGATGACCTCGCTGAGTCCGTCCCAGCCCTCCACCACGGCCTGCCGCAGCGCCACCATCGGCGCCTCCTCGGGCGGCCGCCGCCGCACGGCCTCGACGTAGTAGTCCTCCGCCATCGCCTGTACGGCGAGGGCGGCCTCCTCCTTGTTCGCGAAGTAGCGGAAGAAGGTGCGCTGGGAGACCTCGACGGCGGCGGCGATGTCGTCCACCGTCGTCTCCTCGTAGCCGCGGGTGGTGAACAGTTCGAGCGCCGCGCGAAGCAGGGCGACCCGGGTGCGCTGCTTCTTGCGTTCGCGGAGTGTTTGCATATCCGTCAGTTACCGACTTGTGAATTGGTTTGTCAATTGTCAGAGGCTGTCATTAGCCTCGGGCCATGACTGGTCAGACCATCGTCGACAAGGCGCTCCAGGACGCCGTCCCGCCCTCAGGGCCTCGTGGGCATCCCTGGTTCACGCTCATAACCGTCGCCGTGGGCGTGATGATGGTGGCGCTGGACGGCACCATCGTGGCGATCGCGAACCCGGCCATCCAGAAGGACCTGGGCGCCACGTTCGCCGAGGTCCAGTGGATCACCAACGGCTACTTCCTGGCCCTCGCGGTCTCCCTGATCACCGCGGGCAAGCTCGGCGACCGGTTCGGGCACCGGCAGACCTTCCTCATCGGTGTGGTCGGCTTCGCGGCCGCGTCCGGTGCGATCGGCCTGTCGAGCAGCATCGGCTTCGTCGTCACCTTCCGGGTGCTCCAGGGTCTGTTCGGCGCGCTGCTGATGCCGGCCGCGCTGGGTCTGCTGCGGGCGACGTTCCCGGCCGAGAAGCTGAACATGGCGATCGGCATCTGGGGCATGGTCATCGGCGCCTCCACCGCGGGCGGCCCGATCCTCGGTGGTGTCCTGGTCGAGCACGTCAACTGGCAGTCGGTGTTCTTCATCAACGTGCCGGTCGGCGTCCTCGCCCTGGTCCTCGGCGTGCTGATCCTGCTGGACCACCGCGCGGAGAACGCCCCGCGCTCCTTCGACCTGCTCGGCATCGCGCTGCTCTCGGCCGCGATGTTCTGCCTGGTGTGGGCGCTCATCAAGGCGCCGGAGTGGGGCTGGGGCGACGCCCAGACGTGGACGTTCATCGTCGTGTCGGTGGCGCTGTTCGGCTTCTTCGCGTTCTGGGAGACGAAGGTCAAGGAGCCGCTCATCCCGCTCGGCCTGTTCCGCTCCGTCCCGCTGTCGGCGGGCGTGGTGCTGATGGTCCTGATGGCCATCGCCTTCATGGGCGGCCTGTTCTTCGTGACGTTCTACCTCCAGAACGTGCACGGCATGAGCCCCGTCGACGCGGGTCTGCACCTCCTGCCGCTCACCGGAATGATGATCGTCGGCTCGCCGCTCGCGGGCGCGATGATCACGAAGCTCGGCCCGCGGGTCCCGCTGGCGGGCGGCATGGCTCTTACGGCCATCGCCATGTACGGCATGTCCACGCTGGAGACGGACACGAGCAGCGGCCTGATGTCCCTCTGGTTCGCCCTCCTCGGCCTCGGCCTCGCGCCGGTCATGGTCGGCGCCACCGAGGTCATCGTCGGCAACGCGCCCATGGAGCTCTCCGGTGTCGCCGGTGGTCTCCAGCAGGCCGCGATGCAGATCGGCGGCAGCCTCGGTACGGCCGTGCTGGGCGCCGTGATGGCCTCCAAGGTGGACAGCGACCTCGCCGGGAACTGGGCGGACGCGGGCCTGCCGAAGCTGACCGCGGCGCAGGAGGCGCAGGCTTCCGAGGCGGTTCAGGTGGGTGTGGCTCCGGTGTCCCCGGGGACGCCGCAGGAGGTCGCCGCGAAGATCACTGACGTCGCGCACGACACCTTCATCTCCGGCATGAGCCTGGCATCGCTGGTCGCGGCCGGTGTGGCGGCGGTGGCCGTCGCGGTCGCGTTCCTGACGAAGCGGGGCGAGAACGCGGAGGCGGGAGCGGGCGCCGCGCACATCTGAGCCTGGTCGGGGGCTGTTTCCCCTATCAGGGTGACAGAGCTAAAGATTCCTCGTCCCCGGCACGCGCCGCGGTTCACAGTGGGTCAAGCCCTCCGTACGGCATGTTCCTCGGGCAAGTTCGTACACCAGGAAGGCCACCCGGCGCTGCGGCGCGCTGCCGGAGGGGGACAGCGCGCCGCCGTCGCCTGCCGGCGGGGCTGAGCGGCGGACGGTAACGCCGTGGGGGGTGCCTGCCGTCTCCGGGCTGCGGGCCGTGTGTGGCTGGTCGCGCAGCTCCCCGCGCCCCTAGGTCAGTTGCAGCACCGTTGCCATCGAGTCACCCCATCTCACGGTGACCGGTCCGGCGTCGACAGGGCTGCCACCTCCGCGCGCAGCCGGCGTACCTCCTCCGTCAGCGACTGGATCGCCTCCGTCTGACGTCGTTCCTCCGCGTCGTCCATCTCGAACCGCGCGATGAACCACGCCGCGATGTTCGCCGTCACCACACCGAGCAGGGCGATGCCGGACAGCATCAGGCCCACCGCGAGTATTCGGCCCAGACCGGTGGTCGGCGCATGGTCGCCGTAGCCCACCGTCGTCATCGTCGTGAAGGACCACCACACCGCGTCACCCAGCGTCTTGATGTTCCCATTCGGCGAGTCCCGCTCCACGGACAGCACGGCCAGCGAACCGAACATCAGCAGTCCGACGACCGAGCCCACCACGTACGTCGTCAGCTTGACCTGCGAGGCCATCCGCGCCCGCCGGCCCACCAGCATCAGCGCCGAGATCACCCGCAGCAGCTGAAGCGGCCGTAGCAGCGGCAGGATCACCGCGCACAGGTCGAGCCAGTGCCGCCGTATGAACTCCCCCCGCCGCTCGGTCAGTCCGAGCCGCACCAGGTAGTCCGCCGCGAACGCCCCCCACACCACCCACTCGACCGTCGTGCACGCGCGTGCCAGCCCGGGGCCCACCGGAGTGACCACGATCGGCACGGCATACGCGACGGCGAACACCACTGCCAGCGCCATCAGCGGCTGCTGAGTGCGCTGTTCCCAACGGACCTGCGCGGTTCTCTCCTTCATGCCCGCATCGTAGGAAACGGCGGAGGGCCGGGAGGCGGATGCCCCCCGGCCCTCCAGCCGGTCACGAGCCGAGCTCTACGCGTCGCCGCCCGCGGCCCCGGGATCGGCCGCCGACACATCCAGCAACTGGTACCGGTCGATCGCCTGCTTCAGCGCCGAACGGTCCACCTTCCCCTCCTTCGCCAGCTCCGTGAGCACCGCCAGCACGATCGACTGCGCGTCGATGTGGAAGAACCGGCGGGCCGCGCCCCGGGTGTCCGCGAAGCCGAAGCCGTCCGCGCCCAGCGACTGGTAGGTGCCCGGCACCCACCGGGCAATCTGGTCCGGAACCGACCGCATCCAGTCGGAAACGGCCACGAACGGGCCCTGCACACCGGACAGCTTGCGGGTCACGTACGGCACCCGCTGCTCCTCCTCCGGGTGCAGCAGGTTGTGCTCCTCGCAGGCCACGGCCTCGCGCCGCAGCTCGTTGAAGGAGGTCGCCGACCAGATGTCGGCCTTCACGTTCCACTCCTCGGCGAGGATCCGCTGCGCCTCCGCCGCCCACGGCACCGCGACCCCGGACGCGATGATCTGCGCCGGGATCGAGCCCGCGGTGCCCTCGCTGAAGCGGTGGATGCCCTTGAGGATGCCCTCGACGTCCACGTTCTCCGGCTCGGCCGGGTGCTGGATCGGCTCGTTGTAGACGGTGAGGTAGTAGAAGACGTCCTCGCCGGGCCTGCCGTCCGCCGTCGGGCCGTACATCCGGCGCAGACCGTCCTGCACGATGTGCGCGATCTCGTAGGAGAAGGCCGGGTCGTAGGCCACGCAGCCCGGGTTCGTCGAGGCCAGCAGCTGGGAGTGGCCGTCCGCGTGCTGGAGACCCTCACCGGTCAGGGTCGTGCGGCCCGCGGTCGCGCCGAGGACGAATCCGCGCGAGAGCTGGTCCGACATCTGCCAGAACTGGTCGCCGGTCCGCTGGAAACCGAACATCGAGTAGAAGACGTAGACCGGGATCAACGGCTCCCCGTGCGTGGCGTACGCCGAACCCGCCGCGATCAGCGAGGCCGTGCAGCCCGCCTCCGAGATGCCGTCGTGCAGCATCTGCCCGTTCGGCGCCTCCTTGTACGCAAGCAGCAGCTCACGGTCCACCGACTCGTACTGCTGCCCGAGCGGGTTGTAGATCTTCGCGCTCGGGAAGAAGGAGTCCATGCCGAACGTGCGGTACTCGTCCGGCGCGATCAGCACGAACCGCTTGCCGATCTCCTTGTCCCGCATGAGGTCCTTGAGCAGCCGGACAAAGGCCATGGTCGTCGCGATGGACTGCTGACCCGAGCCCTTCTTCACGGTCGCGTACGTCTTCTCGTCGGGCAGCTGCAACGGCTTCGCCCGCACCACACGGGTCGGGACGTACCCGCCCAGCGAGTTGCGGCGGTCGTGCATGTACTGGATCTCCTCGGTGTCCCGCCCGGGGTGGTAGTACGGCGGCGCGCCGGACTCCAGCTCCTTGTCGGAGATCGGCAGGTGCAGCCGGTCGCGGAAGCGCTTGAGGTCGTCGACCGTCAGCTTCTTCATCTGGTGCGTGGCGTTGCGGCCCTCGAAGTTGGGACCGAGCGTCCAGCCCTTGATCGTCTTGGCCAGGATCACCGTCGGCTGGCCCTTGTGCGCCTTGGCCGCCGAGAACGCCGCGAAGATCTTCTTGTGGTCGTGGCCACCGCGCCCCAGGTGCAGGATCTGGTCGTCGCTCATCCCCTCGACCATCGCCCGCAGCCGGTGGTCGTCACCGAAGAAGTGATCGCGGATGTACGCACCGGACTCGGTGGCGTACGTCTGGAACTGCCCGTCCGGCGTCGTGTTCATCTTGTTGACCAGCACGCCGTCCCGGTCCTGGGCCAGCAGCGGGTCCCAGGTGCGGTCCCACACCAGCTTGATGACGTTCCAGCCGGCACCCCGGAACTGCGACTCCAGCTCCTGGATGATCTTGCCGTTGCCGCGCACCGGACCGTCGAGCCGCTGAAGGTTGCAGTTCACCACGAAGGTCAGGTTGTCCAGACCCTCCCGCGCGGCGATGGACAGCTGGCCGAGCGACTCCGGCTCGTCCATCTCGCCGTCGCCCAGGAACGCCCACACGTGGGACTTGGAGGTGTCCGCGATCCCGCGCGCCTCCATGTACCGGTTCATCCGCGCCTGGAAGATCGCGCCGATCGGGCCGAGGCCCATCGACACGGTCGGGAACTCCCAGAAGTCCGGCATCAGCCGCGGATGCGGGTACGAGGACAGGCCGAACGGCGCCTTGGACTTCTCCTGCCGGAACGCGTCCAGGTTCTGCTCGCTGAGCCGGTCCAGCAGGAAGGCGCGGGCGTAGATGCCCGGGGAGGCGTGCCCCTGGAAGAAGACCTGGTCGCCGCCGTCGCCCTCGTCCTTGCCCCGGAAGAAGTGGTTGAAGCCCACGTCGTACAGGGAGGCGGAGGAGGCGAAGGTGGCGATGTGCCCGCCGACGCCGATGCCAGGACGCTGCGCCCGGGACACCATCACCGCGGCGTTCCAGCGGGTCGCGTTGAGGATCTTGCGCTCGATCTCCTCGTTGCCGGGGAAGAACGGCTCGTCCTTGGTGGCGATCGTGTTGACGTAGTCCGTGCTGCGCATCTCGGGCACGGCCACGCGCTTCTCGCGGGCCCGCTCGATCAGCCGGAGCATCAGGTAGCGGGCCCGCTCGCGGCCGCGCTCGTCCACGGCGGCGTCGAGGGAGTCGAGCCACTCCTGGGTTTCCTCGGGATCGAAGTCAGGAACCTGACTCGGAAGGCCGCCAATGATGATCGGGTTGCGATCGGATCCGGAAGCCACGCTGTTCCTTACCTGTCAGAGGGGCTGGTTTTCGGGGCTTGCTTCGGGCTGGTGCGTCGGGCTGGTGCGTGGGGCTTGCTTCGAGGCTTGTTTCTGGGGGTTTTGCTCTGTCTGCGCCGTTCCCCATCGTGTACCTCGGGACGCCAAACGTCATCTCTACTGCGAGGTAATCCAAGCCTGGTCCCCCCGGAGGGTTCCCAAAAGCGCAAAGAGGGCAGAACGGTGTGGCGTGTGTCACCTTGGGGTGTGACGCCATGACGGCAGTTGCGGTGACACGGCCCGGAACGTCACCGTTTCGGCGGTCTGAACGGCCGGGTACTTGCGCGATCCGCCCCGCCCGTGTGGACTACGGCCAACGCCACGCGCACGCGCGCGGCCGAGTTATTCCCGAAGACATGATCAGGAGGCAACCCGTGAGCGCGACCGCGGACCACGCGGAGGAGCGGACCAACCCTGCCGTCAGGCTGGGTTTCCAGCCCGAGCAGGTGGTCCAGGAGATCGGCTACGACGAAGACGTAGACCAGGAACTCCGCGAGGCCATTGAGGAAGTCATCGGCAGCGACCTCGTGGACGAGGACTACGACGACGTCGCCGATGCCGTGGTGCTGTGGTTCCGCGACGACGACGGCGACCTGACGGATGCGCTGGTGGACGCCACCACGTACATCGAGGAAGGCGGCTCGATCCTGCTGCTGACGCCGAAGACCGGACGCGACGGCTACGTCGAGCCGAGCGACATCTCCGAAGCCGCCACGACGGCCGGACTGTCCGCGTCCAAGAGCGTCAGCGTCGGCAAGGACTGGAGCGGCAGCCGTCTGGTGACGCCGAAGGCGGCCAAGTCCGCCAAGAAGTGACCCTCCCCGGACACACCGGACGGGCTGGCTTCGGTCAGCCCGTCCGCGGGCCCTTCGCGATCACTGCGTAGGGTGGTTGCGACCACCCGAACAGCCCACCGAAGGGACATGCCGGTAATGGCCATCCAGGTCGGCGCCAAAGCCCCCGACTTCGAGCTCAAGGACAACCACGGCAAGACCGTGAAGCTGTCCGACTTCCGCGGCCAGAAGAACGTCGTGCTGCTCTTCTACCCGTTCGCCTTCACCGGTGTCTGCACCGGCGAGCTGTGCGAGCTGCGGGACAACCTGCCGAGGTTCGCGGACCGCGACACCCAGCTGCTCGCCGTGTCCAACGACTCCGTGCCCACCCTGCGGGTCTTCGCCGAGCAGGAGGGCTTCGAGTACCCCCTGCTGAGCGACTTCTGGCCGCACGGCGAGGTCTCCCGCGCCTACGGTGTCTTCGCCGAGGACAAGGGCTGCGCGGTGCGCGGCACCTTCGTCATCGACAAGGAGGGCGTCGTCCGCTGGACCGTCGTCAACGGTCTGCCGGACGCCCGTGACCTGAACGAGTACGTCGCGGCGCTCGACACCCTGTGATTCTTGGGTACCAAGGCCTTCGGGCTACGGGAACCCGTCACTAGGATCGATACGTTGATCCGGTATCAAACGCATGGCGGGGCTCCCCGCCCCTGGACATCTATGGAGGACTCGTGGGAGTCAGCCTCAGCAAGGGCGGCAACGTATCGCTGACCAAGGAGGCCCCTGGCCTCACTGCGGTCATCGTCGGTCTGGGGTGGGACATCCGCACCACCACCGGCACCGACTTCGACCTGGACGCCAGCGCACTGCTGCTGAACTCGTCCGGCAAGGTCGCGAGCGACGCGCACTTCATCTTCTTCAACAACCTCAAGAGCCCGGACGGCTCCGTCGAACACACCGGTGACAACCTCACCGGTGAGGGCGAGGGCGACGACGAGCAGATCAAGATCAACCTCGTCGGTGTCCCGGCTGACGTCGAGAAGATCGTCTTCCCGGTGTCGATCTACGACGCCGAGAACCGCCAGCAGTCCTTCGGCCAGGTGCGCAACGCGTTCATCCGCGTCGTGAACCAGGCCGGCGAGGCGGAGATCGCCCGCTACGACCTCAGCGAGGACGCCTCCACCGAGACCGCCATGGTCTTCGGTGAGCTCTACCGCCACGGCGCGGAGTGGAAGTTCCGCGCCATCGGCCAGGGCTACGCCTCGGGCCTGCGCGGTATCGCGCAGGACTTCGGCGTCAACGTCTGAACCCGGCAGTAATCCGCGCTCCAACCCGCCCGGCGCCGCACGGTTTGCGTGCGGCGCCGGACGCGCAGGGAAACAACCAAAGAAGCTCGACCCGGGGAGGACCAGCATCATGGGCGTCACGCTCGCCAAGGGGGGCAATGTCTCCCTGTCCAAGGCCGCACCGAACCTCACCCAGGTGATGATCGGGCTCGGCTGGGACGCGCGCTCCACCACCGGAGCCCCCTTCGACCTCGACGCCAGCGCGCTGATGTGCAACGGCGGACGGGTGATGGGGGATGAGTGGTTCATCTTCTACAACCAGCTCAAGAGCCCGGACGGCTCCGTGGAGCACACCGGCGACAACCTCACCGGCGAGGGCGACGGCGACGACGAGTCGCTGCTGATCGACCTCGCCAAGGTGCCCGCCCAGTGCGACAAGATCGTCTTCCCCGTCTCGATCCATATGGCCGATGAGCGTGGCCAGACGTTCGGGCAGGTCAGCAACGCCTTCATCCGCGTGGTGAACCAGGCCGACGGTCAGGAACTGGCCCGCTACGACCTCAGCGAGGACGCCTCCACCGAGACGGCGATGATCTTCGGCGAGGTCTACCGGTACCAGGGCGAGTGGAAGTTCCGTGCGGTCGGGCAGGGGTACGCGTCGGGGCTGCGCGGCATCGCCCTGGACTTCGGGGTCAACGTCTCATAACGCGTTATGAGCAAAATCCGGGGCCCGGTGGGGAACGAGGGGCTGCCGACTACACTTCGGCTTCAAAAGTTCGTAAAGCCGAGTACGGCGCGGGGGAGACCCGTACACACAGGATTGGGTAGCCAGTGCTTCTGAAAACCTTCGGCTGGTCGTTCGCGGTCACCGCGCTCGGCCTCGTCGCGGCGGTCCTCTACGGGGGGTGGACCGCCTTCGGCATCGTGGCGATCCTCTCCGTCCTCGAGATCTCGCTGTCTTTCGACAACGCAGTGGTCAACGCCGGGATCCTGAAGAAGATGAATGCCTTCTGGCAGAAGATCTTCCTCACCATCGGTGTGCTGATCGCCGTCTTCGGTATGCGACTGGTGTTCCCTGTCGTCATCGTCGCCGTCACCGCCTCGATGGGTCCGATCGAGGCCGTCGACCTCGCACTCACCGACAAGGACCGGTACGAGCAGCTCGTCACCGACGCGCACCCGTCGATCGCGGCCTTCGGTGGCATGTTCCTGCTGATGATCTTCCTCGACTTCATCTTCGAGGAGCGCGACATCAAGTGGCTCGGCTGGCTGGAGCGCCCGCTGGCCAAGCTGGGCAAGATCGACATGCTGTCGGTCTGCGTCGCGCTGATCGTCCTGCTCATCACCTCGATGACCTTCGCGACCCACGCGCACCTGCACGCCGGCCCGGCGGACAAGGCAGAGACGGTTCTGCTCTCCGGTATCGCCGGTCTCATCACGTACATGATCGTCGGCGGTCTCTCCGGCTACTTCGAGGACAAGCTCGAAGAAGAGGAGGAGCGCGAGCACGAGGCGGAGGAAGAGGCCGAGCGCACCGGCAAGCCCCGCTCGGCGGTCGTCCTGGCCGGCAAGGCCGCGTTCTTCATGTTCCTCTACCTCGAGGTCCTGGACGCGTCCTTCTCCTTCGACGGCGTGATCGGCGCCTTCGCCATCACCAACGACATCGTCCTGATGGCGCTGGGTCTCGGCATCGGCGCGATGTACGTCCGATCGCTCACGGTCTACCTGGTCCGCCAGGGCACCCTCGACGACTACGTCTACCTGGAGCACGGCGCCCACTACGCGATCGGTGCCCTCGCCGGAATCCTGCTGGTCACCATCCAGTACGAGATCAGCGAGCTCATCACCGGCTCCATCGGCGTCATCCTGATCGGCTGGTCCTTCTGGTCCTCCGTGCGGCGCAACCGCGCGCTCGCGGAGGCCGAGGGAAAAGCGGAGACCTCGGACAAGACTGAGGTCTCGTCCGGGGTGTGACACCTCTCCGAGTGAGGAACGCTTCTTGACGGGGCGGCCGGGTCTCCGGCCGCCCCGTTGCCATGGTCCGAGTGCGTGTGTGGGTGTGGGGGCGGGAATGGGCTTGTTGGACGGGCTGCTCTGGCGTGGACGCGCCGCCCAGTTCGACTCGGGCAGTGCGGCGAGCAACGCGATCGAGCTGACGAGACGGCACGGCACGGTCTCCCTGACCAAACAGGACGCGGCCACCGGGCATCTGCGGGTCAATCTGAACTGGCGGATGCGCAGCTCCGACATAGGCGGGCCGCAGCGGGAGAGTCTGCTGCGGCATCCGTTCAAGGCGCTCAAGCCGCCGGAGGTCGTCGGGCACAGCATGAGCATGGTCAACGTGGACCTGGACCTCGGGTGCCTGTATGAGCTGGCCGACGGGACGAAGGGGGTTGTCCAGCCGCTCGGGGGGTTCCTGGGGGACGTGAACTCGCCGCCGTACGTGAAGCTCAGCGGGGACGACCGGTTCGGGTCGGCCTCGGGCGAGACGATGTACGTCAATCTCGATCAGCGGGAGAACATCAAGCGGTTGCTGGTCTTTGTGTACATCTACGACCAGACGCCGGCGTTCGATCGGACGCATGCGACCGTCACGCTGTATCCCAGCAATGGGCCGCGGATCGAGATCGGTCTTGATGAGCGGCATCCGCTGGCCCGGTCGTGCGCGGTGGTGATGATCGAGAACGTGAAGGGGGAGATCGTCGTTCGGCGTGAGGTCAAGTTCGTGTACGGGTTCCAGGCCGAGCTTGATCGGTTGTACGGGTGGGGATTGCAGTGGGGGCGGGGATACAAGGCGAAGGCGGATCGGTAGCCCACGGATTCGGTGCCTTGGTGTTTCGTTGGCGGCTGCGGGCTCGTCGTGGCTTGTCGCGCAGTTCCCCGCGCCCCTGTAAGCGGAGTTTTCCTTACCGCCCGATGAACTGTGGGCCCTGTGGCGGCAGGCGGAAATCTCCTGCCGGGACCGGGGCCGGGGTCACCGGGGGCGGGTAGCCGTAGCCGCCGTGGGCGGGCTGGCTGGTGGGCTGGGGGTAGCCGTAGGCCGGCTGGGTCGTCGGCGGGGTCTGGGGGTAGCCGTACGACGGCTGCGGCGGGACCGCCGTCGTGGGCTGTTCGGGCGGCAGGGGCTGGGAGCGGGGCTCCTCCGCCGGTTCCTCGGGGGCCGTCGCCTCCGACTCGTCCACCATGATGCCGAAGTCCGTGGCCAGGCCCTGAAGGCCGTTGGAATAGCCCTCGCCCAGGGCGCGGAACTTCCAGCCCTCGCCGCGGCGGTACAGCTCACCGCAGATCATGGCCGTCTCCTGGCCCGTCTCCGGCTTGATGTCGAAGTGCAGCAGCGGCTCGCCGTCGGCCTCGGACGCGTCGTACAGCAGGATGCGCAGCGAACGTACGAGATCGAAAGTGGCGCCCTCCGCCGATGCGACCAGGTAAATCTGGCTGACGTCGGGCTCGACACCGGAGAGATCTGTCTGGATCGTGTCGGTGAGGCCCTCGGCGACCCGCTTCTTGCCGAGCCGCCAGACCTTCCCGGAGGGGTGACGGGGCTGGTTGTAGAAGACGAAGTCCTCGTCGGACCGCACCCGACCGTCGGGGCCGAGGAGCAGCGCCGAGGCGTCGACATCCGGGACCCCCTGCCCGGGCGTCCAGCGGAGCACGGCACGTACGGTCGTGGCTTCGAGCGGGACGTTCGACCCCTTCAGCATCGCGTGCGTCATGCGGTCATCCTGCCCTCTCGGTAGTGATCACGACAACGCGGGGGTACATGATCGGCTGACGGTCTCCGCACCCGCGTTACCAGAAATTCATGCCCTGCGGGAACCCCTGACATGGGTATCTACGTACTATTACCGGCCACCTGTGAACAGATCACAGGGGTCGCTCAGCCATCACGGGGGAGTTTTATGCGTCATTTCGGGCACATCGCCCCTGAGGTGCGGCAGCGCCTTTTCTACCGGGAGCCGTGCGAGTTCGACGCGGATTCCCCGGCCCGGCTGCTCTCCACCGCCCTCGGGGCCACCCTCTACAGCCCGGCCACCCGGCCGCGCCTCGCGGACGACATCCGCAAGCAGGCGGCGCGCGGCGTGGTCTCGATGGTGCTGTGCCTGGAGGACTCCATCGGCGACGAGGACGTGGCGGCGGGCGAGGAGAACCTCGTCCGGCAGTTCACCGACCTCGCGGAACACGCGCGGGAGGGTCTGCCGCTGCTGTTCATCCGGGTCCGTACGCCCGAACAGATCCCCGACCTGGTACGACGCCTCGGAACCGCCGTGGAGCTGCTCTCCGGATTCGTGCTGCCGAAGTTCACCGAGGAACGCGGCATCCCCTTCCTGGAGGCGCTGACGGCCGCCGAGACGGCGAGCGGACGCCGGCTGTTCGCCATGCCCGTGCTGGAGTCGCCCGAGCTGCTGTTCCGGGAGTCCCGGGTGGAGACGCTGGAAGGGATCTTCCGGGCGGTCGACAAGTATCGTGAAAGAGTGCTCGCGCTGCGGCTCGGCGTGACCGACTTCTGCTCCTCCTACGGCCTGCGCCGCGCCTCCGACATGACGGCGTACGACGTCCAGATCGTCGCCTCCGTCATCGCCGACGTGGTCAACATGCTCGGCCGCGCCGACGGCACCGGGTTCACCGTGACCGGCCCGGTGTGGGAGTACTTCCGGGTGCAGGAACGTATGTTCAAGCCCCAGCTGCGCCGCAGCCCCTTCCTGGAGGGCCAGGCCGAGGAACTGCGCGAGGCCCTCATCGAGCACGCGATGGACGGCCTGCTCCGCGAGATCGCCCTCGACCAGGCCAACGGCCTCACCGGCAAGACCTGCATCCACCCGTCCCACGTCCTGCCCGTGCACGCGCTGTCCGTCGTCAGTCACGAGGAGTTCAGCGACGCCCAGGACATCCTGCGGCCCGAGAGCGGCGGCGGGGGCGTGCTGCGCTCGGCGTACACGAACAAGATGAACGAGGTGAAGCCGCACCGCGCCTGGGCCGAGCGGACCCTGCTGCGCGCCGAGGTCTTCGGAGTGGCCAACGAGGACGTCGGCTTCGTGGAGCTGCTCGCCGCCGGAATCCCCGGCTGACCACCGACAACCAAGGGACGCATGAACAAGGCAGTGAACAACGGGGTCTGGTCCGGCACCTGGGTCGCCGAGCGGCTCGGGGTCGAACTGAAGGGCGACGACACGCTCAAGGACCTGCTGGGCCTGGCCCTGCGCCGCAACCCCAAGCGGGCCCACCTCCTCGTATCCCATGTGCTCGGCAAACACATCCCGCAGTCACCGGCCGTGGTCTACGGCCATGGCTTCGCCCTCGGACGGCAGGTGCGGGAGCTGCTGGGCGCCGAGGAGGCGGCCAACGCCGTCGTCCTCGGCTACGCGGAGACCGCGACGGGCCTGGGCCACTCGGTGGCCGACGGCCTCGGCCCGGCCCCCTACCTCCACTCCACCCGCCGCCCGGTCCCCGGCATCGCCCCGGCGGGCGGTTTCGAGGAGTCCCACTCCCACGCGACCTCGCACCTGCTGCTGCCCGAGGACCCGGCCCTGCTGGTCGGCGACGGCCCCCTGGTCCTGGTCGACGACGAGTTCTCCACCGGCAACACGGTCCTGAACACGATCCGCGACCTGCACGAGCGCTACCCGAGGCGCCGGTACGTCGTGGTCGCCCTCGTCGACATGCGCTCGACGGCGGACGCGGGGCGACTGGAGGAGTTCGCGCGGGAGATCGGCGCGAGGGTGGACTTGGTGGCGGGGGCGAAGGGGACGGTGGGCTTGCCGGAGGGGGTGCTGGAGACAGGGCAACGGTTGGTCGCCGAGTTCGAAAGCTCCCCAGGGGCGCGGGGCTGTGTTGAATCTGCGGCTACCGCCGCGCGGGCGCGACCAGCCCCCACCAACCCGCAGCCAACAGTCAACCGAGTAGACCTCCACTGGCCCCACGGCCTCCCCGACGGCGGCAGACACGGCTTCACCCAGGCACACCGAATACGCCTGGAAACCGCCCTCCCCGCCATGGCCGCAAGGCTCGCCGAAGCTCTCCCCGATAACGCGCACCGCGTGCACATCCTCGGCTTCGAAGAGCTGATGTACGCCCCCCTCCGCCTGGCCCGCGAGCTGGAGCAGATCACGGACGACACCGAGATCCGCTACTCCACCACCACCCGCTCACCGGTTCTCGCGGTCGACGACCCCGGCTATGCGATCCGCACCCGCCTCGTCTTCCCGGCACACGACAACCCGGCGGACGGACCGGGCGACCGCTACGCCTACAACGTCGCCGGAGCGGACTTCGACGCCATCGTCGCCGTAGTCGACTCCACCGCCGACACCCCCGAACTGCACGCCCCCGGCGGCCTCTTGGACCAGCTCGCGGAGCACACTGCGCACGTCCTGCTCGTGGTCGTCCCCTCCTACGTCCCCGAGCCCCTGTACGTACCCGAAAGGCCCTCGATGCTGCCCGAGCCCCTCCGCGGCCCCGCCTTCTCCTCGTACCCCCCGGAGGAGGTCGGCTGGCTCCTCCAGGACCTGTCCGACGTCACCCTGGAGGCGCCGACCGAGGAGCGTGAGGAGGCCATCCAGAGCGGTGGCGCGCACTACGCGGAGTCGCTGCCGGTGGAGTACCAGCCGAGCGCCGAGTACCAGGGACTGTTCCAGACGGCGCTGGAGGAGTCCGCGTCCCGGCTCGCGCAGGCGGTCGGCGCGGTGACGGAGGTCGTGCTCGCCGAGCGCTCCCCGCGCCCCGTGCTGGTGTCGCTGGCCCGCGCCGGCACCCCCGTGGGCGTCCTGATGCGCCGCTGGGCCCAGCACCGCCACGGCCTCGACCTTCCCCACTACGCCGTCTCCATCGTGCGCGGCCGCGGCATCGACGCCAACGCTCTGCGCTGGCTCGCCTCCCACCACGACCCGCGTGATGTCGTCTTCGTCGACGGCTGGACCGGCAAGGGCGCCATCACCCGCGAACTGGCCGACGCCATCGAGGAGTTCGAGGCCGCCGAGGGCATCACCGGCTTCGACCCGGAGATCGCGGTACTGGCCGACCCGGGCTCGTGCGTACGGACGTACGGCACCCGCGAGGACTACCTGATCCCGTCGGCGTGCCTCAACTCCACGGTGTCCGGCCTGATTTCCCGTACCGTGCTGCGCGCGGACCTGGTGGGCCCGAACGACTTCCACGGCGCGAAGTTCTACCGCGAACTCGCCGGTGCCGATGTGTCGGTGGACTTCCTGGACGCCGTGGCCGCGCGCTTCCCCGAGGTGGCGGACGCGGTGGACGCTCAGGCCAAGGAGCTGCTGTCGGCCGACCGGACGCCGACCTGGGAAGGCTGGGCGGCGGTTGAGCGCATCAGCGAGGAGTACGGCATCCATGACGTGAACCTCGTCAAGCCCGGCGTCGGCGAGACCACGCGGGTGCTGCTGCGGCGGGTGCCGTGGAAGATCCTGGCGCGGGCAGGGGCCGGCGCCGACCTGGACCACGTACGACTGCTGGCGGAGCAAAGAGGGGTACCCGTGGAAGAAGTGGCCGAACTGCCGTACACCTGCGTGGGGTTGATCCACCCCAAGTACACGCGGGGCGCGACGGGCGCCGACGGCAAGGCGGTGTCGGTCTGATGCCGGTACTTGTGGCGAGCGATCTGGACCGCACCCTCATCTACTCCTCCGCGGCCCTCGCACTGACCATGCCGGACGCGCGGGCGCCGAGGCTGCTGTGCGTGGAGGTGCACGAGTCCAAGCCGCTCTCGTACATGACCGAGACCGCCTCGCAGTTGCTGACGGAACTCGGCGACGTGGCGCTGTTCGTGCCGACCACGACCCGCACCCGCAAGCAGTACGAGCGCATCAACCTCCCCGGCCCGCAGCCGAAGTACGCGATCTGCGCCAACGGCGGCCACCTCCTGGTGGACGGCGTCTCCGACCCCGACTGGCAGGCACGGGTCACCGCCCGCCTCGCCGACGAGTGCGCGCCCCTCGACGAGATCCGCGAGTACCTGATGGCGACCGCCGACCCCATGTGGGTCCGCAAGCACCGGGTCGCCGAGGACCTCTTCGCCTACCTGGTCGTGGAACGCGAACTGCTCCCCGAGGACTGGGTGAAGGAACTCGCGGCCTGGGCGGAGAACCGCGGCTGGACGGTCTCCCTCCAGGGCCGCAAGATCTACGCGGTCCCGAAGCCCCTCACGAAGAGCGCCGCGATGCACGAACTGGCGCGACGCACGGGCGCGGACCTGACACTCGCGGCAGGCGATTCCCTGCTGGACGCGGACCTGCTGCTCGCGGCGGACAAGGGCTGGCGCCCGGGGCACGGGGAGCTGGCGGACGCGGAGTGGACGGCACCGGAGATCAGGGCGCTGCCGGAGCGGGGAGTGCTGGCGGGGGAGAGGATCCTCAGGGAGTTCCTGAAGGAGTGCAGGGCGCCGAAGTAGCGCTCAGCTGCAACAACCCCCACCGCAACAGCCCCCGCCTGCCTGAGGAGCACGCGCGGGGGCGGCTGCCGTACCCCCGACAGCCACCGTCGACAACAACTTCACCGTGTCCTCATGTCCCGAAGGACACGAGGCGGGGTCGGAGGACTGAGCCATGGGACGGCTGACTTCGAACGTGTCACCGCAGGTCCGGCACCGATAGTCATAACGAGGCATGCCGACAGATTAAACGAGGCATGCCGACGGATTAACTGCCGGACCCGCCCCGCTCCTCCCTGATCTGAGCCACCACCCGAGCCACGGTCTGCCGCACCGCCTCCAACTCGGTGAGGAAGTGCCAGTAGTCCGGATGCCGCCCTTCCAAGGTCTCGACGGCCCGGTCCAGCCGCCCCACCGAGTCGTCCAACGGCCGCGCATGCCGAGGATCAGGCGTGTTCCGCCCGGCCATGGCCAACCGCTGCGCATCCCGGATCGCGAACCGCGTACGGTCGATCTCGGCGGCAGGATCCTTCTGCACGGCGTTCAGCCGCCGCAGCCGGTCCCCGGCGGCGGACACGGACTCGTCCGTGGAGTTGAGCAACGCCCGAACCGTCGACAACAGCGCGGTCGCATCCGGCCACCGCTGCTCGTCCCGCGCCGCCTGGGCCTCCTTCAGCTTCAACTCGGCCTGCCGCACATTCTCGACGGCCTGGTCGGGCACCCCCTGAAGGTCCTGCCAGCAAGCCGCGGTGAACCGCCGCCGCAACTCGCTCAGCACCGGCTCGACCTGCCCGGACCGCGTGGTGAGCGCCTGCGCCCGAGTCCGCAGCGAGACCAGCCGATGATCGATCTCAGCGGCCCGCTCAGGCAACCGCTCAGCCTCGACCCGCACGGCCTCGGCCTCCCGGGCAACCCGCTCGGCACGCTCCAGCGTCTGCGGCACACCATGCTGCCCGGCACCCTGATTCAACCGGGTCAGCTCAGGAGCCAGCGCCGCAAGCCGCGCCGCGAGATCATCGGCCTTCAACCCCGACGACCGTACGGCGTCCAGGGCGTTGGACGCGGCGAGCAACCCCTGCCGGGCCCGCTCCACCGCAGGCGCGAGCCGCGCCAACTGCGTCTCCGCCTTGCCGAGCAGCGGCCCGAGACCGTCCCCGAACCGATCCAGCTCCCGCTTGACGTCGGTGAGCGCGTCCTTGGCCCTGCTCAGCTCGGTACGCGCGCGTACGGCGGCCGAGGCTTCGAGATCGTCCCGGTCGAGATCATGGGCGTCGACGGCCTGGATGTACTGATGACTGACCTCGTCGATACGCCTGCTGATCGCCTCGAAGTCGCTGACAGCCCGCCGGGCGGCGGGTGAGTCGTCGACGGCCGTGATGGTCTCTATCGAGATCCGCAGATCGCGCTGGGCGGTGTCCAGTTCGTAGAACGCGGCCGCGGCATCGTCCTTCGCGGCCTGCGCCTCGGCCCGCTGGCTCTCGGCCCGGCCGCCGAACCACCGCCGGGTGCCGCCGCCGGCGAACGCGGCGGGCAGCACGAGCGCGGCGGCCAGGGGCAGGGCGAGAAGGGCGACGGTGTCCGCGAGCGCCTGCCGTACGGGACGGGGTCGGGGTGCACGCGGCACCAACGGCGAGTACGGCTGCGATGGTGTCGCCGTCACATCCCTCTCCCGTGCTGTGGTCCGCCCTGCCCGGCGCTGTCATTCTCCCACCGGTTAAGGACGAACACACGGGCCCGTTAGTTCGCGGTTCGGACCGTGACTTTCCCGTCGCCGGTACGCGCACCGATGACATGCCCGCTCGCCTCGTCCCGAGGCACGGACACATCGACCCCGCCGTCCCCCGTCTGGGTCGACACCCGATACGTCGCCCTGGGCACCTCGATCGTCACGGACCCGTCCCCGGTACGGGACTCCACCAGATCCGGCACGACGCCCAGTTCGAGCTTCACCGACCCGTCCCCGGTCTGCGCCCGCACCTCACGCGAGTCGACCTCGGCCCGCACGGACCCGTCCCCGGTCTGCACCCGCAGCGGCCCCGTGGAGTCGGTGACATGCACAGACCCATCACCGGTACGAATGTTCAGCGCATCCTCGAACCCCCGGGCCCGCACACTGCCGTCCCCTTCCTGAACCTGCACGGAGATCCCCCGAGGCACCTCGATCAAATGCTTGGCGGCACAGTCGGCAACGACGCCGGAACACTTCATCCGCAGCTTGAGCCGACCGTCCTCCATCTCCCAGGTCACCTTGGGATCACCCCCCATGACCACGGACCCCTTGAACCACCGGGTGACCCGCACCTCCCCCTCGGGGATCCCCTCAGCAGCCACGATCTCCAGAGCCGAGTCATCGGACTCGATCACCAGACTCTGCCCCTCGATCCCGAAAGACCGCCGCTCAGGCTCCGTGTCCTCCCCGGCATCAGCACAGGCCCCAAGCCCAGCAACAAGCAACGCGACCACACCGACACCAGCCCCGACCCGCCCAGCACGCCCCACGACGGCCACCCCCAAACAGTCCAAAGAAGCTCCCACGAGCCTCTACGACCGTACGAACCAAGCCCCCACCCGCACGATCCGGGCCACTACCGGGTTTCGGGTGGGGATAACCCCCGGGAGCCCCTGACTGCGACCGGAGTTCCTGTGTCGAACGGGTGACCTTCCCCGGTGGCAGTCGTTGCATGCAATGAAGGATCTTCATGCTGTTGGGAGGGGGCGGGCGGTGGGCGGCTTGCGGGAGTTGTCGGCGCCGTTCGTCGTGCCCGGTCCTGCCGGGGTGGCGATCCGGACGCGCTTGCGGGTGTCCTCGGCGGACGCGCTGGTGCTGACCGAGGTGGGACTGTTCCTCGGCTCGCTCGCCTCAAGGGATCTCGGGGCGCGGTCCGGTCGGCGACAGGCCGGGGAGTCGGACTCGCGGGCCGCGCGGAAGCGGGCGCTGACCGGGGCTTCGTCGGCGCGGTGGGCCGGCAGTGTCACCAGGGCGACGGATGACCAATGGGCGCTGGCCAGGCGTGGTCAGGCCGATGAGCTGGTGTGGCTGCGGCGGGAGATCGCGAGGATCGAGGCACGGCTGGCCCGCCCGCTGGCCGCCAAGGCCGACCATCGAGCCGGACTGGTACGTGGCCTCTCCAGCAGCTCCGAGTGGCACGCCAAGTCCCGTCGCCTGGGCGCCCTCCGGGACCGCTTGGCCGCCCTGGAGACGGACTGGGCGGCGGGCCGGGTGCGTGTGGTGCGCGGTGGAAAGCGGCTGGCCCGGTCGAGTCACCGCCTGGGCGAGGCGGGGCTGAGCCGAGAGGCTTGGCGGGAGTTGTGGCAGGCGGCCCGGATGTTCCTGGCGGCGGACGGGGAGACCGGCAAGGGCTGGGGCAACGAGACCATCCGCGTCACCGACACCGGGCAGTTGTCGATCCGGCTTCCGGCGGCACTCGCGCACCTGGCCAACGCCCCGCACGGCCGGTACGCAGCCACCGCGACTGTCGCCTTCACCCACCGGGGCGAGGAGTGGCAGGACCGGATCCTCGCGGACCGGGCAGTGGCCTACCGCATCCACCACGACCCGGTGCGCGGTCGCTGGTATCTGACCGCTGCCTGGAAGCGCACACCGGCCCCAGCGCCGCCGCTTCGGACAGCTCTGGCCCAAGGCGTGCTCGCCGTGGACATGAACGACGACCACCTCGCTGCCTGGCACCTCGACCGCCACGGCAACCCGGTCGGCGAGCCACGACGCTTCCCCTACGACCTCTCCCGCGACACCCAGCACCGAGACGCCCAGATCCGGCATGCCCTGACCCGGCTGCTGCACTCTGCCCGGAGCAGTGCGGTCGCGGCCATCGCCGTAGAGGATCTGGACTTCACCGCCTCCACCAGCCGAGAGCGACACGGCCGAGGCAAGCGATTCCGCCGCCTGGTCTCCCGCTTTCCCACTGCCAGACTCCGGGCTCGCCTCGTCTGCATGGCCGCGGAGCAGAACCTGGCCGTCGTCGCGGTCGATCCGGCGTACACCTCCCGATGGGGTGCACAGCACTGGCAGCAGCCGCTGATGACCTCCACCCGCAAGACCACCCGCCACGACGCCGCAGCCGTGGCGATCGGACGACGCGCCCTCGGGCACCCGATCCGGCGACGGACGGCACCGCCCCCGCACGACCGGAGGGATCGTGCGGGGCATCGGACCGCCCAGGCCGGACCGGAGACCCGGTGGCGTGAGGGACCCCGCCCCCGCATGCCGGACCACGGACACGATCCGTGCCGCCCGGATACGGAGCGAAAGCGGGCGACCAGCATGCCCAACACCACTCGGGGCATGCGGCTGAGCGCCTTTCCGCTCAGTCCCCAGGAAGTGAGCCACCCTCCGCCCCCTGCCGAGATACCGGATTGCGGGACGGGGCCCGGGACAATGTAGGCTGTCGGCCTGTCCCGGGTGCGTAGCTCAGTGGTAGAGCGCCTGCCTTACAAGCAGGATGTCGGCGGTTCGAAACCGTCCGCGCCCACCGGTAGACAAACCCGAGCTCAGCTGGGGTTGCGCGGCCCTTCGGAGAGATCTCCGGGGGGCCGTTCTCGTGCCCGGAGTACACATAAGGTCCACATCCCCCGGCGATCATGGTTTCACATCACCCGATCGGGGGACTTGATCACTGTGCAGCGGTATCTACGCTGCCAAGCAAGGACGAGGACGGTGCGACTCCCCTCGCGCGCCAGACAGAGGCGGGTCGTACGTACAAACGTAGACCGCCCCACTCCAGCAAGGGGGTGGGGTGGCTTGCTCTGACCGAGTCAGAGCGCAGGGTGACCGAACCCGGGCGGACAGAGGTACACCCGAGGGTCATCCAGCCCACGTCGGCCGAGACCGACGTGGGCGCATGTGCTGGTGGGTGGCATGTGCCGAATGTACTCGCCTCAGCCTGCTGGTGTGGTCGCCACGCATCTACACGGATCCCTGTTGATCACACGGATGAGGCATGTCTCGTGCCCCCGTACCCGCACCGCACCAACCACTGCCGGGCAGACCGGACAATGAGCGGCCGCCCGGTTCTGCTCGCCGTCGGGCAGCCGCCCCTCCACCCCGGCCGGGCCTAGGCGGCCGACCAGAGAGGTTGAGGGCTGGCCGCCACTGACGGGGTACAGAGACGGCCAGCAGCCTGCTGCCGGGCTAGAGCGGGAACCGGCAGCAGGGGCCTATTCCTTCCACTCGGTCCCGCGTGGGTCTGTGACGGTCTTGCGCCCGTTGTAGTAGTCCACGTGGTTCGGGTGGGAGTGCGGCCGCCTCGTGCAATGGCGGCCGCCCTTCGGGTGTTCCATCCAGCAGTAGCCGCCCGCCCGGCCAGCCGACTGCTCCGCCTCTTTCCGGCGGGCCTCGGTGCTCACCGGTCGGCCAGCGGGGTCAGGTCGTAGGCGCGGCGGCAGGGAAGGCAGGCGAACAGGCCGGAGCCGCCGAAGGCGGAACCCTCATCCTGCGTCCTGATCAGGCGCACGCCCCAGGCGTTGCCCTGGTGCCATGCGCACCGGCCGAACGCGCTGCTGTTGGGCGGCTCTTGAGGGGACCCTGTCTCCGTCCTGGCCGTCATGCTGGTGCCTCCGAGGAAAGTCGGGCGCCGCCACCAGGACCAAACGCGGCAGCAAGCACGGTGGGATCAGTGAGCCGGCCCGACCCGTCAGGGCGTGCCAGCCAGAAGCGGCCATCGACTTGCCAACCGGTCGGCGGGCAGCGCAGCAGCCAGCCTGGGGCGTGGACCTTCACGTGGCGCGCGTCGTCGAGGTCCTCGGCCGCGTCCAGCGGGACCAGCCACCAGGCCGTATCCGATTCCGGGTCGGCAAGCACGGGGCTGCGGTCCGCTTCGCGGATGCGGGCGAGTGCTGGCATGCCGAACACGAGCTGCGTCTCGGCGACGAGCCATCCGATGCCTGAGGCTATGGGCGCCAGGAGTTCGTCTTCCCACGCCGCTCGGACGAGGACCGGGTGCGCGGAACAGGTGGCGAGCCACGCGTCCCCGGCCTCGTACGTCCCAGCAAAGGTGGCCGCGACCCCACCCGGGTTCTTGTTCATGCTGCGGGCTCCCCTCGCCGGAGTGCGTGCGCCAGGCGCGCGGCCACATTCGCTCGCACCCGTCCGAGGTCCACGAATGGGAGCGTGGCTGACGCCGATGGGTCGACCCTCAGCGACGGCAGCACGATCCCGGCGCGGTCGAGTGCCGCCTGGAGGGACTCCACAGCGGTGAACGGATCGGCTTCGAGTGGCGCAAGGTGATCGGCCATGAACAGGACCGTAGGTACGCGGCGTTGACAGCCACCAGGCGATGTTCTCGAATGTTCTCGGGGGCTGACCGAGTGTTCTCGTCTGGTCTCACGAAGGTGCCGGAGCACGGTGGTGCGCGGGCATCGGGCCTGGTGATGCTGATGGCGCCACACTTTCGGCAGCGAGGGAGACGACCATGGCGCGACGGTTACGGTTCAACGGCACCGACAGCAAGAACGGCGGCTGCCCGGCCGTCCACGAGGACCTCGACAGCGGGGAGATCCTCGTACAGGGGCATCCAGTCACGGACCCCAAGGACATCGCTCAGCTTCAGCACCTGGGCCCGGACGACACAGTGGTGGCCGTCCCGCGCGAACTGCTCGTCAACCACGGCCCCAAGGAGCTGCACCGCGTGCCCAAGCTCATCGACCTGGACGAGTTCGGCCTTCTCTTCCGCACCTTCGAGCACTCGGCATGGCACCTGGAAACCCGCCGCGGTTACGCCTCCGACCGAGAAGACCCCGACTTCGACGCGTTTCTCGCCACCGGCAAAGCGCCGTGTGACCTCGGCAGCGACTGGTGCACGAACATCCGCCAGCAGACGGCCTCCGGGAAGTACGTCGGCCGGGTGCGCGTCGTCGACACCCCGCCGACCGAGGGCCAACTGTTCCTCCTCAGCTATGCATACTGCAACGCGGCCACAGGAGAGGACGCCCGCAACATCTGGCGCGAGGACGCCGACCGGGCCCACCTGCCCGCTGAGGACTTCTGGATCTTTGACAGCCGCCTCGTGGCCGTACTCCGCTTCGACGACCAGGACGTGCTTCACGACGTGGAGATCATCACCGAACCCGCCGAGGTCCTGCGGTACTGCCAAGTCCGCGACGCCGCCGCCCACAACAGCATTCCCTTCGACGAGTTCGCGGCGCAGATCAGCGGGAAGGAGTAGACCTCCACCGGTGAGCACGGACTACCAGCAGGCCCGGGAAGCCCTCGGCCGACGGTTGAGAGACCTACGCCTGTCGGCCGCCGGAGGCCGCCTCACCGGAACACAACTCGCGCAACGGCTCGGCTGGCCGCACTCCAAGGTGTACAAGCTGGAGGGCGGCCGCCAGACCGCGAACCCGGAGGACCTCCAGGCGTGGGCCGATGCCGTTGGCCACCCGGACACAGGCGAGGAACTGCTGGCCAGGCTCGGTGGGTTCGAGTCTCACATCAGGTCCTGGCGCCGCCAGCTCGCAGCTGGCCACCGTCCCGTCCAGGACGTGTGGAATCTGGAGGTCGACCGTTCCGAGGAGATCTATGCCTGGGAGGAGTCAGTGGTCCCCGGCATGCTCCAGACCGCCGACTACGCGCGCGCCATTTTCCAGCGGTACGCCGACTTGTACGGCTCCAAGCGGGACACCGAAGAGGCCGTCCGGATGCGCATACTGCGTCAGCAGTGGCTGCACCAGGGAGGTCACACCTTCCATGCTCTCGTCTGGGAGGCGGCCCTTCACAGCCTCATCTGCGCGCCCGCTGTCCTTGCCGCACAGCTCGACCGGCTGGCAGGCATGATCGGGATGGACACGGTGGACCTTGGGATCGTCCCGCTGGGCGCATCCCTGAAGATCCCGGCCGCGAACGGCTTCTGGGTCCTGGACGATCGGCTCGTCATCGCGGAGGACTGGCACGCGGAGATCTGGCTGGACGACACCGACAGCGTCGCCACCTACATGAGGGTGTGGCACACGCTGCGGGAGTCCGCGGTCTACGGTCTCGACGCCCAGGCCCTCATCACCAGAGCCCAGCGGACCGTGCACCCCCGAGCATGACGAAAGGCCCCCTCCCGCCCGAAGGCGAGAGGGGGGCAGAAGCGATGCGTCACCGACCGAGCGCGGACCACAGAGCAACCGCGAGCCCACCCGTACCGGTCAGCGCAGCCACGGCCGGCAGTGGCCACCGGTTCTTCTTCAGCGTCTCGACCTCGGCGCGCAAGTCGTCGAGGTCCTTCTCCGTGTCCTCGCGGAGCTGGGCGACGTCCCGCTCGGTGCGGGCCGACCGCTCGACCAATACGGCCAGGCTTCCCTCGACCTCGGCAAAGCCGGTCGCGACCGTACCGCGGAGTCGCTCCAGCTCGATCGCAACCGAGGCCTCCGGGACCGTCACGAGCGACTCGCGCGCACCAGCGCGGCGACGTCGTCCGTCGACTCGTACCGCGGCGGCTTCGCGTACCCGAGCAGCAAACCGGCCAGGCTGAGCAGCCACGCCGGACCGCTCGCCTTCTCGACCAGGCGCTCGACGACCCGGAACGCGAGGCAGCACACCGCGGCGACCGCAATCGTCATCCCGCCGGCCACGGTGGTGGAGTCGGTCTGAGGGCCGAGGCCGGTGAGG
Source organism: Streptomyces davaonensis JCM 4913 (assembly GCF_000349325.1). Classification (GTDB taxonomy): domain Bacteria; phylum Actinomycetota; class Actinomycetes; order Streptomycetales; family Streptomycetaceae; genus Streptomyces; species Streptomyces davaonensis. The sequence continues at coordinate 6,725,077 of NC_020504.1, forward strand.
ACGGTGAGCGCCCACCCGGCGAGGAGCGGCACGACAGTGCGCGAATGGAGGTCAGCAGCATGAGTTACTCCTTGACGTCGAAGCCGCGGCGCTTGCCGAGCTCGGTGAGGGATGCGAGGTCCGGCGTGCCGTCTGCGTCGTCGATGGACCAGCCACAACGGCGCTGCCATGCCGCGTACGCCGTGGCCGTGCCGAAGTGGCCGTCCGCCAGAGCCTTGGAGAGGAGGTCCTCGGCGACGAGCGCGGCCTCCACCGTCTTCACGCCCGTGTACGAGACCGGCGTGCCCTTCTTCGGGGGGCGGCCTTCCGTGCGGCCACGAGTTGGGTGAGGTCCACGACCGGCCGCGCGGGGCTTCGGCGTGTCGTCGTGCCGAGCATCACACCGCCGGACACTCGCGACACTATCGAGCGGAAGGTGTCGACGACCGCACGTGTGATGCGCTGGTACAGCGGCCTGCTGTCCTCGGCCAGGCTCGCGGCGAGCCGGTCGACCGCTGCGGCGTTGGGCAGCGTCCGGCGGGCGACGAGCTCCCGCCCGATGTCGAACGCGCTGAGCTCGGCGATGGCGGCCTGGCGGCCGCGGTTGTACACCTCGATCAGAGCCTCTGAGACCGCGCCCGTAGTGTCCCGCTCCAGCGCCGTGGAGATCGTCTCCACGGCGCGGCGCAGGTCGCCCACAGCGGCGAACTTCAACTCCGCCCACCGAGGCGAGTCGATGTCCGCCGCCAAGTCGGTGGCGAGTCGCTCCAAGAGCGAGGCCTCGGCGTCCTCGTACAGGCGCACTACCGCACGCGCCAAGTCTTCTGCCATCGCTGGGGAAACCGGCACAGCGAGCCTTGCTCTCCCCCAGCCCAGGCAATCTCAGCCAATGGGTAGTAGACAGATGGCGCCGCGGAAAGCGCCGTCTACGCGGAACGCTCTACGTGGCTGCGCGATTACTACGCCGCGCTCCAGCCCGAGTCTTCCGGTGCCAGTACGCACGAGGCGTCAATTGATTGGCCTGCCTGACATGCGCACTCTGTTCGATTCACCAGGGGATGAGGGAGCCTGATGTGCTGGCAGAGGCCCCATCTGCCACAGATGCCGCTCACTTACGCGGGTGGTACGAACTCCGAGCGAAGCGTGCCGTTCTGCGCCTCAGATTCCCTGACTACCGCGAGAGGGGCGGAGCCACGATGCTCACCAGCACCCATCGAATCTCGGCCACGAGACTGGATGAAAGGGAGCTCTATGTTCAACTTCAACGCCCCTCGCCCAGGGGAGCGACTCGTTGACCCCGCTGACGGACAGATCTACGAGAAGCGCTTCCGCTCCAATGAGTGGACGCCCGTTACCGGGCCCCTGGGGATTCCGGTCCGTGCCCGTACCGAGCCGTTGACCGGTCGCCCGTATGTACGGCGCGAGGCTCCCCTCCAGCAGCCGCGCCCGGCCAAGGATCAGTTCAATCGCGAGATCCAGGGCCAGTCTGATCAGCCGCTCTACCAACTGCCTCTATCTCACTGGGATCTGCTACAGATGGGTCCTAACATCGCCATGTATCGCGACAGGCGGCGACACCTCATGGGCGACACTGACTAAGGCCTCGGTCCGCCAATTGACGGAGAGTCGGCTCCAGTCGTGAACGGGTCCGCGACGACTCGACCCGACTCGCCGAGAATCGCGTCGACTTCCACGGACACCTGGGCATCGTCCCAGTCGGGATGCATCATCCGGACCAGGGTGTCCGTGGATGCGGCCTCCGCCCGGCGTAGCAGCTCGGCTGTGGCGGCCAGTTCGGTCGGGCCCTCGCTGATCGAGTCCTGGAACTCCACGTTCGGCGCCTCCAGGTCCAGGCCCGTGACGCGGAACCGCTCGCCGCCTGGACGGCCAGGAAGGCCGCGGTGATGTTGGCGACCGCCGGGCCCCAATACAGCGCCTTACGCCCGCGGCTGCCCATGTTCCGGCGCTCGCGCGCGGATCTCGGTTGTGGTGACCGCAGCACCGTCCCCGGTCTCGCCGAACGTCGAAGCGGAGTAGCTGGCCTGGCGTACGGCCTGCTCGGCGCCAGTGTCGCGGTGTTCCTGCACGCGGATGGCGAACTGCACAACGGTGAGCGGGTTGGGGTCGCCGGGTCGTTGGAGCATCTGGAGCCCCGAGTAGATCCGGCGCTCTTCGCTCCATGCTGCGCCCTGCCCAGGGCCGAGGGATCCAGCATCGAGGTGGGCACGACGATGCGGTCCCTGCCGTTCTGGACGTCCCGCATCCAGCTCGAATAGGTCTCGTCGAGCTGGTCCATGAGGCCTTCGACGCCCTGGAAATCGGACTGTCCCCAGTAGGCGGCGGTGGGGATGTGCCTCCAGGCGCGCGCAGGGCGGACGTTGGGCACGTACGCGGCGGTGAGGTGGTGGGGAGGGCCGGTGTCGAGGCATCCCTCGGCATCGACCATCGCGGCGAGGGGTGCAGTCTCGGGGTGCTCAGCGAGGGGCCGGGCAGCGCCCAGGCTTGAGGCGGAGCCCTCGTACAGGCCGTGGTAGATCCGGCCTCGCTCGTGGCGCTCCAGGTGCCGGAACACCCGGTTGTCGTTGCGGCCCTCGGTCTCCAGCACGGTCCAGAAGGTGACGGTGGTGAGGCGTCCGTACCGGAACTCGCGGACGGTGCGGTCAGCGGCCACCGTGTCGATCCACGGCTGGTCCGATACAGCGTCGTCCCACACCACGCGCAGGTAGGCGCCGCCGAGCGCCGCGCAGATCTCCCCGGCCTCCAGGAGCGTGGGCTGGAGCCCTCCCTCCATCAGGGCATTGAGGGCGTCTTGGGTGGCGTTGCTGGCGTCCTCGGCGGCGAGCAGCTTCGGCGGCTCGGAGAACAGCAGCTCACTGCTCGTGCGGGCGATGTCCCCGGCGAGGGGGACGTGCAGCTTGTCGCGCTTCTCGCCGTCGGGGGTGGGCTGGCCCCAGAACCAACGGGCCAACCTCCCGATCACACTGCCACGATGCTGCGAGGGCCAGCTGAAAGCCTCGAGGTAGCCGCGGCCGGAGTAGCGGGCTTCCAGCCGGTCGGGCTCACTGGAGTACCAGGCGTCCCAGTCCGCGAGGGCGTACTGGATTCGATCGTCGACCGGTGGCCATTGCATGTCACTTTCAGAGAGCGGCACGTCACTTCACCTCGTATCAGACGACCTGGCTGGGTATGAAGTAGTGCCAAAGCGCTGCAACTCCGCGCGCATCCTGCGGCTACTGCACGAAGGCGGACCCATGGAGTACTGGCACTGGGCAGTCCTAACTTGGGTGCTCACCTTGGGCGCTCTCGCTCTCATGGTTCGGAGCATCATCAGAAGTGTGAGGAAGTCCGATGCCGAGGCTCATGCAAGGGCGGAGCAGGAAAAGCAGGCGCGGATCCGGCAGGGACTCCCTCCCTGGCCGCCTGCCTTGCCTCAGCGCGATCCTCATGCAGGAACAGGAAGCGGCTTCATGGGAGGGAGGGGCGAAAATGGAAGTGGCTTTTGGTAGGGCCCCGGCTCCTTGCCACCTCGATCAGGCGGCCACCTCCAGGGGCATCGGGATGTGCGGTCGCCACAGGGCCTCTGTCGTGCGGACGCCGTACCGCAGCGCGTCGCAGGAGTGGTCGTCGACCTCGCCTTCCCCGCGGCCTCGTCGTCCCAGCTGTCGCCGGGCAGCTCCTCGATGAGCCCGCGCGCGGACGGGTGCACGCGCAGCCGGTCACCCGCGAGCAGCGAGGCGACCGTGCGGATACCGTCCGCGACCGTGTTCTCGGCCGGGGTGACGCCGGAGACGCCATCGCGGTGCAGCTGCTCGATGTACGAGGCGGCAGACGGGTCAACGACGGTGAACTCCGGCCACACGCCAAGGACGCTGGTCTGCGGGTGGGCTACGGACGCGAGCCACTGCCAGCGCGCAGCGGTCGTGGACGTGCCGAAGGTGAGGCCGAGTTCGGCGGCGATGACCGAGACGGTGCGCTGCGCCCGATTGATCTCGCGGGCGATTGCGTTACGGCCCATGCCGAGCGCGTGCAGTTCGCGTACGCGCTGGTAGTCCTCTTCGGTGACGGGGGTCTTGGTCCAGCCGGAGACCATGGTCACCTCCGAACGTGCGAAGGCCCGGCCGCCGGGGAGGGCAGCCGGGCCTGGTCGGTGGCGGGTCAGGCCACCTCGACGCGCTGTGGATCGCCGAGGAGCCCGTCCTTGGACGTCACATACTTCGGGGTGAAAGCGCCCTTGCCCGGCATGGGGGTGATCATCACTCGGAGCCACTCCCAACGCCTGTCGAAAGGGAACGACTGCCTTACAAGCAGGATGTCGGCGGTTGGAAACCGTCCGCGCCCACGTGTGTGGAAGGTCCTGGCCCTTGGGGGTCGGGGCCTTCTGTCGTTCAGCTGGCTGCGCGGGCGGACTGGCCTCGGACTTCGAGGCCGGCGAGCAGGGTTGCTGTGGCCTCGGCGATGGTGTCCACGGCCTCGTCGAAGACCTCGCGGTTGTGGGCGGCGGGGGCTCTGAAGCCGGAGACCTTGCGGACGTACTGGAGGGCGGCGGCCCTGATGTCGGCTTCGGTGGCCTCTTCGGGCATTACCGGCGGGCGGAGTGTCTTGATGCTGCGGCACATGCGTCCAGTCTTACTCGGGGCACTGACAATCCGCCGCCGAGGGGACAGCAGGTCTGCCATGATCGCTGGGAGGCGGCCACCGATCAGCGGGGCCGACCGATGAAGGGCTGGCTTCGGTCATGACTGAACTTCGTGTCGCGATACTTGGGCCCGGTGGGATCGGGGGGCTGCTTGCGGGGCTGCTCTCCCGTGCCGGGCATCGTGTGGTCTGTCTGGCGGGGGAGGGGACCGTCGAGACGCTGCGTGCCGACGGGGTTCGGGTGCGTAGTGGGCTCTACGGGGACTTCAGCGCCCCTGTGCACGCCGATACCGTGCTTCGTGAGCCCGTTGACGTCTGTCTCGTCGGTGTCAAGCACACCTCGCTCGACTCCGCGCTTGAGCGCATTCCGGCCGAGGCGCTCGGTGACGCCCTCCTCGTGCCCTTTCTGAACGGTGTTGAGCATCCCGCTGTCCTGCGGGCGCATCATCGGGACGATCGTGTCGCTCCTGCCGTCATCCGGGTCGAGTCCACCCGGGTCGGTCCCGGTGTCATCGAGCACGGCAGTCCCTTCGCCGAGATCGATCTGACGGCGGACAGCGTCCCTCGTGAGCGGGTGGAGGGGCTTGGTGAGGTCCTCGGGGCCGCTGGGCCTGTCACTCGGGTGCTTGACGGGGAGAGTGGTGTGCTGTGGGCGAAGATGTCCTTCCTCGCGCCGTTCGCGTTGCTCACCACCCGGTATGGGCTGCCGCTCGGTGAGGTGCGGACCCAGTATCGGGACGAGCTTGTCGCGCTCGTCGAGGAGGTCGCCGCTGTCAGTCAGGCGTGTGGTGGGCCCGGGGATCCTGGGCAGGCCCTTGGGCGGTACGACGCCTTTCCGGCCGCGACCAAATCCTCCATGCAGCGGGACGCGGAGGCCGGGCGGCCCGTCGAGCTCGATGCCATCGGTGGGGCGCTGCTGCGGGCGGCGGAGCGGCATGGCGTCAAGGTGCCGGTGGCCGCTCGGCTCGTGGAGGAGCTGAAGGCCGCGGGGCACTGACGTACGCGTAGGGCCTCAGCAGATCTTGCCGGGGCCCTTTGCCGTGGCTCTGAGCAGGTCCTGTACCAGGTCGTAGTCGACGGTGGCCGGGTTGCGGAAGCGTAGGCATCCCTTGCCCATGTCCTGGTCGGCCAGGCGGTCGGTGAAGGCTTCCCGGATGTCGCTTCGCATCAGGTAGAAGGAGATGTACTGCTTCTGGGACGCGAAGGCGATCTCCGGCTCGCCGTCCCGGGTGTAGGCGGGCATGCCGTACGCCATCACCTCGGTGTGGGTGGGGAGTTCGGTGCGGCACAGGGTGCGCAGGCGGGTCAGGGGGGCTCTGCGGTCCTCCGGCAGTTCGGCCAGGTAGGCGTCCACGTTCTTCGCTTCGCTGCGCATGTCAGATTCCGAAGGCCTTGGCGTAGTGGATGGTGCCGGCGGGCAGGGGGTCGGCGTTCAGGGAGAGGGCCATCAGGGCCTCGTCCGGGACCTCGAAGGGGACGCCGATGCCGTGTGCGGAGGCTTGGGTGAAGCCGAAGCGCGGGTAGTAGTCGGGGTGGCCGAGGACCGTGACGAAGCGTTCGCCCTGGTCCGCCGCGGCGGCCAGGGCCGCCCGGATCGCCGTGCCGCCCGCGCCGGTGCGCTGGTGGTCGGGGTGTACGGCGACGGGGGCGAGGCACAGGGCCGGTACGTCGTCGATGTGGCAGCGGGTCAGCAGGGCGTAGCCGATCGGTTCGTCGGTGGTGTCCGTCGTGATGTACGAGAGGCCGTCGACCCACGCCGCGTCGGTCCGTAGCGCGTCCACCAGGTCCGCCTCCAGCGGTGTCTCGAACGCGGCCAGGACGATCTCTCGGACGGCGTCGATGTCGGCGGTCGTCTCGGGGCGTGCGGTCCAGTGCGGAGTCGGTGGATTCATGGGATTCATGGGTTCATTCTGGGCGGTGCGACCGCATTCGCGGACGCGACCAGCCACTCCAGCGCGCTCCCGCCCGCGTCGAGCACCGAGATGTGCCCGTCCTCCGGCCTCGGCCACAGCTGCGCCGTCGGGCACTGGCGCGCGAGCCACCGGCTGTGCGAGCTGGGGACTACGCGGTCCAGGTCGCCGTGTACGAGGAGGAGCGGTGCCTTGATGCGGGCGGGGGCGAAGCCCCACGGGGCCACGTACGCCAGGTCGTCGTCGATCAGGGCGCCCGGTCCTGCCTCCACCGCGGGGCCCACGACCTCCCCGAACCAGGACCACTCCGCGGAGAGCGCGGCGTGGTCGGCCGGAGTGAACATCTCCGGGTCGTACTCGGCGGTCGCCTCGTGGGCCTCCTTCGCCGTACGGCCCTCGGCGGCCGCCCGCAGCGACGCCACACCGGAGTGCGACATGCCCGTGAACCAGTCCAGCCCTTCGGCGTCGAACGGGGCGAGGCCCGCCACCGAGGCCACGGTCAGGACGCGGTCGGGCAGGAGGGCGCCGCAGGCCAGGGCGTGCGGGCCGCCGCCGGAGTGGCCCAGTACCGCGAATCGGTCGATGCCGAGGGTGTCGGCGATGGCGGCCACGTCGGCAGCGGCGGAGGCGATGTCCCGGCCGGGGTGCGGGGTGGAACCGCCGTAGCCCGGGCGGTCGTACGACACCCAGCGGATACCGAGGCGGGCGGCGGCCGGGAAGAGGGGCCTCGGAGGGGTGCCGATGTTCGGCGTGCCGTGGTGCCAGAGGACGACCAGGTCGGTCTCGGAGCCTCCGGAGTCGTAGATGTGCAGCGTTCGGCCGTCGCTCAGCTTCAGGTCGGTCTCCTTCACCCCCGCGAACCTACTGGCGGCCACTGACATCACGCACCCGTTCGAATGAACCCCGCGAAGCAACTCGCCACCCAAAATCGAACAGGCGTACCATTGCGGCCGTGGCTACGACCTATGACTTTCCGAGTGACCTCCTCGCCGGTCAGGAGGAGCTGCATCAGGTCAGGGCCGAGCTGTCGGCCCTGCTCAAGCGGTTGCCCTGGTCGGTGGAGCCGCTGGACGGATTCAGCGACGACCACGGCTGGCGGAAGATCGAGCGGCCCGCTTCTCCCGGCTGGACCGCCGATGAGCAGGCAGCCGTGGAGAAGCTCCGGCAGCGGGAGCACGAGCTCGCCGTGTTCGTCAGTACCCACCGCTTCTGGGCCGAGGTCGCCATAGCGGATCGTGTCGATGCTCGGATGAAGGCCAAGCACCACCACGAGACGTCAGGTGAGGACGACTAGGCGCTGCGTCGCCCTCGTCATCGCCACATAGCGGTCCACCGCTCCTGCCACCCCCTCGCCGAAACGCTCCGGGTTCACGACGATCACCAGGTCGAACTCCAGGCCCTTCGACAGCTCCGGAGTCAGCGAGCGCACCCTGGCGGTCTCCTGGAACGTCGGGTCGCCGATCACGCAGGCGATCCCGTCTTCGTTCGCGGCGAGCCAGCGCTCGATGATCGAGTCGCGGTCCGCGAGCGGGCCGTGCGTGACCGGGATGCCCGAACTGCGGATCGAGGTCGGCACGTTGGCGTCCGGAAGCGCCGCCCGGATCGCCGGCTCGGCCTCCGTCATGACCTCCTCCGGCGTTCGGTAGTTGACGCTGAGGGAGGCGACCTCGATGCGGTTCAGGCCGATCCGTTCGAGCCGCTCCCGCCAGGACTCGGTGAAGCCGTGCCGGGCCTGGGCCCGGTCGCCGACGATCGTGAAGCTCCGGGACGGGCAGCGCAGCAGCAGCATCTGCCACTCCGCGTCGGTCAGTTCCTGCGCCTCGTCCACGACGACGTGCGCGAACGGCCCGGCGAGCAGGTCGGGGTCGGCGGTGGGCAGTTCGGACTCGTCGATCAGATTGCGCTGGAAGTCCGCCCGCCGCAGCTGGGTCATCAGCCCCTCCCCGTCGTGGTCGGCGGCGATGAGGTTCTCCACCACCTGTGCCATACGGTCGCGTTGGGCGTCCAGCGCCGCCCGCTGCCGGCGCTTGCGGCGGGCCGCCGCCGGGTCGCCGAGCCGCTGCCGGGCCGCGTCCAGCAGCGGCAGGTCGGACACCGTCCAGGCCTGCGGCGTCGCCTTGCGTTGCAGCAGGCGGACCTCGCCGGCGGAGAGCCAGGGCGCGCAGAGGCGAAGGTAGGCGGGGACCGACCAGAGGTCGCCCACGAGGTCGGTCGCCTCGATCAGCGGCCAGGCGCGGTCGAGTGCCTCGGTCAGTTCCTCGTCCCGCAGGAGGAGTCGGCGGAACGGCTCGGGCGGGACCTCCTCCTCGTGCTTGTCCAGCAGGATGGCGACCAGTTCCTCGCGGATCAGCTCGCGGGCCTCGTTGTGCGGGGTGCTCGGGCCGGGGGCCTGGAACGCCTCGGCCCAGTCGCGGGCGGTGACCCGGACGTCGGCCCAGGGGGTGGTGACCGTCATCGGCTCGGTGGGCGGGTCCTCGTAGAAGCGGACGGCCTTCTCGATCGCCCGCACCAGGTCCGCGGACGACTTCAGCCGGGCCACGTCCGGGTCCTGCTCCTCCGGCGCCTCGGCCCCTTCGGCGACCAGGTCACGCAGGGTGCAGGTCTGTACGCCCTCCTCGCCCAGGCTGGGCAGGACATCGGAGACGTACGACAGATACGGCTGGTGCGGGCCGACGAAGAGCAGTCCGCCGCGCCGGTGGCCGAGTCGGGGGTCGGAGTAGAGGAGGTAGGCGGAGCGGTGCAGGGCGACGACGGTCTTGCCGGTGCCGGGGCCGCCGTCGACGACGAGGGCGCCGCGCGATCCGGCGCGGACGATGGCGTCCTGGTCGGACTGGATCGTGGCCAGCACATCGCGCATCCGGTCCGAGCGGTTGGTGCCGAGGCTCGCGATGAAGGCGGACTGGTCGTCGAGGGCGGCGTGCCCCTCGCGTCCGTCGGCGCTGAAGACCTCGTCCCAGTAGTCGCTGATCCGGCCGTCCTTCCAGCGGTACCGGCGGCGGCTGGTCAGGCCCATGGGGCTGGCGTGGGTCGCGGCGAAGAAGGGCTCTGCGGCCGGGGACCGCCAGTCGAGCAGCAGCCGGTGGCCCTCGCTGTCGGTGAGGCCGAACCGGCCGATGAACACCGGCTCCCCGTCGGCGCCGACGATGTGGCCGAGGACCAGGTCGAGTCCGAAGCGGCGCAGGGCGCGCAGGCGGGAGGTCAGGCGGTGGACCTCGGCGTCCCGGTCCATGGCCGCGCGGCCCGCGCCTCCCGGTGCCCTGAGTTCGGCGGCCAGGCGCTCGGACAGTTCGGTGATGTTCTGCTCCAGGCTCTCCGCGATGGCCGCGAAGTGCCGTTCGTCGGCGGCGATCAGTGCGGGGTCGGCCTTCGCGGCGAGTCGCTCGGGAAGGTCGAACGCGCTTCGAACCAGGGGGGCACTCACTTCAGGAATCACTCATTTCCGCAGCTACTGGCGTTGGATGAGCGATTCTGCGGCACCAGGGGGGCCTTGCCGCAAGGCCCCCCATGCGCTATAAGTTAACAGTGGCAAGGGAAGCGAACTCCCTTGCCTTTGTTGTTTCTGCCCGCAGATGTGCCCTCAGGCAGGCTGCCCCCGCCGCACCAGATACGTCGCCCCCGCGCCCGCCGCCGCCAGCGCCCCGAGGGACACCCCGGTCGCCAGCCAGCTCGCGCCCATCCACTGCGCACCGAAGTAGCCGAGCGCGACGCTGTAGGTGGCCCAGGACAGTCCGGCCAGCGCGGACCAGGGCAGGAAGTCGCGGGCCCGGCGGTGCGCGGCACCGGCGCAGAAGGAGACGACCGAGCGGCCGGCCGGGGCGAAGCGGGCGAGGACGACCAGGGCGCCGCCGCCGCGTGCGAGAGCCGCGCCGAGACGTTCCTGCGCGATGGTCAGGCGCCGGGAACGGGCGATGGCGCGGGTCACCCGGTCACCGCCGTGCCAGGCGAGGCGGTAGGCCACCAGATCGCCGAGCACGGACGCGGTGGCGGCACAGAGCGTGAGCGACAGGATGTCCGGAACCTCGGCGGCCGTACCCGCCGCCGCCGCGGTGGCGGCCATGATCACCAGCACGCCGCTGGGCAGGACCGGCACGAACACATCCAGCAGGACCGACAGGGCTACGGCCCCGTAGATCCATGGACTTGCGGCCAGTGATCCAACACTTTCGAAACTCTCCAGCACCCCGACTCCCCGTTTCCCCCGTGGTTGTACAGCGTACGCGGCGGGGAGTGACGGGTGGTTCACAGGGGGCTCGTGTGTTCAACACGTGATGTTCACCCGGCTGCCGGTCCCGGGGGGCGGGGGCGGTGGGTGTCCCGTAGCACGGAGAGGGGGTCCGGAAACGAGCAACGCAATCCAGCAACGTAAGGAAGATCATGGTGGCAGGCATATGTGCGGGCGCCGTCGCGGCGGCCGTGCTCGCCGTCGGCGGCGGTGACGGCGCCGGTGGCTTCGAGATGCGGACGGATGCGCGGTTCGCGCCGCCCGGCGCGTTCGTCCCCTCGGCGGCGCTGACGTACGACATGGAACTGGTCCCGGCGGCCTCGTGGATCGAGGTCGAGCAGCGGACGACGGCCGGCGGCGCGACGAGTGTGCGGCTGCGGGTCAAGGGGCTCAAGCCCGGACACGCGTACGGCGTCCATGTGCACCGCAAGCCCTGCGGCGCCGATCCGCTCGCGGCGGGCGGGCACTACCAGCACGTGGTCTCCACGGAGGCGCACCACGTCAACGCCGAGAACGAGGTGTGGCTGGACTTCACCGCCGACGAGCGCGGCGCGGGCGAGACGAGCGCCCGGCACTCGTGGGGCTTCCGACAGGGCGAGGCGTCCTCGGTCGTCCTGCATGAGGAACCGGGCAGCAAGGGCGGTCGGGTGGGCTGCTTCACGGTGCCCTTCGGCTGGGTCCCCTGAGAGCTGGGTCCCCTGAGATGCGACGACGGCGCCCACCCCGGCAAAGGGTGGGCGCCGTCGGCCGGTTCAGACCGCGACCGGCGACTGCTCCCGCGTCTGCTCGTCCCGCGCCGGGGAGCGCTTGGCGAACAGGCGGTCCAGGCCGAAGGCGCCGGAGCCGGTGAAGATCAGCAGGAACATGGCCCAGCAGTACATCGCGGCGCCCTCACCGCTGTTCTGGATGGGCCAAAGGGCCTCCGGCTGGTGGACCTTGAAGTACGCGTACGCCATCGCGCCCGAGGAGACGAAGGCGGCGGCGCGGGTGGCGAGGCCGAGCAGGACCAGGCTCCCGCCGACCAACTCGATGACGGCGGCGTACCAGTTGGGCCAGGCGCCGGTCTCGACGCTCTGGCCGCCGAGCACACCGAAGAGGGAGGAGGCGCCGTGGCAGGTGAAGAGCAGTCCGACGACTATGCGGAACAGGCCGAGAGCGTACGGCTGGGCGCTGTTGAGGCGTCCGGTCATGTGGGGGACTCCTTGGGGACGTGGGGACGGGAGTGCCTGTGAGCCCCTTACGTTAGGCACGCCTAACGGTGCTTGCAAGTTCAACATTCAGCCGAAGGGTCGGGCAGTGGTACGCAGAACGGCCCTCGCCACCGCGTCCGCGTCCGAAAGTGTGACCGAATCCACGCCCGGCCTGGCCCCGGCCGCGGTCACCCAGTGCACTCCTTCGGTCGGCACCCCGAACGCGAACCGCCGGCTGTGCCCCTGCCCCTGACGGTCGATCAGGTGGTACGGCCGCCCGGCCACGTCCAGTCCACCGGTCTCGTAGCCGTCGACCGTGTGCGGACGGCACTGGCCGGACTCCAGCAGTCGGGTGAGGAGTTCGTCGGCGGTGCGGCGCAGGTCGGGTTCGGGGAGGCGGGCCTCGACCAGCGTGGTGACACGGACGGTTGAGCCCGGTACGACGGGGGAGTGCGCGATCCAGGCGCCGTCCTCCTCGCGCACGTCGAGCCGGGGTCCGAGCACCTCCACCACGCCCGCCTCGATCAGGGCCGTCAACTCCTCGACGCGGCGCCGGGGCGGGCCGATGGAGAGGAAGGCGTTGAGCGGGGTGTACCAGCGGTCCAGGTGGTCGCGGCGGGAGGCGCTGGCCAGCCCGCCGTGGTCCACGATCTGCCGCAGTTCGTTGCGCAGATCGCGCAGCACGTCCAGGGCCGCCTTGAGCGGGCCCGCCACATTGCCGAGGGCGGCCTGCTCGGCGTCCGCCCGCAAGTACGCCAGCAGCCAGCCGCGCCAGTCCCCGGGCCCGTCGAACTCCCGCCCCGCGTACGGCCGGGAGATCCGCTCCCAGGACCAGCGCTCGGCCTCCGGTATCCCGAACTCGTCCAGTACGGCGGCCTCTTGGGGGCTGCCGTGCGGGGTGGCCGGAAAGCGGTCGGCGAAGTCGGTCGCGGCGCCGGTCAGGGCGGCGTAGTAGACCGTCTCCACCTCCTTCGCCACCAGCGGCCATATCTCCGTCAGGAAGTCCGGCGCCTCGCCGGAGTCGGCCCGCTTGCGGAAGGTGGCGATCACCTCGGGGGTGAGCAGCAGCGGGCGATGGCGGCCGTAGGGGCCCTTCGCGTTGTCGCCGCGCGCCTGGTACGGCAGGCCGCGGCGTGAACCGGCGTACAGGCGTGGCTCGTTGCCTGACGGGAGATAGCGCAGCCCTTCCCCGGTGTCGAGGAAACGGCCGCCGCGGCCGGTGGTCAACAGGGCGATGTGGTCGAAGAAGTTGAGGCCGAGTCCGCGCAACAGCACCGGTTCGCCGGGGAGTACGCCCGACCAGTCGACGTCGGCCGGGTTGGCGGGCGGGACATGGCGCAGGCCGTGCCGTTCGGCGTACCCGGTGTGGTGGCGCTGCTCGGTGTCGGGGGCCGTGGGGAGGTGGCCCTGGGTGAGGACGACGGCGGAGAGGCCGGTCAGGGTGCGGCCGTTGTCGAGGGTGAGGGTCTGGCGGCCGTCCGAGGTGTCGTCGAGGCGGGTCGCGCGGGCCGCGTGGGTCTCGACGCGCACCGAGGGCGGTGCCTCACGGACCGTGCGGGCGAACACCCACTCCAGGTAGCGGCCGTAGTGAGCGCGGGTCGGGTACTCGTCCGGGCCGAGCGCGCCGTCCGCCCACTCGTACAGGCTCGGGCCCGGGCGCAGGGGGCCCGAGCAGTCGACGCTGTCGTCGGTGAACAGGGTGACCTGGCAGGCGACGGTGTTCATCAGCAGCTCGGACGGCTGGGTGGTGCGCCAGACGCGTCCGGGGCCCGGTGGGGCCGGGTCGACCACGTGGACGGTCAACCGGGCGCCGGGTGCGAGGAGTTCGCGGGCGGAGGCGCACAGGCGCTCAAGGACGCTGGTGCCGCGCGGGCCGGCGCCGACCACGGCGACGGAGGGGGAGAGGGGGGTGGAGGCGAGTGCGGGGGCCGTGCTCGGTGCAGACAAAGGGGGTGACTCCCGGGCGGTGGGGCGCATGGGTGGAAGCGGAAGGTCCGCCTCATCATGCCGTCCGGAGGGGGGTACTCCGAGCCCCGGCCGCAAGGACTGTGGGATGCGTCACTAGCGCCAACTGCCCGATCTACGAGCTGAGTTCGGACTCCACGACCGTCCGCAGCCGCGCCCCGCCGCCCTTCTCCGGCCGGGCCTGCTCCAGCCGCAGCGTGGCCGAACGCCCCCGCAGCACCAGCGTCATCAGCTGGTTGCCGAACCAGGGCCCGCCCGTGCGCCGCCAGTCGACGCCCGGCCGGGGCACCCCGCCGTGCCCCGCGATCCGCCGTCCCAGGGCCCGCGCGGCGGCGCTCCAGCCGAACCGGAAGCCGAGCCGGATGTACCGCGGGATGGAGTTGTGGACGGGGGAGCAGGTCAGCTGGACGACCCGGGCGTCGGGCCCCCCGCCCCCGGGCCAGGTCGGCTCGGCCACGTACGCGTGATGCACGTCCCCCGACAGCACGCACACCGTCGCCGGCGCCCCGGGCCCCGAGCCCGCCTCGCGCAGCGCTTCCGCCAGTTCCTCGAAGGAGGCCGGGAAGGCGGCCCAGTGCTCCAGGTCGGCCGCGCGTCTGAGCCGCTCCCCGAACCGGGCCCAGCGCTCGCCCCGTTCACCCCGGCACAGCGCCGCGTCCCACGCCTCGGCGTCATGCACCAGATGCGGGAGCAGCCAGGGCAGCGAGGTGCCGATGAGGAGATGGTCGTAGTCCCCGCGACCGTCCGCCATCTGTGCCCGGAGCCACTCGGCCTCCCCGGGGTGGATCATCGCGCGGCTGTCCTCGTCCAGGACCCGGGCCGCGCGGGTGTCGATCATGAGCAGGCGCACCCGGCCGAAGTCGCGCCGGTAACTCCAGCGCACCGAGGCGGGGTCGGCGTCGGCCTTGCACGCGAAGGAGCGCAACTCGTCGGTGCCGTCGGGGGTTTCGCGCACCGCGGCATAGAGCGGGTCGGCGGCCAGCTCGGCCGGGGTGAGGTTGCCCAGGTGCTGGTGGACCCAGTACGACATCAGTCCGCTCAGCAGGCGCTCGCGCCACCACGGGGTGGCGCGCATGTCGGCGAGCCAGGCGGCGGAGGTGTTCCAGTCGTCTATGACGTCGTGGTCGTCGAAGATCATGCAGCTGGGCACGGTGGAGAGCAGCCAGCGGACCTCGGGGTCGAGCCAGGACTCGTAGTAGAGGCGGGTGTACTCCTCGTAGTCCGCGACCTCGCTGCCCGGGGGCTCGCTCAGATCGCGGCGGGCGGCGAGCCAGCGGCGGGTGTCCTCGGAGACCTCGTCGGCGTACACCTGATCGCCGAGCAGCAGCAGGACGTCCGGGCGCTCGCCCGCAGGGTCGGCCGCGATCCGGGCGGCGAGGGTGTCCAGGGCGTCCGGCCCGACGGGGTCGTGCCCGCCGTCCGGCGGCGCGGCCCAGCGGCAGGAGCCGAAGGCGACCCGGACGGTGTCCTCCGGGACCGGGGTGCGGATCACCGAGGGCGGGAAGGGGGAGTCGGGCAGCGGCCAGACCTGGGCGCCGTCGAGGAGGACCTCGTACGACTGGGTCGTGCCCGGTGTGAGACCGCTCACCTCGACGAGCGCGTAGTGGTGCCCGGCGATCTGGAAGGTCCGGGACTCACCCCGCGCGCCCTCGCTGCCGCGCACCTCGGCGGCGCACGGACGGCTCGTCTCGACCCAGACGGTCGCCGACGAGCCGTCGGCGTACCTCAGCAGCGGTCCCAGCCGCAGTTCGGCCACGAGCGATCCCCTCTCCGTCGCCCCGTACGGTACGGAACGACGGAGGTCACTGGGTAGGTTCCGGGACCTACGGGATCACTGAGTTCAGCAGGCGTTCAGGTAGCTGGTGAGCGCGCTCTTCTCGGCGGTGTCCACGGACAGGCCGTAGTAGTACTTCACCTGCACCCAGGCGCGCACGTAGGTGCAGCGGTAGGTGGTGCGGGACGGCATCCAGGTGGCCGGGTCCTGGTCGCCCTTGGCCTGGTTGACGTTGTCGGTGACCGCGAGGAGCTGCGGGCGGGTCAGGTCGTTGGCGAAGGACTGGCGCTTGGAGCTGGTCCAGTTGTCGGCGCCGGAGTCCCAGGCCTCGGCGAGCGGCACGAGGTGGTCGATGTCGACGTCGGAGGCGGCGTACCAGGTGGCGCCGTCGTAGGGGGAGTACCAGCTGCCGCTGGTGGAGGCGCAGGCGGAGTCGGTGACGACGTTCGAGCCGTCGCGCTTGAGGACCGTCTCACGCGTGTTGCAGGTGCCGGAGATGGTGATCCAGTGGTTGAACAGGTCGCGGCTGTAGCCGGTGCGGTCCTCGGTCGCCACGGTGAGCGAGGCGAGGTAGGTGCGGGCGGTGGAGGCGCTGACCGGGGTGGGGAGGGCGGCGGAGGCGCTCGGGCCGTTGAAGAGGCTGACGGAGGCTATGAGGCCGGTGAAGGCGGCGACCATGCTCAGGCGTCGACGCGCGTAGAACTTGGACATGCGAACTCCCATGGGGTGTGGGGGCGTTGGGCGTGCACGAGCAGGGGAATGCTCGCCACGCCGCGTTGCGGGGAGGTGTGCGTTGCGTGAGAAGTTAATGACGCGACCATGACATGACAAGGTTTACGGCGAAACGATCGCGTACGATGGTCGGAGCAGAAGGGGAGTAGCTCTTCGCCGGACCGTCGACATACTGCTCAGCTCGTCTGAGCCGGCGCCCGGAGGCGGACCTCGATCAGGGGTCCCGCCAGCGAGACCTTCGGCAACGCAGTGCATTGACCGTGTGCTGCCGTGCCGAGGTGTCTCTTTTTCCGGAAGAGCTACTGCACTCTCGGTGGGGCGGCCCCCGACCGATTGAGGAACCTTGATCAGCTTCAGTGTGATGGCGCTCGTGTTCGGCGTCGTCTTTCTCGCGGAACTGCCCGACAAGACCGCGCTCGCGGGGCTCGTCCTCGGCACCCGCTACCGGGCGTCCTACGTCTTCGCCGGTGTCGCCGCCGCGTTCGCGCTGCATGTCACGCTCGCCGTGGCGGCGGGCAGTGTGCTGACGCTGCTGCCGCAGCAACTGGTGCACGCGCTCACGGGTGTGCTCTTCCTCGGCGGCGCCGCGATGCTGCTGCTGAAGAAGGACGAGGGCGAGGAGGAGATCCGCAAGCCGGAGAACCAGTCCTTCTGGAAGGTGTCCGGGGCGGGGTTCATGCTGATCCTCGTCGCGGAGTTCGGGGATCTCACGCAGATCATGACCGCGAACCTCGCCGCGCGCTACGACGATCCGCTGTCCGTCGGACTCGGTGCGGTGCTGGCGCTGTGGGCCGTGGCCGGGCTGGGGATCGTGGGCGGCAAGGCGCTGATGAAGCGGGTGCCGCTGAAGCTGATCACGCAGGTGGCGGCGTTGCTGATGCTGGCGCTCGGGGTGTGGAGCCTCTGGGAGGCGATCACCGGCTGAGCCGGGGCCGAGCTGAACGGTCGGTGAACGATTCCCGGGGGAGTGGCGGGATCATGGAACGGTTTTGTACCGTAGAGGAACAAAGTGGCTCCCGCTCGTTTTCCCTGACCGGCGGGCGGGACCACCTTGGTCTTCCGATCCATGTTTCGCCGCCCTGTGCTTTGGAGCTGCCGATGACGGCCACGACCGTGCTCACCTGCCGCGCCCTCCTGCTGGACATGGACGGCACCCTCGTCAACTCGGACGCCGTCGTCGAGCGGATCTGGCGCCGCTGGGCCGACCGGCACGGTCTGGACGGGGACGAGGTCATGAAGGTCGTCCACGGGCGGCAGGGGTACGCCACGATGGCGCTGCTGCTGCCCGGGCGGCCCATGGCGCAGAACCACGCCGAGAACGCGTGGATGCTGGCCGAGGAGACGGCGGACATGGACGGCGTGGTGGCGGTCCCCGGCGCGGGGGAGTTCCTGTCCTCGCTGGTCACGGGATCCGTCCCGCACGCGTTGGTGACCTCGGCGGACGTGGCGCTGTCCACGGCGCGGATGGCCGCGGCGGGTCTTGGCCTGCCCGACGTCCGGGTGACGGCGGAGTCCGTCGGCGCGAGCAAGCCGGACCCGGAGGGCTTCCTGAAGGGCGCGGCGGAGCTCGGGGTGGACCCCGCGGACTGCGTCGTGTTCGAGGACTCCGGGGCCGGCATCCAGGCCGGGCGGGCCGCTGGGATGCGGGTCGTGGGGGTCGGGCCGCGGGCCGGGTTCCACGGGCCGGATGTGGCGGTGCGGGACCTCACGCAGATCCGTGTCGAGCCCTTCGACGGCGGGGTCCGCCTGCACGTGGGCTGACCCGGACTACGGCTCGGAAGTCTCCGACTCCAGGCTCGCCCGCGTCTCCGCCGTGTAGACGCCCAGGTCGTCGCGGCCCACGCCGCGGCTCCACTGGTAGTTGCGCAGGGCGTCCTCCAGCGGCCAGTTGAAGTTGCCGTTGATGTCGCCGTTGTAGAGATACAGCTGGCGCAGGCGGAGTTGGAGTTCCGTCACCTCGGGGCCCTTGTCGCCACGGCGCAGGACCGGGGCGTCGGGCTCGGGCGTCGTCTCCTCGGGCGGGGCGTCCGAAGCCTTCGCCGGGGTCGAGGACGGGCTGGGGGACGCCGACGTCGCCGACGCGGACGGGGACGCGCTGGACGCCGACGGAGAGGGTGACTCGCTCTGCGTCGCCGAGGGCGTCGGGGACGCCGACGTCGATGACGGGGACGCCGACTTGGACGCCGAGTCCGACGGTGCCGGTGTGGTGTCGGGGACGCCGGCCCGTACCGCCTCCGGCAGTGCCGTTTCCCGGGTCGGGGTGTCGTAGCCGAACAGGCCGCTGGCCATGCCCGCCGCCGTGATGACGGCGACCGCCG